>DATNBZ010000042.1:0-46720 GCA_035607285.1 Blastocatellia bacterium | reverse complement strand
ACGTAACGAAGCACCGCGGTCTTCAATCCGCTAAAGCTAAAATCGAGATTCGGCGAGTCCATTCGTGGAATCGTGAACACAAGCTCAGCCGCTCGCGGGTCGCCGGCTTTCGCCAGTCGATCGATCACCGGTCCGCCGGGATAGCCGAGTCCCAGCAGCTTGGCAACTTTGTCATAAGCCTCGCCCGCCGCATCGTCACGCGTTCGCCCAAGCACGGCATAGCGTCCCGCTTCGGGTATCAGAAATAGCGTCGTATGCCCGCCCGACACGACGAGCGCAATTGCCGGATAACGTATAAGGGGATTGTCGAACACAACCGAGAAAACATGACCTTCGATGTGGTTCACGCCGACGATCGGCTTGTCTGCCACCATCGCCAGCGACTTTGCGAAGCTAATCCCCACGAGCAGCGAACCGATCAGGCCCGGGCCCTGCGTAACCCCTATGCCGTCGACCTGGTCGAGCGTGATTCCAGCGTCCTTCAGCGCGTTTGTAACAACCGGAGCGATTTGATCGAGGTGTTCGCGCGAAGCGAGCTCCGGCACGACGCCGCCGAACGGCGCGTGAGTCTTGACCTGAGACGCGATGATGTTCGAGCGAATGATTCGCGCGTCCTCCCGGGCTTCAATGACGGAGGCCGCGGTTTCGTCGCAGGAGCTTTCAATTCCCAACACCAGCATTCGAGTCATTCTACAGGTTGACAGGTGATGCGTGAAACGTGAAGAGTGAAACATGATGCGTGAAACGTGATGTGTGATGCGTGGATGAGTAAACCGATGTTCACGCATCGAATCACGCATCACGTTTCACTCTTCACGTCCCCCCTCTCGCCGTAGTAGCATACGCCGCTATGAGAGCAGCCATTGTTCGGGAGTACAAACAACCGCTTCAGATCGAAGAAACACAAACACCGACGCCCGGACCCGATGAAGTGCTGATAAGGGTCGAAGCTTGCGGGGTGTGCCATTCCGATTTGCACATCGCCGAAGGCGACTGGACCCATTTGCTTCGAATCATCAAACGCCCGCTGATCCCCGGTCACGAAGCAGTCGGCCGTGTAGTCCAGGTCGGCGATGCCGTCAGCAACCTTCAAGTCGGAGACCGGGTTGGCGCCGCGTGGACTCACTGGACTTGCGGAGAATGCGAGCTCTGTAAGGAAGGCCACGAAAATCTGTGCTCGTCGCAATCAATAACCGGCGCAACCGTCGACGGGGGCTACGCAGAGTTTATGAATGCTAAGGCCTCGCACGCATTGAAAGTGCCTGAAGCCCTCAGCTCAGAAGAAGCAGCGCCGCTGTTCTGCGCCGGCGTGACTGTGTACCACGCAATCAAGAAGTCCGGCATCAAGCCCGGCCAGCGTCTTGCCATCTTCGGCGTGGGCGGCCTCGGCCACCTGGCTGTACAAATAGCGAAATGTTTTGGCGCTCAAGTGATCGCGATCGACATCGCGGATGACAAACTCGAATTCGCGCGCCGGCTTGGAGCGGATATTACAATCAATGCCACTGGCGAAGTAGCCAAACAGATTCGCAAGATGGGCGGCGCTCATGTTGCGGTCGTCACGTCCGCCGCAAAAGCCGCCTACGATGCCGCTTTTTACGCAGTGCGATCCAGCGGAACGTTGATGGTTGTAGGAATGCCTGCCGAAGACCTCTCATTCCCCGCGATCATGATGCGCGAGATCAGCATCATGTCTTCGGCCACCGGCACCCGCGAAGATCTGCGTGAGGTGCTTGAACTCGCGGCGGCCGGCAAGGTGAAGTGTCGGGTCGAGACTCGTCCGCTTGAACAAGTGAATGAAGTCTTCGATGAAATGCGCCGGGCCAGGATTACCGGGCGCGTCGTTTTGACGATGTAGTGAGCCGAGGTCCAAATGCCTTTCTGTCTCCAGTGCGGATACAAGATTCCAGATGACGATCCCTTCTGCGGCAAATGCGGAACTGCGGCGTTGGCGCCCGACAGTGACGCAGATCAACCTGCGACCTGCGAAATCTGCGGAGGCCGCTTGAGGCCCGGCCGCCTCTACTCGGGTGACGAACTCACGATGGTCTTGAGCGACACCGAAGAAGAGCGCTTTGTTGAAGCGCTGGTGTGCGGAACCTGCGGAAGGGCGCAGCTCGTTGTCGATTTCGAGACAGACATCGAGCATTGAGTGGCATCCCGCCGTTTCACACCATCGGCCTTCGATCAAGCAGACAATCCGGACTGATCGGGACCTTACAAGTCAGCAACCCAATAACCGAACACCACGGACTTGACGCGACTCATCCTTTTCGCGAAACTTTTCTCATCGGTTCTGTGGTCGCTTGATACTCCAAATCTGATAACCGAGATGGAGGAACCTTAATGCGCACCACAATGTCCCGCTCACTTAACCCAACAACCAAAGGCGACGAATCGAATCCGTTCTACCGCCGGATGATTTCGACCATCATCGCCATCGCCACTGTAGGAATGCTGCTCTGTCTCTCCACCAACGCCTTTGCGCAACGCTTTCAACAGACCAATCTTGTTTCTGATGTCCCCGGAATGGCAACGACCACTGATCCGAACCTCCAGAATCCGTGGGGCCTGGCACGAAGCGCAACGAGCCCCTGGTGGGTTGCCGACAACGGAACCGGGGTCTCGACGCTTTATAACGGTGCGGGCGGCATAGTGCCGCTCGTGGTCACGATACCAGTGCCGCCGGGCGGGACCCCTCCATCATCACCCACCGGCATTGTCTTCAATGGAAGCTCAGACTTCCTTGGCGACAGGTTCATTTTTGCTACCGAAGATGGAACGGTCGCTGGCTGGAGCAGTGGCACCGCCGCAGTGTTGCGGGCGAATAATTCCGGAGCAGCTATTTACAAAGGGCTAGCCCTGGCGCAAAACAATGGCGCGAACTTCCTTTACGCGGCGAACTTCTTCGCGAACAGGATCGACGTTTTTAATAGTAGCTACACACCGGTCGTGCTCGCCCCGGGCGCGTTTTCCGATCCAACTCTTCCTTCAGATTTCGCGCCCTTCAACGTGCAGGCCATTGGAAGCACGTTGTGGGTCACCTTCGCCGAACAGGATGAGGACAAGGAGGACGAGGTCGATGGGCCGGGGCTCGGTTACGTCGATGCCTTTACCCCGAGCGGCAAACTGATATTTCGTCTTCAATCAGGGTCCTGGATGAACGCACCGTGGGGCGTTGCGCTTCCTCCGGCTAATTTCTTCAATAACAGCGGCAATCCGTTTGTGATTGGCGTCACCAACACATTGCTGGTGGGCCAGTTTGGGAGCGGACAGATCGCCCAGTTTGATCTCAAGACCGGGAGCTTTTTCGGCTTCCTGAATGATACGAACGGCGCGCCGATAGAGATTGACGGACTGTGGGCCCTGAGCTTCGGAAACGGGGGCACCGCCGGGCCCACGAATACGCTCTTCTTTACCGCCGGTATCGATCACGAGCAGCATGGGCTGTTCGGCTCTATCACACCGGTTGGCCCTTGACGGTCTCAAACATCATTCTTCAGGTGGCGGCGCCGGTCACTCCGCGGCGCCGTCATCGCGGAAACTTCCGGTAGAGTGTCCGTCTGGCTCGTCGACGCAATTAACCGCTGATTTGCGCCGCCTTCGGTACGCTGATCTGCGCAGATCAGCGAAACGCAGTCAGCGAAAATCAGCGGTTCATTCTTCCTTAGTGACTGTAGGAGTCTGACAGAGCCGATACCGAAATTTCCGAGAGATGGGATTACTCGCTGTCAGTGGTCGACTAGTCCAGGAAGCGTCGATGAATCACCGTCCTCGAGCGGTCTAAGCAATTTTCACGCTCTTCATCGAATCGCCCGCGCGGAGTTGCTTGACCGTATCCATGCCGTCGACTACACGGCCGAACACCGCATAGTTCATATCCAGAAAAGCTGCCGGCCCAAGCGTGATGTAGAACTGGCAAGATGCGCTGTTTGGATCCGAAGATCGAGCCATCGCAACGCCGCCGGCTTCCCCGTGCTTGAGTTCCGGACTCACTTCAAGTTTGATTCGCCGCTCGCGGCCGGTGCTCGGATCAACAAATCCGCCGGTACCATTGCCTTTGGGGCAGCCGCCTTGAATCACAAAGCCGGGTTCGTAACGATGAAACGTCAGGCCGTCGTAAAACCCGCGTTGAATAAGGTCTATGAAGTTACCCGCGGTGATCGGAGCACTGTCTTCGTAGAGTTCGATAGTGATATTGCCTTTGCTTGTTTCTATGATTGCTTGTCGATTTGCCATCCTTCTCTCCTTCAATTCACCTTCAGTTTTGAACGTCACAAACTCTAGCATCGCGGTTGAGCGGCTACAAGTTGCCACGTCTTTATCGCGTCACTATACTCCGATGTCCGACAAACTTCAGTTTGTCGATTTACCTGGATTCGAACAGCGACAAATTAAGGTTTGTCGGACATTTGTCGGACACTGGAGCAATAATGAACGTCACTCATCTCTACTGTTCATCGTGTGGTAAAGAATACCCTGCTCACCAATTGGTCAATCTCTGCGAATGCGGCAAGCCGCTGATGGTCGCGTACGATCTCGAACGCGCAGCGCTGACGCTGACACGCGAGTCGCTCGCCGGACGCCAGCCGAACCTGTGGCGCTATCGCGAAGTCCTTCCAGTCGAGGACGACAAAAACGTACTGACACTCGGCGAAGGGATGACTCCGCTGATCAAGGCCGAGCGCCTGGGCGCTCAGTTGGGAATACCGCACCTGTTCATCAAAGACGAAGCGCTCAATCCAACCGGCTCGTTCAAGGCTCGCGGCATGGCGGCCGCGATTTCGATGGCAAAGGAACTAGGAGTGACGAAACTCGCCGTGCCTTCAGCCGGCAACGCCGCGGGCGCGCTTGCGGCTTATGCGGCGAAGGCGGGCATCCCGGCGTTTATCTTCATGCCGAACGACACGCCCAGGGCAAACATCGTCGAATGCCGGCAGATGGGAGCTAATGTTACGTTGATCGACGGCCTGATCACCGACTGCGGCAAGATAGTCGCCGAGCGCAAGGCCGCCGAAGGCTGGTTCGACGTGTCGACATTGAAGGAGCCATATAGAGTCGAAGGCAAAAAGACGATGGGCTATGAGCTCGCCGAACAAATGAGATGGGAATTACCCGATGTAATTCTGTATCCGACAGGCGGCGGGACGGGGCTTATCGGGATGTGGAAGGCTTTCGACGAGATGGAACGCATGGGTTGGATCGGCAGCCGCCGTCCGCGAATGGTGACCGTCCAGGCTGAAGGCTGCGCTCCGATAGTACGGGCGTTTGCAGCCGGTGCGAACACCGGAGCAGACATTCCCGATGCGCACACGATTGCTGCTGGGTTGAGGGTGCCAAAGGCCCTTGGCGATTTCATCATGCTCGACATCCTGCGAAAGAGCGAGGGCACCGCGGTATCGGTGACCGACGACGAGTTGCTCGCGGCGGTGAAGGAGATCGGCTCGGCTGAAGGGATCTTTGCGGCGCCCGAAGGAGCCGCCTGCCTGCCAGCCTTGAAGGAGTTATTGGCGCGCGGTGAAGTGACTCGTAACGACAGGGTAGTGCTCTTCAACACCGGTTCGGGGTTGAAATATCTGCAAGCATTCGGAGACTAGTGGGGGTGTACCAGAGAATTCGCTAGTCCTGTGTGGGCGGTCCTCCGTGGCCGCCCCTCCTTCGAGGAAGCGCTCCTGATTAAGGGCGGCCACGGAGGACCGCCCATACAGGAGTGCCCTTAACCACTATCGAAACCTTTGTTACAAGCAACCAGGCCGCGGGCATTGTGATCGCGCGCCGAAGGAAACAGCTCAAAGCTAAGGAGGCTCGTCAAATGAGAGCTCTTCAAACGACACTGTTTGTTGTTACAGCGCTTATCCTTTCTACCCAGGCTGTTCGTCACATTTATGTTCGCTGTCTGGAGCCTACCGGATCGGTGCTCGACAGATATGAACCGGCCGTAACTACGGACATCAAGAAGGCGACCTCACTCGATGAACTGGTCGAGCTTTACGACGAGGCTCACAACAAGGTTAAGGCTGCGGATGCGGATGAAGAGTCGAAAGATCCGGCCAATGTTTCGGGAAGTAAATCAGAAGTGGAGCCATATAAGTCACTACTAAAATCAGAAAAGGAACCATACAAATCGGAGTCTTTGCTAAAGGAGGCCATTAAGGATTGGGAGAGTAAGACCAGGGAAGTATTCGAACTTCGTTACTTCTGGTTTAGCGGCGTTGCCTTTCTGATTATCGGATTCCTCTGCTACTGGAAAAAGCTTCCGTGGCTTGGCCTAACGCTGTTGATCGCGGGTTTTTCAGAGATGATTTGGGCGACCAGCCCGTCGTTCCGCGGGACGCCACAGTCTGAGTTCGACAGGCTGTTGACCAATAAGATCGTCCTTTCGTTGATATCTCTGGTCCTGCTCCTGGGCATCGGCTTCGCCGTTAGAAGAATTGAGTCAAAGCGGGAACGATCCGACGGAACGGCAGAGAACTGAAGCTCGTTCATCTCGCCGGAGCTGAGCCTTGCGAGCGCAGGTACTGAAATGTTTTCCAACCGAGGACGGCAGCGACAAACAAGCCAAGGTTCACCCATCCCAGATTCCCAAGCAAGTCCATCAGGTCCTGCACCCGGTCGCTGAAGAGCTTGCCCAGCATCACGTACAAACTCACCCAGAGCAGTTCACCCAGCACGTCCCAAAATAGAAACCGTCGCCACGGATACCGAGCCATTCCGCTCGTCAAATTGAGCCACGGCCCAAGCCACGTCACCAGCCATCGACTCAGGAAGATTCCGGTTCCACCCCATCTCTTTGTGAACTCTTCGGCTTTGACGATTCCGGATTCGCCAAACTTATTCGTAATCGCCACCACCACATTCCGCCCGCGCCACCGAGCGAGCCCGTAACCGATTTGGTCCCCAAGCACTGCAGCGCAGCTCGCTACTGCGATGACCTCCCACAGTTTCATCTCGCCTTGTTCGACGAATGAACCTGCGACGACCAGCAGCAGCGTTACCGGAAAAGGAACCCCAATCGACGCGATCGCGATTGCGGCAAAGAGCAGCCATAGACCGTAGACCAGCAGCGCCGCGAGCAATTGATCGGTGATACTCACGGCGACCTCCCGTTATTAGTAGAACCGGGAGGACCGGCAGTCGGCGGTGGACTCTCAGGCTGGCGCGCGCGAGCGATCGCGTTTTCCAGAACGGCAATCACTGCAGGAACCGTGCGATTCTGCTCGTGCGCAATCTGTCTTATCGGTTTCCTATCGTGTGGCGTGTGCTGCAACCCGAGAGCGTCGTAGAGAACGCGCGGCGGCACGTGATATGAGCGAGCGACATAGCCTACGCTCATCCAGCCATGAATTGGTTCGTCGCGATGATGAGACCAGTAAACGGCATGACGGACGGCACGAAACGCATGCAGACCGGTGAATACAAGGACGAGAATGAACGCGGCAACAACCAGCCACTGATGCCAGCGAAGCCTGCTGAGTCTCTCAATGAGCTTTTGCACAATTTGTAATATCCGCGCGAACCCGTCAAATCAGCGTCATCCGTGGTCGACTTCGAGGATTAGACCACCGATGACGCGGGTCTGACGGATAAGCACGGATACCAATCAAGACGATTGAGCAGAGATCAGGCGTTCGGCTGCCGAGGCAACCAGCGTTTGAATCTCGTTCAGGTGTTCCTCGCTATCGGCTTCAAACCTCATGACGATCACCGGTTGAGTGTTTGACGCTCGAGCCAGTCCCCAGCCATGCTCGAACAGGATTCGCGCGCCGTCGATGTCGATCACTTGATGGGTCTTCTTGAACTCTGCAGTCAACGTCTTGACTACATCGAACTTCTTTTCATCGGGACAATCGATCCTGATCTCAGGCGTGCTAAACATCTGCGGCACGTTTGCAAGCTCGCTCGACAGCGGCAGTCCGGAGTTGCTGAGTATTTCGATCAATCGCGCGCCGGCGTAGATTCCATCGTCGTAGCCGAAGTAGCGATCCGCGAAGAAAAGATGACCGCTCATCTCACCCGCCATCGCGGCATTCGTCTCCTTCATCTTTGATTTGATCAGCGAGTGACCTACCTTCCACATAATCGCTTCGCCGCCGTGACGGCGGATGTCGTCAAACAAAGTCTGCGAGCATTTCACTTCGGCGATGAAAGTCGCACCCGGCCTCTCTTTCAGAATATGGCGCGCAAAGATGATCATCAGTTGATCGCCCCAGATGATTCTTCCCTGCTCGTCGACGACCCCGATCCGGTCCGCGTCGCCGTCAAACGCAATTGCCAGGTCGGCTTTGTGTTCGCGAACCGCATTGATCGCAAAGCGCAAGTTCTCGACAACCGTTGGATCCGGGTGGTGATGTGGAAAGCTGCTGTCAGGTTCGCAAAATAGCTCGATCACTTCGCAGCCAAGCTCTTTGTAGAGCGCGGCGCCGATCGAGCCGCCCATGCCGTTTCCGGCATCGACTACAACCTTCAGTTTCCGAGGGCCGCTTCTGATGGTCGCTCGGATATGTTCCTGATAAGCGTGAGCAATGTCACGCTCAGTTTTCCTGCCCTCCCCCGCGCTGAAGTCGCCTGACAGGGCGATGCGTTTGATCTCGCCGATTTGCTCGCCGAAAATCGTGCTCGAACCCAGGCACACTTTGAAGCCGTTGTTGTCCGCGGGGTTATGACTTCCGGTGATCATCACGCCGCAGTCCACCGTTTCTGAAAACAGGGTGTAATAAAGGGCCGGTGTCGGGACCATTCCGACGTCCAGAACGTCGCAACCGGTTTCGGTCAGCCCTCTAATCATCAGGTCGCGAAATCTCGGAGAGCTTTCGCGCGCATCGCGGCCGAGGCTCGCGCGCGAGGCGCCGTTTGCCCTGAAGAAAGTGCCGATCGCTCGAGCCAGGTCGTAGACGGTTTCGTCTGTGAGATCCCGATCGACGACGCCCCTGATGTCGTACTCGCGGAAGATGTGCTCGTTCATATTTGCCCTTGCGCGTCCGTCTCAGATTCTTGCGCAGCGTGACGCGAAGAGTAAAGCGGAAGAAGTTAGTAGTCAGTAGTCAGTAGTTGATCAGTAGTCAGTAGTCCATGGTCCGTAGCTACGGACTACTGACTACTGACTACGGACTACGGACTACGGACTACTGACTACCGACTCTTTAGCCTGTTCGCATGTGGACAAGAGATTCCCACAAGCGGAAAGGCGAGCCGGTTGCGAGACGCCGTTCGGCGCTAAAACTGGCAATTCGGTTGTTTGTTCGACGCCCGCGCCAGTGGCACCAAACTTGGCTACTACCTTGAT
This sequence comes from Blastocatellia bacterium, assembly GCA_035607285.1. Lineage (GTDB taxonomy): Bacteria > Acidobacteriota > Blastocatellia > UBA7656 > UBA7656 > Onstottus_A. The sequence continues at coordinate 37,437 of DATNBZ010000042.1, read as the reverse complement.
TCAAATGACTCGGTTCTTTGGCCCGATCTCGTTTTCGTGTATGATCAACACTAATAAAGAAGCCAGTGAATCGGACAGCAACGTGTTTAACAATACAGGAGTTCGAATATGATTGCGTTACGCAACGTTGAAAAGTTTTTTGAGTCGGGCGTCGGCAAGACCTTTGTTCTGCGACGCATCAATGTCGACATCAAGCCGGGCGAGTTCGTGTCGATAATGGGTCCCTCGGGAGCCGGCAAGTCAACTCTGCTTCACATCCTCGGGATGCACGACAGCGCATGGACAGGAGAATTCACTTTTCTCGAACAGCCGGTTCATAAGTTGGGTAAAAAGGAACGGGCCGAGCTGCGAAACAAGAACATAGGTTTTGTTTTTCAGAGCTATCATCTGCTGGATAACATGACGGTTTACGAGAATCTCGAGGTGCCGCTGTCTTATCGAGACGTGAAGAAAGCTGAGCGCGAGAGCATCGTCTGCGACGTTCTCGATCGCTTCCAGATAGTAGGCAAAAGAAATCTATACCCGACCCAGTTATCGGGAGGTCAGCAGCAATTGGTCGGCGTCGCTCGCGCGGTGATCGCAAACCCCAAAGTTATTCTGGCTGACGAACCGACCGGCAATCTTCACTCGGATCAGGGTAAAGAGATCATGGAGCTGTTCAAGCGGCTCAACGAGACCGGAACGACGATCCTTCAAGTCACGCACTCGGAGTTCAACGCCTCGTATGGCGACCGAATCATAAAGCTTCGAGACGGTTGGGTCGTGAATGACTGACGTAGCACAGACTTTAGTCTGTATTCGGGCAGCGCAAACAGACTAAAGTCTGTGCTACTTTGTCCGCTTCTGAACACGAAGTTCCCAGAAGCGAAAAGTAAACTGATTTACTGACAGGGCGGCAGTTGTGTTAAGATGAAGCACGCAATCAGTTAGCAGGATCGTCCCGATGGCACGGAACTTCCTTAGAAGGTCTTGGAGGAAGAATGGACATACCACGTAAATCTGCAGCCAAGAAACGCAAGGTCAAGAGAATTTTGTACGCCCTGGTACTGGTGGTCGCCGTCGGCGCGATAACGCTGGGTGTGTCACGTCTGAAACCTGCGGCTCCGAGCGCTGACAGCAAGATTATGCTGCCTGACACCGTGAAGCGCGGGAACATGATCGTCAACGTGCGCGGGATGGGCACGCTGGTGCCGGAAGAAATAAGATACGTCCCTGCGATCAGCCTCGGGCGAATCGAAAAGCGGCTTGCGCAGCCCGGCGCTCAAGTAAAGGCCGACACGGTTATTCTCGAGCTAAGCAATCCGGAGATACAACAGGCATTCATCGACGCCGAGTCTCAGCTTCGCGCCGCCGCCGCAAACCTCACAACGCTGAAGGTGCAAACGCAAAAGCAGATCCTCGATCAGGAAGCGACTCTCGCTCAAGCGAAATCCGACTTCAATAAAGCCAAGATGCAATACGAGGTCAACGAAGACCTGCGCAAGAAGGACTTGAAGCCAAAATTGGAAGTGGAGCTATCCAGAATTGCGGCCGAGGACCTCGAGAGCCGGGTCGTCCTTGAAACAAAGCGCCTGGCCAGCAATCGCGAGGAAGGTGTCGCGAAACTTGCTGCCGAAGACGAAAAGGTTCGCCAACTCAAAGACGCAGTCCAGCTTAAGCGGACACAGATGGACGCGCTGAAGGTTCGCGCGGGGATCGATGGTGAGTTGCAAACTGTTGAAGTTCAAGTCGGACAGCAAGTCACCCTCGGCCAGAACCTCGCCAGGGTAGCGAACCCGAAACGCCTGAAAGCGGAACTGAAAGTCGCAGAGACTCAGGCCACGAATATCGCTATTGGCCAGCACGTATCGATCGACACACGTAACGGGATCGTTCAGGGCAAGGTGATTCGCATCGACCCGCACGTAGACAACGGGACTCGTACGATTGATGCCTCGCTGGAAGGCGAGTTACCAAAAGGCGCCGTTGCCGACATGAGCGTTGACGGAACGATCGAGTTGGCGAGACTCGAGAACGTTCTCTACATCGGGCGGCCGGTGCACGGACAGGAAAACAGCACGGTCGGTCTTTTCAAGATCGATCCGGATGGCGCAGGCGCGTCGCGCGTACAGGTGAAGCTGGGCCGCAGCGCCGTCACCACCATCGTGGTGCTCGAAGGACTCAATGAAGGCGATCGCGTAATCCTCGCGGACACCTCGCAGTTTGATAACAATGATCGGATTCGTTTGGACTGACGTTCAACTAAAACTTTGGAGGAACCAAACCACATGAGCGCTAGCGACCAACCGCTGCTTCGGCTCGACGGTGTTACGAAAGTTTTTCTCACCGACGAGGTTGAGACTCACGCCCTTTCAGGCATTCACATGGAAATCAAGAAGGGCGAATATATTTCCATTGCCGGGCCTTCGGGCTGCGGCAAATCAACCCTGCTGTCGATCCTCGGTCTGCTCGATTCACCCACCGACGGAACGTACTCGCTGGCGGGCAAACCGGTGTCGGACCTGCCGCTCTCCGAGCGCGCGCGGGTTCGGAACCGCGAAGTCGGATTTATCTTTCAAAGTTTTAATTTGATTGGCGACCTCAACGTATTTGAAAACGTCGAGCTGCCGTTGACCTACCGCGGAATCAAAGCCGCCGAGCGCAAGAAGCGTGTGATGGATGCGCTCGAACGAGTAGGCATGGCTCATCGCGCGAAACATCTTCCGAGCCAACTCTCGGGCGGTCAACAGCAGCGCGTTGCAGTGGCGAGAGCGGTTGCCGGCGATCCGCTGATCCTGCTTGCTGACGAGCCGACTGGAAACCTCGACTCCACGAATGGCGAGGCGGTGATGGAACTCCTTCGCGAGTTGCACGGGCAGGGCGCGACGGTATGTATGGTCACTCACGATCCTCGCTACGCGCGCCACGCCGATCGACAGGTTCACTTGTTTGACGGCCGCGTCGTGGATGAAGAGCACGAGCCCAAGGCCGAGCACGAAATGCAAGAGAGCGGGTTCGAGAAAGTTTAGTCCATATGCAGGGGCGGTCCTCCACGGCCGCCCCGCTTGGTTCCATCACGCTTTGATGTTTTGAAGAGGGGCGGCCAGGGACGGCCGCCCCTACATGATTTTCCAGCTCCTGCTTCCCAACCAACCCGCAGAGCAGCGCTCGACGCATGCTAAGATAGAGCAGTTCGATTCGACGCGAATCCCGATATGAAGACTCATGACTCATTCACGCCAAGAGTGTTGATCGCCGACGATCAGCCGGACGTATTGGAAGCTCTTCGGCTGTTGCTCAAATCCGAGCGCTATCAAATCGAAACCGCAAAGCGACCCGCCGACGTAATCAAAGCCATCGAGGAACGCGACTTCGATGTCATCCTGATGGACCTTAACTACACGCGCGATACGACGTCGGGCGAGGAAGGTCTGGATCTGCTTGCGCGCATTCAGAAGCTCGACAGCACGCTGCCGGTCGTCGTAATGACCGCGTGGGGCAGCGTGGACGTCGCCGTCGAGGCTATGCGACGCGGCGCAAGCGACTTCATTCAAAAGCCGTGGGACAACGCTCGGTTGACTGCAATCCTGCACACTCAAGCCGAGCTCGGTAAAGCTTTAAGAAAAGGCCAGCGTTTGGAAGCTGAGAACCGCGTGCTTCGCGATGAGGGTAAACCCAAGCTCATCGCCGAGTCCCCCTCAATGCAGCCTGTGCTACAGATCATCGATCGCGTCGGCGGCTCCGAAGCTAACGTCCTCATCACCGGCGAAAACGGAACCGGCAAGGGCGTCGTCGCCCAGACGCTCCACTCTATGTCCGCCCGCGCCGCAAGGCCGATGGTCACCGTCAACGTGGGCGGTCTCTCCGAAGGCGTGTTTGAAAGTGAGATGTTCGGCCACGTCAAAGGCGCGTTCACCGACGCCAAGGCGGATCGCGTCGGCCGCTTTGAGATGGCTGAAGGCGGCACCCTGTTTCTCGACGAGATCGCGAACCTTCCCATAAAGAGTCAGCCCAAGCTCCTGCGCGTTCTCGAGACCGGTGAGTTCGAGCGCGTGGGTTCCTCCAAGACTCGACGCGCCGATGTAAGAATAGTCTCAGCTACAAACTCCGATCTCGCCGAAGAAGTGTCCGCCGGGCGCTTTCGCCAGGACCTGCTCTTTCGGCTCAACACTGTGGAAATTCACCTGCCGCCGATTCGCGATCGTCGAGAAGATATTCCGCTTCTGGCGATGCACTTCCTTCGTCAGCACGCGGGACGGTATCGCAAGAATATGGAAGGCTTTGACCCGGCGGCAATGCAGGCTTTGCTGAGACATCCGTGGCCGGGCAACGTTCGCGAGCTCGATCACGTAGTCGAGCGAGCCGTACTAATGGCTATGGGAGCCACTTTGGAGGCTCGCGATCTGGGCTTACAGTCGGGGCGCGAAGTCTCGCGCCGGCTTGAAGACATGAGTCTGGAAGAAGTCGAAGGCTTCCTGATTCAGAGGACGCTGGCGCAATGCGACGGCAATGTCAGCCGCGCAGCAGAGAAGCTTGGCCTTAGCCGAAGCGCTCTCTATCGGCGGCTTCAGCGTTTCGGGTTATGAAGAGTCTCAAGGCACGAGCCGCGCAATTGCTCGCGTGGCCATCAATTGTTGGTGGTCCGGATAGGCAAGTCTCTAGTCAAACCTCTAGGCCAGATTCCAGCGGCGATGAACGCTCGAGCGCATCCCTCCCACAAACGCCTACCGAGCGGTTGAAGTCATCACCATCAATAAGAGTGGCGCCGGGCTCGTCGTCTCGAGCGCCTGGCGGCAAAACCGCCGGCGCGAGGTCCGCGTTCAAACTGCCGCGCGAATATTTCACCGCGAAGCACGACCGCCGAATACTGTTGATGGCGTTGGCCTCGGGATTTCCAGCCGTGCTCATTGCTCTCATCCTGCTGTGGAACGGAGACCAGCCGGCAAGAGTCCAGTGGACGCTCTCCGTGCTGATAATCGGTTTCTGGTTAGGCTTCTCGCACGCGTTGCGAGAGCGCGTCGTCTTTCCGCTCCAGACGCTTTCGAATCTGCTGGCCGCGTTGCGCGAAGGCGACTTCTCGATTCGCGCCCGAGGCGCCGCCCGCGACGATCCATTGGGAGAAGCAATGCTCGAGGTGAATTTCCTCGGGCAGATTCTGCGTGAGCAACGACTCGGCGCTCTCGAGGCGACGACGTTGCTGCGAACAGTAATGGCAGAAATCGAGGTTGCGATCTTTGCGTTTGACGCCGATCAGAAGCTCAAGCTGGTCAATCGCGCGGGTGAACGCCTGCTCGCGCAACCGGCGGAACGGCTGATAGGAAAGAGCGCGACAGATCTCGGTCTTGTAGATTGCCTCAGCGGCGAAACCACGCGCACGCTGCAGATGTCGTTTCCGCGCGGCGCGGGCCGATGGGAGGTCCATCGCAGCGCGTTTCGCGAGCACGGCGCGCCGCACCAGTTGCTCGTGCTCTCGGATTTGAGCCGCGCGCTCCGAGAAGAAGAGCGCCAGGCCTGGCAGCGTCTTGTGCGTGTGCTGGGGCACGAGCTCAACAACTCGCTTGCTCCAATCAAGTCCATCGCCGGCAGCCTCGAGAGCCTGGTCGTTCGAGAGCCTCAGCCTCCGGACTGGAAGGAAGACATGAGCCGCGGTCTCGGAGTCATAGCCGCGCGAGCCGCCTCACTAAACCGATTCATGGAAGCTTACTCGAGACTCGCTCGGCTGCCGTTACCGAGATTACAACCCGTCAGCGTGGGCGAGCTGGTGAATCGCGTGGCCAGACTCGAGACCAGGATAAGCGTCGATGTCTCGAGCGGTCCGGAAATCACGATTCGCGCGGACGGGGATCAACTCGAGCAGTTGCTGATCAATCTCCTGCGCAATGCCGTAGATGCCTCGCTCGAAACCGGTGGCGGCGTAAAAGTCGGATGGGGGCGCATCCCTGGACAAATCGAAGTGTGTATCAAAGACGAAGGCCCGGGGCTGTCGAATACAAGCAATCTGTTCGTTCCGTTCTTCACGACAAAGCCTTCGGGATCGGGGATCGGCCTCGTCTTGAGCCGCCAGATCGCAGAAGCGCACGGGGGCACATTGACGCTCGAAAATCGAAGCGACGGACACGGCTGTGACGCGCGATTAAGGCTCCCGGTTTAGGCAAAGGCGCGTCCGCTGAAATGTGTGATTGAATATTTCTTCCGCACAACTTTGACGAAGTGACTTGTAATGAATTGCCCGTCCTCATTATATTGACGTTGAGAAGGAGCACCTGATGATTACCAGGGAGAAGATCATCGAGGAGTTAAATAAAATGCCAGACGAGCATCTGGAAGACTTGTACAAGGTCATCAAGTCTCTTGAAACAAATGGAACGCGCGAGGAAGCTGGCGAAACAGTGATGGCAAAGCTCCGCAAGATCAAAATATCGGCATCACCAGACCTCTCGATAAGAGCGAAGTTGTATGATCTGGAGGGTGAGGATGCCGAATAGTATCTTCGTAGATACTTCATTTGTGATCGCTCTAATTAAAGCAGATCTAATCTTCAGCAATTAACCTCCGAATAATCAACGTTAATGAAACTATTCGCAATCGGTGATCTTCATCTCGCGGGCGGAACCGGCAAGACCATGGATCGCTTTGGCGATCATTGGCGCGGCCACGATCGCAAGATATTCGAGGCGTGGGCCCGGACCGTACGGGACGAGGACCTCGTGTTGATCGTGGGAGACACGAGTTGGGCAATGCGAATTGAAGAAGCCTTACCGGACCTTGACCGCATCGGACAGATGAAGGGGCAGAAGCTGCTGCTCAAGGGCAACCACGATTATTGGTGGCAGTCGAATGCCAGGATGGCTCGCGCGCTCGATCCTTCAATCAGGGTTCTCAACGGCAGTTCGATCATTGTAAACCGAGTAGCGGTCGCCGGCACTCGCGGTTGGAATTGCCCGAACGACTCGCACTACGAGGAACGCGACGCGAAGATCTACGCCCGCGAAGTGGGCCGCTTGCGGGCGGCGCTGACTTCTCTTCGTGGCCGTGAGGATGAGTTTGATTCGCTTATCGTCGCGCTCCACTATCCGCCTACGAATGCCGAACACGAACCATCGGGCTTTACTGAGTTGATCGACGAACACGGCGCATGCGTTTGTGTCTATGGTCATCTGCATGGCGAGGACATAGCGTCGGCGCTAAACGGATTGCGCGGAAGAACGAACTACCACATTGTAAGCGCCGACGCGGTCGATTTCGCGCCGGCAGAAATACAAATGTAGGGGCGGCCCTCTGTGGCCGCCCCTCAGTGGCGACCGAAGCGGCGACTGAAGTGGCAACTGACCGGGGCCTCCAACGAGGGGCGGCCACGGAGGGCCGCCCCTACATGTGTTCAAACATTTGAACATTACCGAAGGACCTGCCCGGATCTTCGCGCGCGGTTTTGACTTTGGCGACTCAAATCGATGTTGTATCATCAAAGTCTGAAGTTTTGTTGCGCCGGCGGAGCGATAGCAAGCATTGATGCAATCCATTGCCGCGCGATCTTGCGTAGACTAAGACACGAGGGGAAACAACATTGGGGTCACCCCAGGACTCTAGAGAGACCAGAGGTCGAGATCAGGATTGGGCGGCTCTCATCAAGCGAGTAGCCGACGGGGATCAGTCTGCCCTCACAGAGCTGTACGATTCAACCAGCCGGTTGGTATTCGGTCTTGTTCTGCGCGTGGTCGGCGATCGCGCCACCGCGGAGGAAGTTGTGCTCGACGTCTACACACAGGTGTGGCGGCAAGCGGCGAGCTACGATACCCAGCGGGGCGCACCGCTCGCCTGGATTATGACTATTGCTCGCACGCGCGGGATTGACCGGCTCCGCTCAGGCAAGCATGAGTTTCAAAACAAGGAGCCGCTCGACTCGATCGGCGAAGCGCGCTCGGCTACGGCTAGCCCCGAGGAGAACACGGTGATCTCCGAGCGGAGGGTTATGGTTCGTTCCGCGCTTGACTCGTTGTCGGCCGAGCAACGCGAGGTTATTGAGCTCGCCTATTATTCGGGCTTGAGCCATAGCGAGATCGCGTTGAAGTTGAATCAGCCGCTGGGCACCGTGAAGACACGAACGCGGCTCGGGATGATGAAGCTGAGAGACACGCTTCGTCCAGTGTTGGAGGCTGGGTGATGACGGATCGCGTAGCGGAGCATCAGATGACCGAGCTTGCGGCGCTTCACGCGCTGGGCGCGCTGTCCCATCATGAAGCTCGAGCGTTCGAGGAACACCTGGCAGAAGGTTGCAAGGTTTGCGGTGACGAGTTTGCCTCGTTCGACCGCACGGTTGGCGAGCTGGCGCTAAGCGTTCCCGAAGCCGAGCCGTCAGACGAAGTTCGAGGGCGGCTCATCGCGAGACTAAGCGAAGCGCCCTCCAGTCGAGCCGTCAACGCGGTGTCGGGAATCTCTTCCGACCAGTTCGTGTCCATTCACACCGGTGACGGCCAGTGGCAGGAAGTGCAGGACGGCATACTGCTGAAGACTCTTTATGTTGATCGCGCAAGCGGTATTGCTACGTCGCTCGTCAGGATGACCGCTGGAACTGCCTTGCCGGCGCACCAGCATCTTGGTGTCGAACAGTTTTATGTAATCGAAGGCGATTGTCACGTCGCGGGCCAAAGGCTCGGACCGGGTGATTATCATCGCGCGGCTACCGGAAGCACGCACGATACGACGTACACGGTTGACGGCACTCTGTTTCTTCTAATAGCGCCGGAGCACTACGAGGTAATAGACGCCCGTTGAGTTGGTTGCGATTCAATTGATAGGGCGTAAGAACGAATCGTCGGTTGTCGAGAGGTATTCTCCACGTTGAAGCATGAATCCATAACCAAAGAAAGCCAGGAGGTTGCTGCGCTGTACGCATTGGGCGCGTTATCTCAGCACGAGGCCCGGGCGTTTGATGTTCATCTTCGTGATGGCTGTCCCGTATGCGACCTGGAATTGAAGCAATTCAACGAAGTGGTCGGCTTGCTGGGCACATCAGTCGAGCCCGCGGCGCCATCCGGTTATGTCCGCGATCTGCTGGCAGTGCGCATCCAACGAGAAGTCTCTGAAACACACAGGCCGGCAACAACCGTAATTCCCTTCCCTGGCCAACCGGGGATTGCGCACGCGCCCGTCAAAGCGAGGTCAACACCTTCGCGTTCGTGGCTGCCCTGGGCAGTGGCCGCTGCGTTTCTGGTGGCGTTCGCGTTCAGCTTCGCTGCCTGGCGAACCACACGCAGCACCTTGCAGGCTGAGGTCGATCAAACCAGGGGTTCGGCGGCGGCAGTGTTAAGCGAGAATGCGGAACTCAAAGAACAACTTGCTGAGACTGTCCAGATCAATTCAGTGCTAAGCTCGTCGTCGTCGCGGGTATTACAACTCGCGGGACCGGAGCCTGCCCCGGGTCTCTCCGCTACGGTTTATTGGGATGTGCTGGGAAGTCGATGGATCGTTGCGGCAAACCTTCCTCCCGCGCCCGAGGGAAAAGTCTATCAATTATGGTTCGTCACGGCCGAGGCAAAGATCAGTGCGGGATTGATTCGCCCCGACCGGCTTGGGCACGGCTTTGCGACACTACCGTTTCCCACAGACATTGGTCCGATTACGGCCACAGCCATCACTCTTGAACCCGAAGGGGGTTCAGAGCAGCCAACCACGCCGATCCTGCTCATTGCTAACGCCTAGCCCCCGCCTCTACCTGCACAACGCTCACGACACCCGGTAATAACTGGTCGATGTTTAACGGTGAGAGTCTTTTCGGGTATAGTTTCTTCCTCAGGTGGTCGTCGGAACACATCAGCGCAGTAAGAAACACTCTGTTCTTTGTACCCGTAATCATTAAGCGAAGTGCCCTTAAGCCGGGGTGGTGGAATGGCAGACACAGAGGACTTAAAATCCTCTGGCTCGCAAGGGCCGTGCGGGTTCGAGTCCCGCCCTCGGCATTTAGTTTCGATACTGAAGTTGAAAGATCGGCGGTTTTCTTGCGGTCCTTTTGCGAGCTTTGCGGTCCTTTGCGTCTTTGCGCTGAGAATTATTCTCCACGCAAAGACGCAAAGGACCGCAAGGCTCGCAAAGAAGGCCGCACTCCAAATGATGACCACCAGCATCGCCCTATGGAGCCGTGATGATCCGCAGCCGATAGTTCACGCTTCCTGAAAATGCGCTCACGCCGATGATGTAAGTGCCCGGGTCCAGCACCATCCCTATCACCTCGTTTGCCGTAGGCCCGGCGCTGAACGACAACAGGTTTGGATCGTCAAGCGAACTCTTCTTCTTGCTCACATCCGAGTTGAACAAATACAAATCCAGATCGCCTGAACCACCCGTCGGCTCCAACACGATCAAAACGATCCGAGACTGATCCACCGTGAACCTGTAAAGGTCCTCAATGCCGTCGCTCGTCCCGTCAGGAAGTTTCATCTGCAGGATCGCATCGTCTGACGAAGAAGCCGCCGCTGACACGTCTACCGGTATGGTGAGTTTCTGCGCTTTCTTTGTCTTCTCATTCGGTTCGCTTTCAACCACAGGCACCGGCGTAGCAGTGCTGAAGCCGTTGATGATGAAGTCGACTCCGCTGGTGATTTGACCCGCAGTAACTGTGAGGGGCACGAACACGCTTGACGCATTCGATGAATTGCCGGCGCCGTTAAAGAACTCTTCCTTGACCGGGAGCGGGAACTGCGAAGAGAGCGGGCCGATGCCTGAACCCATGATCGCATTCGGGTTGATCTGCTGAATCTCGGCCATGTATTGGCCCGGCGGCAATCCCTGAATTCTATAAGCGCCTTGTCCGAACTGGAGGCCAGTCACCGCGCTCGAGACCGTGGCCAGCGAATCGGTCGCGGGTTGTACCGTAGGACCAGCGGGGACTCCATCGGAGTCGATGGCAGGCGGCGTTAGAAAAGCCGCGGTTCCCAGTGGAGGAGGAAACGCGCCTTGATCTATTCGCCGCGCGACGACGTTGATTCCCGAGATCGGTATCTCAGAATCGCCAACCTTCAGCAGCACTCGTCCTTCTATCGATCCCCGCGAAGCCAGGTAATCCGGCGTAGGATAGAGATTCGAGAGCGCGTTCTGTGTGTCCATATCGAGCGTTGCTACGAAGAACCCCGCGTTCGGGAACTGGCTGCGAAGCGACGACCCGATGGGAGCGCTAAAGAAGAACGGGAAGAGGGTCTCGGTGAACGGCGCATAAAGATCGAATGCCTGGGCGCTGCTGAATCCCGGCGGCGCAATCGAGCCGGGATCGCTTGCTGCGATGTTGCCGTTGATCTGCTCGTGATCGAGCGGCCCGGCAAAGTGGCCGAATTCGTGCGTGAAGACACCAAGAAAAGCCGTCTCGCTGATTGGGTTGACGCCCTGCAGGACAGAACCGTTGAGCACGACGAATCCTTCCTTGAGTGAGCTGCTGGCTTCATCAAGTTGCAGAAAGCCGAAAAACCCGAGCACACCACCGCGCCCCGTAATCGAGCCATCACTGTCAAACACTATGGGATTTTGAAACGTTGCGTTTTTGCTGCTGATGAATTTGCCGGCGTTTGTTGATGTAACGTCTACCGCATTGCCGGTCGCAGGGTCCAGAATGGGACCCGCATTGACGAACTCGATATCAGCAGTCGGGATATTCGAGTAGAGATTGAAGATTCGATCCACTAACCCCGCGGCCTGCTGATGGTTCAACGTCCCCAGCCCGCCCGAGTCCACGCGATAGAGAACGCGGCCCGATGGATCGACCGTCTGCGTGTTGAGCGGGCCGCCTCTGACTTCTGTACGCGCCCACCTCACCGCCTGGTTGTTTATTACGAACAGCGGTCCACCCGCGTAAGCCAATGACCAAACCGCTGCGATCGAGGCAGCAGCAATAACGGGCAGGCTCCAACGCGCGCGCAAATGGTTGCTCATCATTTTACGGCTCCCCCTCTCGGCGTTGAAACAATGGCGCCTCTCTCGATTCCGTGAGCGGTGTTGATTCGGTCGACAAGCTCGAGCAATGCGTCGAGCGGCAGCGCTCCGCGCTTGCTTGCCAGCGCCTGGCTCTTCAGACTGAGGCCCCGCGTCTCGGCTAACGGATTGTCACGCTCGGGGAAAATAATTTTAGCGTTGGCCGCATTCATCGCCGTGCCGTTGTAAGCCGCGGTGAAGAGGCCAAGGTTACCGATGCTGTTGCGCGCAAGATCCTGACCTGATGGCATCCGTGACACGATAAACGCCCCCTGGTAGAGCCCCACCGGGTAAGTCACCTTACCGCCGAGGTAATTGGGAATCAGAAAGAGAAGCATGCGGTCGCCGACGTGGTACTCGCTCATGCCGTGAATGAACGTGTCGGGAGTCGCCGTCCGGCCATGCACGGACAACTCACCGCCTTTTCCAAGCGTCCGGTGAGCCGGATGTCCCATCTGCCGAACAGTGATCACGTTGGGCAGCTTCCCTTTGATGGCGCGCTCGACTTCGAAGGTATAGCGCGTGACGGGCATCTCGCCTTGAGCAATGACTTCGTCGGTTTCTTCAACCTCGATGCAGCGGCCGAGAAAGATTCGATCGGCTGTGGAAGTCATCTCTTCGAGATTGAATCGAAGCACCGCGTGGTGCGCATCAACCATACGGGTCGGTAGCGCTAACGTCAGCGCAACGAATGCCGTTAACGCGAGCGTTCTCATACAATGTTTGGACATAACTTTACTTCCTGAATTGGTTTTAGAGCTTGCAACTTCAAACTTCGAGTCCATCACTCTGGGAGCTTTGCGGTCCTTTGCGTCTTTGCGTTGAGAATTCTTTGCGGGCTTGAACAAATACTCAGCGCAAAGACGCAAAGAACCGCAAAGCCCGCTAAGTCATCGAGGCTGCAGTAATTGAAGAGAGCCTCGTTGACCTACGGCGACTCCGTGCGTGGGGTCCGGCAGATCAATCGAATTTAAATCGCGTGGAGAGGACGCGGTGACCGTCTTCCAAGATAACCCCTCATCGGTGGATTCAACAAGCGTCCCTTTGGCGCCAGCTGCGCAGGCGATCTTTCCCGAGACGGCAACCGCATTGAGCGTCAACGCGGTCGCGGATTCGACCTGTTTCCATTCCAAACCATCCTCGCTTCTCAGTATCGTCCCGCCTTCCCCGACCGCGATCACCACCTTAGCCAAAGCCGCAAGCCCCAGAAGCGCTCGCGAGGTTCCTGAGGGCTGACTTGCCCAGGTATTGCCGCCGTCTGTAGTTGACAGGACGAGCCCGTCTTCGCCGACAATCCATCCACGGTCAGGAGTAGAAAACCGCACGGCCCAAAGGTCTTCAATGCGCGCAGTCTCCACCTTGCTCCACGTTTCGCCGCCGTTGGTTGTGCGCAAGACAAGACCGCTTCCGCCGGCAACCCAGCCTGTTTGCTGATCGATAAAGAAGATGGAATTGAGCACTTCGCCTTCGCGCTCTATTCGCTGAGGCTTCCAGGTCAGGCCGCCGTCATCCGTGCGCTCGATTCGACCCGCATGGCCGGCTACCCATCCGACGTTGCGATTCACAAAATCGACTGTGGTTAGAATCTCATTTGTGTGAGCGATGGGCCGCCAGTTGAGACCACCATCAAGCGTCTGGTAGATGGCGCCGCCCAGGCCGCGCGGATCGATGTCTCCTACAGCCCACCCGGTTTGCGCATCAATGAAATCGACGCCCAGGAGATCCACTGTCCCCACATTTCTCCCGGCAGCCACAAGCAGCGGATTCGATGAAGAGACGGGTTGGCCTCCGCATGAAGCAAAAATGAGAGAAAGAATAATGAGATGGTGTCTCAGTCTGATGAAAGTTGTCTCCTTTTTCTCTGATCGATTTGAGAGAGAGCTTCCTTCGGTTTCTTAGAGGTCTCAATATTATAGAACGATGAAGTGAAGACCACGAAATCCCCGCCAGTGGGTAATAGCGTGTTGCTCGCTCTGAATCGGCGTTCTTCCTCTGCGTCCTCGGCGTCCTCCGCGGTTGATTTCCAGCACTGGTCGAGAAAACCGCGGAGGACGCCGAGGACGCAGAGGACGGCGCGCCGGCCAACACAGTAAACTCACCAATACTAAATCCGCTGGCGCCTTGACATCGCATCGACGGAAGCCTCATACAATCTGTCCTGGTTTCGAAATGCAGAGAACATCGCGCATTGTATTGATAATCGCATGTACTTCAGCAGTCGCGCTTCTGGGTTTAGTCTTCCTTCACAACCTGGTTGATTTTCCGGTCTATTACGCTGCGGGGCGGTCTCTCTTGAGTGGCCGTACCGATCTGTACTCGCCTGATTTTGCCCTTGGCCGAGTGATGGATTACAGATATCCGCCGTTCTTTCTTGTAATCCTCTTCCCTCTTTGGCTCCTGCCGTATTCGGTAGCGGCTTACATCTGGTACCTGTTATCGGTGATCGAGATCGCAGGTTGTGTGGTCATCGTCCGCCTCACATTTAAGATTTCGAAACTGATGTGGCTCGCCGTAGCCGTTGTCGTAGCCCAGTACTTCGTGATGGCGCTGCACTATGGCAATGCCCAGTTGTCGGCGGTGTTTCTGCTGTTCGCGTCGCTCTACTTTGCGCATCGACGCAAAGATCTCGCGGCGGCGATCCTGATGGCGCTGGCAATCACAATCAAGCTGACTCCGATTCTGCTTTTGCCGTACTTCGCCTTGAAGAGACGATGGACCATGCTCGCCGCGGTTGTTGTGTTCCTGGCGGCAATCAACATTGCGCCGTCCGCTTATTTTGGCTTTACGACGAACAATCAGTTGCTCGAGACCTGGTACAACCACGTAGTCGCGAGCCAGGAGTTCCACGAAGATAACGGGCCGATAAACCTTTCTCTGAAGGGCGAGCTTCGGCGCTATCTCTCGGATATTGATTACACAAAGCGAGTCGATGGAGATGTGAACTATCCCGCGGTTAACATCGCTTCGTTGGCTCGCGATCGTGTCGTGCAAGCCTGGATGATCATTGCCGCGGTGATGTTCGCCGGGGTTCTGTTGCTGATTTGGTGGTTGCCGCCAAGACTAGAGCCAGGCGGTGAGCTCAACGATCCCGATGCGCCCAATGATTTCCCGCTCGAGCTGGCGGTGATGATCTGCCTGATGTTGCTGGTGGGTCCGCTTACCTCGAAGATCTATTTCGTAGCGTTGTTATGGCCGGTGGCGTGTCTGGCAAGCGTTGCATCGTCTCGAGCTTCTCGTGCCGGCAAGCTGGCGACCTATACGCTGATCGGGCTGGCCGCCGCTAATTCTGTTTTGCCCTTGCTGCCCGGACGCTCGACGCAGAGGTTGCTGCTTGTTCTTGGAGCTGACTTCTACGTGAACTGCCTGCTGATGATTGGCCTTCTTTACGCGCTGGTCTCGCGCCGTCTTGCGTCTGGGTACCGGGCTCATGTGCAATCCGGCGAATCGCGAACACAAGCCCCGTCAGCAGCCAAAACATCATAACGACTTCGCCGTCACCAAAATTGAAATGTGCGAGCGAGCTTACATTGAAAGCCAGAACCGCTCCCAGTCCTCCAACTGCGATTCCTGACAGTTGCCACCGTTCATCCGATTTCACTTTCCTGATCAGGCGCCAGCTCTCAGCGACGAGAATCGTCATCAGACCGGCATAGAAAATCAGGCCGAGCAGGCCCCACCATACCGCTACCTGGACCGGCGTCGAATGAAAGTGACCGGGAGGGAGTCTGCCCTCGTCATAAAGCCCAAGGCTCCGCTTGAGTTTTGCTTCGCTGCCTTTGCCTATGCCGACCAGCGGATTGTCTTTTATGATGCCGAAAGCCTCGCGCCACACCTCGAGCCGGTAAGCCGTGCTCCCTTCCTCGGCATCGAACACCGAGATGCCGCGCGCGTGCTCGACCGCCAAGAGCGCCAACGGAAGAACGACCAGGATGCTCCCAATCGCGATCCAGAGTGCGCGACGTCTGCTGCTTGCGAGAGCCATCCAGAAAACCGCGACGCCAAATCCCACCAACGCTGCCCGCGTTGAAGTAAGTATCAACGTTCCGGTCAACAGTGGAATCGCGATTACGAAAAGGATCGCCGCGCCGGATCTCTTGTTTGGGACCGAGATCAGCATTCCGACCGCGAGCGCGGCAATGAGCTGAAGGACCTCGGCGTAGGTTTCGTAGTGGCTGTAGAAACCCATCACACGAAAGTTTCTGCCCGGCGAAGTTGTTATCCCGAGACCGAAGCCGATTTCTCTCGCCTCCCTTATTGATTGCCGCGGAATCGAGATTTCTTCCAGAGCTTCCTTCCGTCCGAGCTGGAGTCGCAGGCGGCCGCGCTGAGATTCAATTATGCGAACCAGGTCCTGCTGGGAGTTGACTACCCGATCGTCAGCTTCAAGGATTACGTCCCCGACTTTGATGCCCTCAGAGTTGAACGGACTCTCCGGGCTGATAGAATCGATCCGGAGTCCGCGGCCAACGCCAAGCGTAACGGCGCTATAGCCTACGTTGACCAGGCAGGAGACGATCAAAGCCAAACCCAGGAAGCCTGCGAAGCGAAGGCTCCTGACTTTGTTGCTGACAAAATAGAAGGCGAGGAAAAAGGCGGGGCTCTTCAAACCCTTGATGCTGACCAGCGGATCGTAGGACACAAACGACGAAACCACGCAGCAAGCGAAAAACCCAAACAGCGCAATATCAACCGGAGATCGCCTGAACGGCAATCTGCGAGTCGCTACAAGCTGCACTCCCCACGCCGTCAGCCCGATAAGGTACGAAGTCTGGGTGATCGCGATTGAATGGGGCGCAAACACGGCGTACAGAACGAGAGAGATTGAGATCACCCATTCGGTCGCGAGATGAATCCGCCGGCCACGTTCTCCGGCCGGAGCAGTTAGATTACCGCTGATAGCCTGGGATGAATCTCTCAGAATATCTGGGAGCCGTGACACCCAGCGGCTCTTGTTTAAGGGCGTGCCGGATGCGGTGTTTTGTGTCAAACCCTCCAACCTCATTCGGTGGCGTCCGTGCAAACGGGACCTTCGCTGCGGGAGAAGTCACATTCTATGATGCGCTTCTTTGCAAAGCAATCCTGGGTATGAGGGTGCGGTTCAGAGTTCAAGCTTTAGCTTGCCGTTTTTCCACCCATAAGCCTCAAGAGCAAGCTAAAGCTTGAACTCTGAACATCAAACCGCCGAGCGAAAACCATTGGAAGAGGATGAGCTTCTGAATCGTCTAACTGTATGCCGGTTGCTTAAGACGGGGCTAGTGGGGTGTATCAGAGAAATCGGCACACCTGTATGGGCGCTCCTCCGTGGCCGCCCTCCTTCGATGAAGCGCTTCCTCACTAAGGGGCGGCCACGGTGGACCGCCCATACAGGACTACCGATGATCGGAGGTCAAGATGAATAAACGGTGTTTATTGTTTGCTGTTGTGGTTGTGCTCGGGTGTTGTCAACACGGTTACTCCAAAGGGTCGCCTGACAAAATTATCATCGAGGGTGGCGGGCGTCCCCACAAAATCGAGATCACCGATCGCGCGGCGCTGAAAGGTTTTGATCCGTGGTCCGGCCAGTTCATTGAGTGGCGCGGGGGAGTCCCTGCGAACCCACCAGTCGCGGATGCGACATATGACGTATCCTTCTACATCAAGTGGAAGCCCCGCGATCGGCATCTGAGATTCTTTTATGTATTCAAGTATGTCGCCGGACGAAACGGCAAGAGGGGTCTTGTGTACCTGCCGGGCCGCGCGGACAGGTGGGGATCCAGAAATGCCGGTACAATCTTGCGAGACGGCGACGACGGGCTTTGGCACTACGCGAGCCCTGCCTGGGACAAATTGATGCGGCAGGTGATTCTACTCGACCGAGCTACTCAATCGGCATCCGGGCTCTTTTGAGCGCGAGACGCTTTGTGATCAGAAGTAGTACCCTCCCTCAGCGTCCTCAGCGTCCTCCGCGTCCTCCGCGTCCTCCGCGTCCTCTGCGGTTCTCTTGATCGGTACTGAAGAATCAACCGCAGAGGACGCCGAGGACGCCGAGGACTGCTACGCTAATAGACTATCCCCAACGCTTGACCCGTTTTGTCTCTTTAAGGTAGCCTGAATTTACTGTGTACCGCCGAGCTCCGGCGAGAGCACAGCCCACTTCGGCGAGGTCATTGACAAGGCTGGCAATAATGAACACAACTACTCACGATGAAGGTTCCAACGATACGCGGTCCGGAAACTCCTCCGCAAAGAACGCTGCAGACGAAGTCAGGCAGGCCTTTTCCGGACTGCCCTTCGAGCAAAAGTTCTCAACGCTGATACGAATTGAGCTTGATATGCTCGGCGATGCGGTTGATGCAGTCGTCTCGGCCGCTTCAAAAGCAGTCGACGATATCGCGGCGTCCTGCTGCCAGGACTCGACTAACGAGCCCGCGAGTTCATCCGGTCACTCTTCAGCCGGCGGAATATAAGCCGCGCCTTAAGGATGTCCTATGAGTGAAAGTTTTCAACTTCCCGATCCGCTCTTCAGACTCACTGTTCGATTCGGCAACGGCGAGACGGTTCAGCATATGATGACCGATCCTCTCGATGCGCGGACGATAACCCCGGAAATAAAATACGCAGTGATAAGCTCATATTCCTGCCAGAATCCCAGCCTCGGCGTCGAGATTGCGATGATAAACTTGCGAGATGTGAGTTACATAAAGACTGAGCGGGTCACGCTGGACCAGCTAGCCGGAGAGCACAGAATAGGTATTCGATCCGCGGGGGTGGGCGACGATCGGCTGCCGAAACACATTGCTCAGATCAAGTTCGTTTGAAACGCTTCTCCTACGCCGCGGAGCCCACCGATGCTCAACAAACCCGGACCGAATCGCGCAACATCAGCCACAATTCTCGCATGCCTGCTCCTGCTGGCGCCCGCCGCGTGTACCGCTCAGGGCAATCACGAGATTGCTTCGAACCCCGACAAGCCTGTTGAGACCGACTCCGCCCGCGCGTATGAGCATCTCAAAAAGCTGGTCGAGATGGGGCCTCATCCATCCGGCTCCGACTCGATAAAGAAGACCCAGTCGTATCTTGAAAGTGAACTGAAGAGCTACGGTCTGACGGTAAGCGAGGATACTTTCAATGGCGAGACTCCTCGCGGCTCGATCCCGATGAAGAATATCATCGCCGAGCTTCGCGGTCAGAAACCGGACCTCGTTCTGATAACCGGCCACTACGACACAAAGCTTCAAGCCGGCTTTGTAGGCGCTAACGATGGTTGCTCGAGCGCTGCGGCGGTTCTCGAAACCGCGCGCGTGCTGTCAAAGAGTAAACCTGAATACACACTGTGGTTTGTGCTTTTTGATGGAGAGGAAGCCGTGGTCGATTGGGGCGCGATGGACGGCAAAGACAACACCTACGGCAGCCGGCATCTTGCGTCAAAGCTGAAGTCCGATGGCGCGCTTGCGCGAGTAAAGGCGCTCGTGCTGTACGACATGATTGGCGACAAGAATCTGGACATCAAGCGCGAGGGCGAGTCGACGCCGTGGTTGATCGACGCTATCTGGAATGCGGCGCGCGCGCTCAACTATCAAAAGGTTTTTCTTGATAGCGAGCAGTACATTTCTGATGACCACCTTCCTTTCAGAGACGCCGGCGTTCCAGTCGCCGACCTGATTGACTTCAACTACGGCCCCGGGCATTCGTATTGGCATACGAACCTCGATACTCTCGATCACGTCAGCGGCGAAAGCGTAAAGATCGTTTGTGACGTTGTTATCAAGGCGCTGCCGGACATTTTCAAACACCTCGACAATCCGGCCGCTGCGCCGGCGAAAACGGTCCCGCACTAAGGGATGTATCAGAGAAATCGGCAGTCCTGTATGGCGGTCCTCCGTGGCCGCCCTCCTTCGATGAAGCGCTTCCCCAGTAAGGGGCGGCCACGGAGGACCGCCCATACAGGAGTGCCCTTAATCGCTTAGCGAAACCTTTGTTACAAGTCACTAAGTACAAGGAGAATCATTGAAGCGCATCGCGGTCATTCCCGGTGATGGCATCGGGCCTGAGGTGATAGCCGAGGCTGTTTCCACGCTCAAGGCAGCCCAGGAACTCTACGGCTTCGAACTTTCGCTCACCTCGTTTGATTGGGGCGCTGAGAAATATCTCTCCACCGGAGTGACCCTACCCGAGGGCGCGCTTCAAATGCTTGCCGCGGGATACGACGCAATCCTGGCTGGAGCCTTTGGCGATCCTCGCGTGCGCGACAACAAACACGCCGCTGATATTCTGCTCGGCATGAGGTCGGGCCTCGATCTGTACATCAACCTGCGGCCCATCAAGCTGATCGACGAACGGTTGTGCCCGTTGAAAGGGCGAAAGCCCGCGGACGTGGACTTCGTAGTGTTTCGCGAAAACACCGAAGGCATGTACGTGTTCGTCGGTGGAAACTTCAAGAAGAACAGCGTAGATGAGATCGCCGTTCAGGAAGAGATCAACACTCGCAAAGGCGTAGAGCGGATCATCACCGCGGCGTTTGATTACGCGCGCACGCATGGCCGCAAGCGGGTGACGATGAGCGACAAGTCCAACGTGCTGACCTACGGGCACGATCTTTGGCGGCGGGCCTTCAAAGAAGTAGCGGCGGGTTATCCCGACATAGAAGCTAATCATCTTTATGTCGATGTGCTGACGATGTGGATGGCGCTGGACCCAGGGCGCTTTGATGTGATTGTTACCAACAATCTTTTTGGGGATATCGTCACCGACCTGGGCGCAGCGCTACAGGGCGGCTTGGGAATGGCTGCATCGGGCAACATTCATCCCGGCAGGGTTTCTCTGTTCGAGCCTGTGCACGGCAGCGCACCGCAATTCGCAGGGAAGAACGTTTCAAATCCGATAGCGGCAATTCTTACCGCTTCGATGATGCTTGATTATCTCGAGCTTGAAGAAGCTGCCGCGGGAATTGAACGAGCGGTTGAAGCGGCTGTGCGGGCGGGCGAAACGACGGCCGACATCGGAGGCCGGCTCTCGACTACTCAAGCAGGAGACGCGATTCGACAACATCTCATTGCCCGATAACGAGTGACTCTTCGCTGGTGATATATTCCTGCGTTGCTACTAGTTGGTAGCCGTGTTTCTGCGTCATGAGGTTAGCTTGTCTCTCTTACGCTCTGTCACTAACGCAGCTCTAGTCTTTTCACTAGCCCAGCTCTAGTCTTTTCACTAACGCAGCTCTAGTCTTTTCACTAGCCCAGGCGTTCACGCCTGGGTGATCGACGCACGACTGAGCGTAGCCCCGTTTACGGGGCTTGTCTTCCTGCTTGAGCAAAGGTCTGAAAGTGCCGCTTGTCATGGCACTCACGCTTCGCATCGAACTCTCAATCACGCGGACTCCCCTGGCCTGAAGGCGAACCTGAAGCTCGTTGAAACGAGCTAAGGACGAATGTCTGGCTGCCGTGTACCCAGGCGTGAACACCTGGGCTAGGGAAAAAGATTCGCCTCTATGCTCTAATCGCCGTTATTACACCAACGCAGGATTAGAACACTCCCCACTCTTCAGCCTTCTGCCTACTTGCTGGTCTTCCCGTGCCCGTTGCCCTTTGCGCGTTGCTGAATGGTTATTCGATCAGTGTATTCCGAAAGTGCGGCAGTCACGTGGTGCCGCATGCGCGTGAATCGCAATCTCGTCGAGGTCATTTCCAACAAAGTTTGCTTGGCGTCGTTGTCGATGGGCAGCGCCGAGCAGACCAGTAACGAGAATGCTTCAGCATCCTCTGGAAGATCCTGGTCTATCGGAGCGCTCGCTTCGTCAAGCGCCTGGGCTGCTTCAAGAAACTTCCTGCAGACGCCAGCCATATCGTCAAAGATCCGGCTCAGGTCGGCGCCCGGCTCCAGATCATCTGTCAACAACTCAACCGAGGCCACTATGAAAGGAGTCGAACTCTCGAGCGCCACTACTCGATAGCGCAACAAGCCAGTTGAAATGACATTCATTCGACCATCGTCGAGCGGAACGACCGCGTTGATTTTCGCGATGCAACCTACACTGCCGATTTCAGGCGGAGTTTCGCGGCCGATCGCCGCATCGTTGCGATAAGACAAGCCGAATACGCCACCGTTTTCAACTGCATACCTCATCATTTCCTTGTAGCGCTCTTCGAAAATGTGAAGGGGAAGGATCGCGCCTGGAAACAAAACGGTTGCAAGCGGGAAAATCGCAAGCGCATCAAGATGTTCAGAGGTTTCTGCCACGATAAGATTCTAACATGTAAGATCGAACCTGTTAGCGGGTCTCTCCTCAGAAGCAACGGCTGGTTCTTTTGCCATAGCCCAGGTGTTTACGCCTGGGCTCACGGCGGTTGATTTTACTTCGAGCCCGATTTATCGGGCTTCTCTACGTATCGACGAATCGCTAAGGCGCTTTTCAAGCCCCGTTAACGGGGCTCGAAGACCGTGGCCGCTCACGATCCCAGGCGTAAACGCCTGGGCTACGGAAAACTACTCTTCCACGGAGGGACGGCCCTACACCTCGCTTGCGATCAGCGCATTCGCTCGAGCGACCACGGACATGAAATTTCTCAGCTTATCGAAGTCCTTCCGGCCCGGTTCCGCTTCTACGCCGCTGCAGACATCGATCGCCGCCGGTCTGACGTGAGTGATCGCTTCCCACACGTTCTCGGTATTAAGCCCGCCCGCGAGAATGATCCGCGCCAACCGCTTGGCTTCGATCGCGATTCGCCAGTCGAATCGCTGACCCGTCCCGCCATAGCTGCCCTGGATGCTCGAATCCAACAGCACCATGCTCACCGGATAAGTTTGAATGATGGCCAGGTCGAAATCCTGCCCGACGCGCACCGCCTTAATCGTCTTAATCGAGCCCAGCGCAGCGCAAAACGCCGGAGACTCATCACCATGCAGTTGAACGGCGCTCAAGCGAAGAGCTGATGCAAGATCAATAACCCGGTTCACTTCCTCGTTGACGAACACGCCGACAGTCGAAGCTACCGGCGAGAGTTTGCTGATGATATCGGCGGCAACGCGCGGCGCAACATACCTTCGGCTTTGCGGCCAGAAGTTAAACCCGATTGCGTCGGCGCCGGCCTCGAGCGCAACTTCCGCCTCTTCAAGGCTCCGCACGCCGCACACTTTTACCTTCACCCTTGCTTGCATGAACCGTCACTCTTCAGCTTCGCGAATCAATTGCGCCAACGCGGCGCCGGGATCGTCGGCGCTCATCAGATGCTCGCCAACGAGAAACGCTTTGAAGCCTGCCGACCTCAGACGCCGGATATCCGCACCGTAATGAATACCGCTCTCGCTGACCAGAACCGAGCCGGTCGGAGCGAGCCCGGCCAGCTCGATCGACGTCTCGAGATCGACCGCAAACGTAGTAAGATCGCGATTGTTAATTCCGATGATTGAAGCACCTGCCTTAATCGCTCGCTCCATCTCATCAGAGGAGTGAACCTCAACCAGAGCATCGAGCCCAAGTTTGCCCGTTAATTCGATCAGGCTTTCGAGCAACTCATCTTCCAGTATTGCAACTATCAACAGCACCGCATCGGCGCCCGCCGAAACTGATTCGTAAAGCTGATACTCGTCAAAGATGAAGTCTTTTCTCAGCAGCGGCAGCGCAACGCGGTTTCGAATTGCTTCCAGGTGATCAAGCGAGCCGCCAAAAAAATCTTCTTCAGCCAACACTGACAGCGCGGCTGCTCCTGCGCCGGCATAGCTCGAGGCTATTCGGACGGGATTGAAATCAGCGCAAATAATTCCCTTCGAAGGCGAACGTTGTTTGATCTCCGCAATTATGTTTACAGAATCAGCGCGCGCGAGCGCGCCGGCCAGTGAGTGGAAAGACCGAGAGGCGCCCCGCTCAATCAAGGCACTGGTGGGCGCGCGTCGCTTTGCGGCTTCCAGGCGAGCTGCCTTCGTTTCGACTATGCGATCCAGAATGCCGCCGGCTGCGCGCACGCCCAACCTGTTTGTCGTCTGAGTCTTCATCCGGGCCACTGATACATCTTGATATGAGGTCGGTTAAGCGGAGGGACGCAAACGTTCCCCCAAAGACGCAACGGACTCGCTCGCTCAGAGCTTCAGGAAATTCTGGAGCAATTTCTTTCCGTGCTCGGTCATTACCGACTCAGGATGAAATTGAACTCCTTCGACAGGATACTCACGGTGCCTCAATCCCATTATCAACCCGTCCGGCGTCGTAGCCGACACCTCGAGTATATCGGGCAAGCCTTCCTTTTCGACGATGAGGGAGTGATAGCGTGTCGCCTTAAATCTGTAAGGCAAGCCACGAAAGATTGTCACGGAGTCGTGACAGATCTCGGATGTCTTGCCGTGCATAAGTCGCTCGGCGCGAATTACACGCCCGCCGAATGCTTCGCCAATCGCCTGGTTCCCAAGACAAACGCCAAGTATCGGAATCTCTTCGGCAAATGCGCGAACAACCGCGATACTTATGCCCGCGTCCGCGGGCACGCCGGGCCCGGGCGAAATCACGATCCTCTCGGGTTTCAATTCGCGGATCTGATCCACCGTGATCGCGTCGTTGCGATAGACCTTCGGATCAGCGCCAAGCTCGCCCAGATATTGGACCAGGTTGTAGGTAAAGGAATCGTAATTGTCGATGACCAGGATCATATCCAGTGGAGTGTATCAGAGAAATCGGCAGTCCTGTATGGGCGGTCCTCCGTGGCCGCCCCTCCTTCGATAAAGCGCTTCCTCACTAAGGGGCGGCCACGGAGGACCGCCCATACAGGAGTGTTTGTATTCGCTATCGAAACCTTTGTTACAAGCAACTAGACAGGCTACGGTGCCCTCAATGCCAGGTGATTTTCTTGATTTCGATTCGCTGCTTTGGCTTGTCCCCTTCGACTTCAGCTTCCGCGATCTTATCAACTACTTCCATACCTTCGACGATCTTAGCAAAAGGAACATGTTTCCCGTCGAGCGCCGGGTTGTCTTTTGAAGTGACGAAGAAATACCAGCTCGTGGTTCCATCAGGAGCGAGGCGCATCGAGACCGTTCCGCGTTCCTGTTTCACATCGCTTTTTTCCGCCGCCGCCGGCCACAGGCTGAATTGACGTTTACGGTTCGCGCTGTCCGGCGGCCAGTCCCCAAGATAGCCCGCTTCGAGGAAGTACTTCTGCGAAACGCGAAAGAAAGTTGTCCCGTCATACAGACCCGACCTGGCGTAACGGACGAAAGCGCGAGATGTGTTGGGAGCAGACTCCGGAAGAAGCTGCAGCTTGATGTTACCGAGCGACGTTTCTATTGTGATTCGTATCGCTTTCATCTGTTCGACTGACGGCGTTTTCTCGCGAATGGTGACTTGCTTGATTTCGATTCGTTCGGTGGCCACGCCGGCGCCGCTCGCCGGCAGCGTCGAAATCTTTGAAGCCACGTCCATACCCTCAACTACCCGGCCGAACACTGTGAAGGTCGAGTCGAGGTTCGCCTGCGCCGAACTGGCGTTCAAAATGATAAAGAACTGCGCGCCGGACGTGCCCGGCTTGACGTCATTGGAGCCCGGTCGCACCGCTTGCAACACCGAAGAAACCGCGCCGGGCAGATGTTTGTTCTTGTTGATCTCATCCGGCATTCCCGCGTTGAGTCCGCCCGTCCCATAACGCGCGCGGTCCCTGGGGTTCTTCGACAGCGGATCGCCGCCTTGTATCAGCGCGTTCGCCACAACCCGATGAAACGTCGTTCCATCATAAGCGCCGGCGCGCGCGTTCTTGATAAAGCTCTCGACGTGGCGAGGCGCATCCCTGGGAAAGAACTCGATCACAATTTCGCCATTCGATGTGTTGAGCACGGCTTCGAGGTTCTCGTATTCGCCCGTCCCGCCCGCCTGTGATGGAGATCCCATTACGCTCGCAGGAGGTGGGAGCGAGATGCCGATCAACAACACAAGCACAGCCGCGAGCGTCAATGTGAGTCGCATAACTTAGTCTCCCGCCCGGTATTGGAGTTGATTGTCGCGCAAAAGGTTCTCGCGTACAACTACACCATCGAATGCGTAGTGGGGTGACAGTGTGTTGCTCGCACACTTGCGTTTCTCCTCTGCGTCCTCGGCGTCCTCTGCGGTTGATTCCGAGCCACTGAGCAGGAAAAACTGCAGAGGACGCCGGGGACGCAGAGGACTGCTTGCCGGAAACACGCTAATACCCCACTACCGTGAAAAGAAAAAAGGCCCGCCGGGCGGCGGGCACGAGGAAAGGGTTGCCATGATGCCAGTGATCAGTCGGCGTCAGCGTGACTTACGCTGCTATAAAAGAATTGTCACCGTCGAATCACTGTCCGAACTATTGGCAACGCCGGTGCCAACATCTCTTCACAGAAGCAGGCTCCGCCTAACCCTCACCGCTAATGCTCTTTCTGAGCCGCTGATCTCAAGTCAGAGCGTATTGGCTCAGTCGCAGTTCAGTCAGTTTGATGGAATGATTTCAACTGCTTCAATCAAACATGGAAGGTCAAGCGTGCGTCAGTTTGAAGTGCGGTTCAGAGTTCAAGCTTTAGCTTGGTGTTTTCCACACGCAAACCTCAAGAGCAAGCTAAAGCTTGAACTCTGAACATCAAAACTAACCACTACCGAAAGCCGGCTTGATTTCCATCGGCCGATTGTATGAAATGAGTTGCCTCGGGACGCCGCAGACTAGAGCCGATGAAATCTACTTCATAACTATGGCCAGCTCCGGTTGGAACAAAAACACCTGGGTGAGTTTGATGCCCAACGGCATCGGACACGTGAAACCCAACCACTACGCTGAGATAGTCAAGACCATTTGGCGTAATCGCGATGAACTGCCCTTCGCGCTGCGCATCCTGCGTAACGGCGTCTGCGACGGGTGTGCGCTGGGCACGAGCGGAATCCACGACTTCACGATGGACGGCGTGCATCTGTGCATGGTCCGCCTCGATCTGATGAGACTCAACACGATGCCCGCTCTCGACGAGCGCCGCCTTGACGACGCGAGTCAGCTCGAACGTATGCCCGCGGCAGAGTTGCGCGAGCTTGGCCGTTTGCCTTTTCCGATGATTCGAAAGCGAGGCGAGCGCGGCTTCACTCGCGTGAGTTGGGACGACGCGATCGAAGTCATCGCTCGACGTTTCGCCGGCAGTGATCCGCGACGAGTCGCGTTCTACCTGACATCTCGAGGCCTTACAAACGAAACGTACTACGTAGCGCAGAAGGCGGCGCGTTTCCTTGGCACGAACAACGTAGACAACTCCTCGCGCATATGTCACGCGCCCTCGACCGTCGCGTTGAAACAGTCGCTCGGCGTGCCCGCTTCGACGTGTTCATACAAGGACTGGATAGGCACCGACCTGCTTGTTCTTTTCGGCAGCAACACCCCGAACAATCAGCCGGTCACCACGAAGTACATTTACCAGGCAAAGAAGCTCGGCACGCGCGTCGTCGTGATCAATCCATACCGTGAGCCGGGCCTCGAACGCTACTGGGTTCCCTCCGTCGTCGAGAGCGCATTGTTCGGCACTCGCATCGCCGACGCTTTCTTTCAGGTCAACACCGGTGGCGATAAGGCTTTCATAGCCGGCGTCATGAAACACCTGATCGAGCGCCAATGGATCGACGCGGCGTTTGTTGAAGACAAGACCGAAGGCTTCGATGACCTGAAATCGGCTCTGGAAGCCTATTCCTGGGATTTGCTCGAAGCTGCGTCAGGTTCAACCCGTGAAGACATGCTGGGCTTTGCGAAGATGATCCGCGACGCAAAGACAGCGGTGTTTGTCTGGTCGATGGGTATAACACAGCATCGCGACGGCGTCGCTAACGTGCGCGCGATAGTCGATCTCGCGTTGACGCGAGGCTTCATCGGCCGAGAGAAGTGCGGATTGATGGCAATTCGCGGACACTCGGGCGTGCAGGGCGGGGCCGAAGTCGGCGCGGTCCCGAATCAGTTTCCCGGCGGCGTGGCGGTCGATGCAGAAGGCAGTGAGCAGTTCTCGAACCTGTGGGGCTTCGATGTTCCCAACTGGCGCGGCTTGAATGCCGTGGAGATGATCGACGCCGCGCACGAAGGGCGATTGGATCTGCTCTATCAAATCGGCGGCAACTTCCTCGAGACCTTGCCTGATCCCGGTTACGTTCGCGAAGCGGTTGAGAGAATTCCGTTGCGCGCTCATCAGGACATAGTTCTCAGCCCGCAGATGATGATCGAGCCTGCGGAAACCGTGGTGCTGCTTCCCGCACAGACTCGCTACGAACAACGCGGCGGCGGAACCGAGACTTCCACCGAGCGGCGAATCATCTTCAGTCCGGAGATTCCCGGGCGACGAATCGGGGAAACGCTACCAGAGTGGGAAATCCCGATGAGAATAGCCGAACGCGCGCGACCCGAACTCGCGCACTTGATTCACTGTGCCAACTCGCAGGAGGTTCGCAACGACATCGCGCGAGCCGTGCCAATATACGAAGGGATCCAGCGGCTCAGCAAAGCCGGCGATCAGATTCAATGGGGCGGCGAGCGCTTGTGCGAAGCACGCACCGCGGACGGCCAATCCCTAATCCAGTTTCCGACCACCAGTGGCCGGGCCCGATTTTCTGAAATCAACGTCGAGCAACAAGCGACTCCCACGAAGCTGAAGCTCTCGACGCGACGCGGGAAGCAGTTCAACAGCATGGTTCACAAGGCTCGTGATCCTTTAACCGGCGCGCGACGTGATGATGTCCTTATGAGCAGACAAGACGCCGAGAAGAACGGCCTGGCGGATGGAGATGACCTGGTCCTGGTAAGCACGACCGGCCGAATGCCGGGAAGGTGCATGATTGCGCCGATCGCGCCGGGCAACGTGCAGGTTCACTGGCCGGAAGGAAATGTCCTGATCGAACGAGGAGTATCGGACCCGGAGTGCGGGATACCTGATTTCAACGCCGAAGTAGAGATTGAACGAGTGACCTAAAACTCGGCTATCGTAACCGCATGTAGGGGCGGCCCTCCGTGGCCGCCCCGGTTTGGCTCACGATGTATCGACAACCTCACTGGGGCGGCTACGGAGGGCCGCCCCTACATGGACAGATGATGAGAATAATCTTACTGATGTTCTTCGCAACGGCGCTGCTGGCATCCGTGTTGGCGCACCAGAACACTCAAAAACCGAGCTACGAAGTGTTCGCCATAAGCTACGGCGTCATACCCGACTTTGCTGTTTCAAACCTGGTAGCCGGCGCGGATCGCGCCCGCAAGATGGATATCCAGATGATGGTGTGGCTGCTCAAAGGCTCAAACGGCTCGAACGTACTTGTGGATACCGGGTTCTATCGCGACAAGTTTTTCAAACAGTGGACAGTGAAGGACTTCATCAAACCTTCAGAGGCGATCTCCAAAGTCGGCCTGAAACCCGAAGATATCAGCGATGTGATCATTACCCACATGCACTGGGATCACGCCGACGGAATCGATCTCTTTCCTAAAGCGAAAGTGTGGATTCAAAACGACGAGTACGTCTACTACACCGGCGAGGCATGGCAGGGCAAATCATCTCACGGCGGTATTGAGCCTGAAGATGTGTTGGCGCTCGTGAGGCTAAACATCGAAGGGCGAGTGCGTTTGGTTAAGGGAGATGACCAGGAAGCAATCGAGGGGATCAGGTTCTACATCGGCGGGCGCCATACCTACGCTTCGCAGTATGTGAGCGTAAACACAAAGGCCGGTACCGCAATCATCGCGTCCGACAATTGTTATCTGTACGAGAATCTCGATAAGCGCGCGCCGATCGCACAGACACTCGACGCCGCGTCGAATCTGAAGGCTCAAGATCGAATGAAGCAGTTGGCATCAAGTCCGAGATTGATCGTACCGGGCCACGACCCTGCCGTGTTCACTCGCTTCCCTTCTCCGGGCAACGGCGTGGCTAAGATTGAATAAAGAATGGACCACGGATTGGACGGGTTCATAAGGATCTCTGATCCGTGGAAATCCGTCAAATCCGTGGCCTATTGATTCTTGCAGCGAACTAACGGATCGACTCCAGAAACTCAGTGACCATTCGATTGCACTCCGCTGCTGAAGCGCTCTCGCTGTGAGGACTGTGGCCACCGCCTTCGATGAATTCGATCCGAGCATTTGGTAATCGATCTCGCACCGCCTCCATCTCGCCTGGTTCAGTGCGCGGATCACGCGACCCGTGAAGGAACAACGTCGGGACGCGAAGCTCGGACAGCTTATCGTCATAAATGTCCTGCCCGGCTCGCACGGCCTCGTCCGCGATTCGCAACCAGGCCTCGCCGTTCATCACTATCAATTTGCGCCAGTAATCCTCACCGTGTTCGCCGGAAAGAGTCGCCCCTACTCGCTCGCCCAGGAGGCTCGGGTCGCCCGCCATGGTTTCGAAAAACTCTCGCGACGCGGGTTTCTTTCGAAAGAAATGAAACGCTTCAAGTATCACTCCGGAGACTCGATTAGGGTTCGTGAGTCCGATCATCGCCGCGATGACGGCGCCGTCGCTGTGTCCCCATAAAACGGCGCGGTCTATGTGAAGCGCATCGAGCAAACCCACCGTCTCGACCGCGGCGCGCCGGTGAAAGTCGGTTGGCACATGGCCGAGACGCATCGACCGGCCGTATCCCGTTCGATCCGGGATCAGGATTCTGAAGCGATCACCAAACACTTCGATCTGTCGATCGAAGGGATAAACCTGATAGCCCCATCCGCCGTGCAGAAACACCAGCGGCGCGCCTGAACCAGTCTCGCGATAGTGAATCTCAACCGGAGTCAGAGCCGGAGCAAGCGGAGATTCGTCGATGTTTATGAATGGCATGTATGCCGCTCCTATGAGTAATCAACAGGGATAGGCAGGATGAACAGGATAGAAGCGAGAGTTTTTATTGCGGCATTCCCTATCCTGTGAATCCTGTCCATCCCTGTTCAAGCTCTTATGTATTGGCGGGTCTGCGCTTCCGCTCCTAAGAGTAATCAACAGGGACGGACAGGATGAACAGGATAGGAGCGAGAGTCTTTATTGCGTCATTCCCTATCCTGTGAATCCTGTCCATCCCTGTTCAAGGTCTTAGGCTGAACTCTACCTTCTCCTTGCGACCGTCTCAAATCGTGCGCTATACATTGCTCTCCGCCCAAAGGGAGGTGCGCAATGCGATTGATCTTCGCCGCTACGATTTTGCTTGCGGGTTTTTTTCCAGCAACC
Source organism: Blastocatellia bacterium (assembly GCA_035607285.1). Classification (GTDB taxonomy): domain Bacteria; phylum Acidobacteriota; class Blastocatellia; order UBA7656; family UBA7656; genus Onstottus_A. The sequence goes on along the minus strand of DATNBZ010000042.1, from coordinate 6,360 downwards.
GCTCAATCACCGGTCCCGGTTGCCAAAGAGCCACGCCATCATCTGAAATTCGAAAACAAATACGTGCGAGTCTTTGACGTAGTCGTGCCGCCGGGAGACGCCACTCTGTTTCACATCCACGCGAATGACTATGCTTTCGTTTCGATTGGGGACGCCAAACTAAAAGCCGAGGTCCTGGGCAGCCCGGCTGGCGACCTCATCTTAAAGGACGGCGAAGCTCGATTCACAAAAGGCCCTATCACTCACCGCGTCACCAATGTGAGCAGCACTCCATTTAGAAACATAACCATCGAGATCCTTGGCTCCCCGGGCCGAGCAGCGCCCTCGAAGCCCGACACAGCGCCCGGGTTGACGACTGTCCTCGACAACGACCGCGTTCACATTGAACGATTGGTGCTGGCGCCCGGTCAGTCGACCAGCCTGCACACGCACGGGTTATCCGCGCTCAGCGTCTTCGTGACCAAAGCGAAGGTACGCGTTGATTCGCCCGGGCAGAAGCCGCAAACATTCAATTACAAACCGGGCGATTTTCGCTGGCGCGACGCCCCAACCACTCACACCCTCAAGAACATTGGCTCGACTCGCTTCGAAGCGGTGGGCATCGACTGGAAATGATCTCGGAGAAGCGAAGAGAACCGATGCGCTCCAAAGCGGAGTCAGTGGCGTCCCTGCAGGATCAAATCATAAACTGCCGGCTTTGCCCGCGCCTCGTCGAGTGGCGAGAAAACGTCGCGCATGAAAAAGTTCGGCGCTTTGCGGATCAGGAATACTGGGGCAGGCCCGTGCCGAGTTTTGGCGACCCGAAAGCTCATCTCCTTGTAATCGGCCTCGCTCCCGCGGCGCACGGAGGCAATCGAACGGGGCGCATTTTCACCGGCGATCGAAGCGGCGATTGGCTCTTCCGAGCGTTGCACAAAGCCAGGTTCGCTAATCAACCCGCTTCAGTAAATCGCGAGGACGGTCTGCGCCTGCGAGACTGTTACGTCACTGCCGCGGTTCGATGCGCGCCGCCGCAGAACAAGCCGATGCCCGCGGAAGTAGCAAACTGCCGCCCTTACCTGCTTCGGGAACTTGAATTACTAACGCGCGTCAGGGTGATCGTAGCACTCGGCCGGCTGGCCTTCGACGCCGCGACCGCTTCGGTAGGGTTGGCGGCCGGCTGCAAAACACGTCCGCAATTTGGACACGCCGCCGAGTGCGAATTGTCTGGCGGCCTTACCTTGATAGCGTCGTTTCATCCGAGCCAGCAAAACACTTTCACAGGACGACTAACCGAGCCGATGTTCGATCGTGTGTTCTCGCGCGCCCGCGAAATCGTCGAGCAAAATAAGCCACAGATGAACACAGATAAACACCGATAAGAGAAGGGCCGAATCCGTGTTCATCTGTGTTCATCTGTGGCTTATTCTCTCCAGAGTACCGAAATTGGGTTGGAGGATTCACAATGAAAAGAGTCTCAGCTTTGCTTCTAACACTCGTTTTGATTTCAGGCGTGTTGTTCGCACAAGCCCCGCCAAAGGAAACGGTCTTAATCAAAGCCGGGCGGCTAGTTGATGTGCGTACCGGTCGGGTGCTGACCGATCAGGCCATTCTGATTGAAGGCGACCGCATAAAGGACGTCGGGCCAACGCAAGCCGTCTCATCTCACGCCCCGGCAACCGCGCGTGTCATCGACCTCTCAAATTCCACGGTCCTTCCGGGACTGATTGACTGTCACACGCACCTGACATTTGACCCCAGTCATAACGGTTATGCGGCTCTCGGGATTTCTGTTCCGCGCGAGGCCCTGTATGGCGCCAAGAACGCGAAAGTGACTCTGGAAGCCGGTTTCACGACGGTTCGAAATGTCGGCGCCGGCGGGTATTCCGACGTTGCGCTGCGCGACGCGATCGATGCCGGCGACGTGCCCGGCCCGCGCATCAACACGGCCGGGCCTGGGATTGGCGTCACCGGAGGTCACTTCGATAACAGCCTTCTCGCTCCTGAATTTCATTTCACCGCTGAGGGCATCGCGGACGGCGTGCCCGCGGCGATCGCCAAAGTGCGCGAGGAAGTCAAATACGGCGCCGATGTAATCAAGATCTCGGCCACCGGGGGCGTGCTCTCGAAGGGCGATTCACCCGAAGCGACTCAGTTCAGCGACGAGGAGATTCGCGCGATAGTGATCGAAGCGCATCGCCTCGGCCGCAAGATAGCCGCTCACGCGCACGGCGCTGCAGGAATCAAACAAGCCGTCCTGGCCGGAGTCGATTCAATCGAACATGGATCATTCATCGACGATGAAGCAATCCGCCTGATGAAAGAGAAAGGCGCCTACCTCGTTCCGACTCTCTACCTTAGCGATTGGTTTATCGAGAACTATCAGCGCCTGCGCGTGCCTGAATTCATGGTCGAGAAAGCCAAGGTTGTTATGCCCGCGGCGCGCCGGAACATCGCGCGCGCGTTCAAGGCCGGCGTCAAGGTAGCCTTCGGCACAGATGCGGCGGTTTATCCCCACGGGCTGAACGCTCGCGAATTTGCAGTGATGGTGAAGCTCGGAATGACTCCGATGCAATCGATTCAAGCGGCGACCGTGAACGCGGCGGATTTGCTCGGCTGGTCGGATCGCGTCGGCTCGATCGAAGCGGGCCGCTTCGCCGATATCGTCGCGGTGAGCGGTGATCCTCTCGCCGACGTGAGCGCTCTCGAACACGTCTCGTTTGTGATGAAGGGTGGCCAAGTTGTCAAACGCTAGCCCGCGCGCGGCGGTAGTGACGCGGTCATAGTATGTACTCCTGCTATCGCGTTGTTCCTCCGCGTCCTCGGCGTCCTCTGCGGTTAATCCCCGGTACCGATCAAGAAAACCGCAGAGGACGCCGGGGACGCAGAGGATCATTTCGCGAAGCCAATCGCTTGCGACATCAACGCGGTTGCTGTGACAATCAAGTCTGATTTCAACGGAGGTCCGACACACGCGTGCCCGAAAATCTAGTCGAGTTGCAAAACATCGAGGAGTTCAACCAGGCGCTGCGGGAATCATTCAAGCGACCTGTCCTTTTGTTCAAACACAGCCTTACCTGTCCAATCAGTTCGCGGGCATTTTACGAACTCCAGGCTTTTTTGAAGAAAGCGGACCCGAGCATCAGCTACAGGCTCATCAAGATTCAGAACGCATATCAGGTCTCGAACGAAGTTGCCTCGAGATTGCAGCTCCGGCATCAATCGCCACAAGCCATTCTTGTGCGTGACGGCCGAGAGGTTTGGAATGCGTCTCATTCCGATATCACCAAATCCTCGCTCGAAGAAGCAATTCGAAATGTTGGTCAATGACTCCCTTGACCATCTCGAGCATCCACGGTAATCATCCGGTGACGTGATAAGAGAAAAGCTCAGACCTCACATTGAAAAGCTGCTCCTTGCCCTCATCTTTGTAGCGCTTGCCACCTCGACGATCCTTTGGACTCTGAGAGACAAGACCCCGCCCGCGTGGGACCCTTCCGATCACATCCGATACGCCTACGATTATTATCGGTTGCTTGCGCACGCCGACTTCTCGGGCTTTGCGCGAGAGTTCTTTGTCACCCCGCACTTTTATGCTCCGTTTGTTCACCTGGTAAGCGCCGCGGTGTTTGTAGCATTCGGCGCATCCAGGCTTACCGGCATCGGTGTCAATTTGATCTCACTCGCGGCCATGATATGCGCGGTTGCGTCGATTTCGCGTCGTTTGTTTGCCAGGCAGGATTCCACAACCGACGCACCCGAGACACAAACTCAAATTGCCTTACGCGTTCTGCCGGCGCTCCTTGCGTGTTGCTATCACTTCAGCGCGTGGCTGGTGCATGACGCCTTCCTTGACTTTCCTTTGACCGCCGCTGTGACGGTTGCGTTCGCGCTCCTGGTACGCGCCGACGACTTCAAGGTGAGGCGTTACGGGATCGCTTTTGGCCTCGCGGCGGGAATCGGCATGCTTGTGAAGCAGACCTTTGCATTCTTCTTCATCTTGCCCGCGCTGCTCGTCCTGTTTCGCGTATTGCGTACGCGCGACCGTCGCGCAATCTTGAACCTCGCACTCGCGGTTCTGATTTTGATCCTGGTGGCGGCGGTCTGGTACCTGCCGCATATGCATGACGTGATTGAAATCTATCGCGAGAATCAGCGGGCGGCGGTGAGCGAAAACGAAGCGCCGCTGTTCACCTTCGATTCGAATTTCTTTTACATCCACGCGCTCCTGAGCATGCAGATGCAATTGCCGTTTGCGATCTTATTCGTCGCCGGCGTCGTCTACTCGCTTGTGCGCTGTCGCAGACAGAGTCTGATTCTTTTTCTGTGGCTGCTGAGCGGCGTTGCAATATTTGCGCTGGTCGCCAACAAAGATGTGCGTTACACCGTGCCCGTTCTTCCGGCGGCCGCGATTCTGTCTACTTGCTGGCTGAGAGAGTTCAAGCCGAATGGCGCGCGAATACTGAGCACCGTGAAACTGGCTCTGGTAGCCATTGTCGCGGCGTGGGCGCTGGTGAGCTTCTTCAACGCACAGTGGCCGGCAGCGGGCTACGGCACCGCGATCGACACGCCGCGTTATCGTTGGATGGTATATTCACGAAACTACTACGGCTTCGACCACCGCCCGCTCAACGACGATTGGGGGGTCCCTGAAATCGTTCGAACCATTTCCACTTCTCATCAGCAGGATACGAATGGGGCCCACGCCGAAGCACAGCACTCGTCACCGGTTCTCGGAGTTGTGGTCAATCTGCCTTATTTGAATCCGTCGAGCGTCGCGCTCTATTCGCGTCTTCTCAGCAGCGGGCGCGCGGCGCCTCCTCTGATAGACGTGCGCTGGGTGGTTGAGCCGTCGATGCTCGATCGGATCCCCGACTGCGACTTCCTGTTGGTGCGCACGGGTCTGGACAAGGCTGACTGGGTGGCGCCGGTTGAAAGAGAAGTCGAGCGATTGATAAGAGACCACCCGGATGAGTTCATCCGGGAAGCAAGTTTTCCGGTTCCGATCAAAGATGCCGAGGCGATAATCTATCGGCGCCAGAAGCCCTGATGAAGGTGGACGAGAACGAATGACCTCCAATGCAGTTTGGACAGAGCCCGGCGCCGATTCTTTACCGGCCACGCTCCCGACAAAGAAGGATTTCACGCGTCGCGAGTGGGACCTCATTCAGAAAGTCCGGACGCCGGAGCAGGTACAGCAATTCCTGCGGAGGATTCCCTACAATCGAGAACTGGATGGGCAAACCTGCTATTCATTTCGACGCGCCTTGCAGGAGAACACCGCGCATTGTCTGGAGGGCGCGCTGATTGCGGCGACGATCCTCGAGCAGCATGGATATCCGCCCGTCCTGCTGAGTATTGAGTCTCAGGACAAACTCGATCACGTATTGCTGCTCTTCAAACGAAAAGGAAGGTTGGGCTCGGTGGCTCGCTCACGCGATCTTGGATTGCACGGGCGCAAACCGGTTTTTCGAACCGTTCGCGATTTAGTGATGAGCTACTTCGAGCAATACGTCGACAGCACCGGGCGAATCACGGGCTACGGCACTGCCAGTCTGTATGAGTTAGGACGCTACGACTGGAGGTTCTCGCCGCGCAATGTGTTCAAAGTCGAGCGGCATCTGCAGGACATGCCGCACCGTCAAATCCACTCATCCGACGCTCGCTATGAAAGGGCAAAACGGCGATACCTCGATTTCCGTGGCCGGCACCCGGACCGCTATCCTGACTACTTTTCTAACAGCAATCTCTGGCTATCGTGAGATCAAGAAGCCTTATTCAAAAGGATCAGCACCGAGAAGAACGCGTTGTTGAGCGTGTGAATCATTACACAGGGCAGGATGGACTTCGTTCTGGCCCTCACCACCGTGAGCGCGAGGCTAAGCATGGTGAGTCCGGCTACCGACACCCACGCGCCCCAGTACTGAAGCACATGGACCCCTGAAAACAACAGAGTAATTACTATCACGGTAGCGACCAGGCCGAGATGTTTTCGCATTGACGCGAACAGCACCCCTCGATAGACAGTTTCTTCGACAATGGGCGCGGTAAAAGTCGCCAGCGCGGCGATGGCAACCCGCACGCTTTGAGACGACTTCAGCAACTCGGCGAAGGAATTCTCTTCCGATTGCGGCAGGACTTTTACCAATCCCTGATCGATGATGAGCAGCGCGATAATGACGCAAGCCGAAAACACCACCCAGTACCAGACGGATCGACCTGCCCAGCTCCAGCCCAGGCTCCTCCAGAACGGCCGCGTTCCAAGCCGCGTCACGACTGCCCAACAAACCGCGATCGTTACTGCGTGCGCCAGGATTGTAGACAGCACCTGGACTAGCAGAAGATTTGGCGACTTGAGCCACTCCAACATTTCGTCTTTTG
>DATNBZ010000031.1:0-18170 GCA_035607285.1 Blastocatellia bacterium | reverse complement strand
TCAGGTCGATGAGCTCGCTGTAGCTCGTGCCGGCGGCGACGACGATCTCATTCAACGTCTTTCTCCGCGTTTCAATCGGGAAGTTCAGTTCGGGTATCAGCCGGATGTCGACGAAGAGTGTCGTGTCGAGATACTCGGGCTTGTAAACGCCGTACGAGGTGTTGCCGTGGACGAGCCGGATTTTTTGTTTGCGTTCGTTATGTAGAATCTCCGCAAGTTCGCTTAGCGAGGTCGGTGTGCGCCAATGCTGACGGCCGGCGTCTGAGGATACGGGTTCGGCGGGGCCGTGCGCCGCCCTGGGAAAAGGAATCTCGACGGTGCCCGGGAGCTGCGCTTCCCCAACGTGGTCCTCGATGCACTTGATCTGGTGCTTCACATCAGCTTCGTGCCAGTTCGATGCGAAGGTTTTCATACCGGTGAGGATCGCCCGATAGCCGGTGCAGCGGCAGAGATTGCCGTCGAACGCGTCCTCGATTTGCTTTTTAGTAGCCTCGGGGTTGCTGACGATGAATTCGGACATGTTCATCACAAAGCCAACGCTGCAGTAGCCACACTGGCTCCCGTTGTACAACGCGAGCTGGTGGGCGACGGGATTCATGCCGTCGTGCGAGAGCTCCGACGGGCAAGCGGCGACGTCCTCGACGAGCGTCAAGTGAGCGGCAACGTCTTTGCCTCTAAGTTTCGCCGTGGCTTTAAGGACGGAATTGCGTTTTTTTCCTGCAGCCTGACTCGCTTCGATAAACACCGGCGATTGCTGCTCGCCGATCGGCGCGGCGGAACGCGATGCCGTGAGCGTGTGTTGCAGGAACTGCGCATCGGGTTTGCGCACTGCGCCGGTCCCCTCGACCGTAGTGACGACCAGTCCGCCCAGCGCACACACAGGCCGCAGGCACGAGTTGATCGCGCGATGCTCTGGCTTATTCTGCTTTTCGTCCCACCTTGAAAGTATGACGGTGCAGCCGCCGCAGCCTCCCTGGCCGCACGGCTTCTTGGGACCGGAGAGCGCGACGTCGGGCGACCGCAGATAATCGATCAGCAGCAGATCGGGCGAGGGGTTCTCGATCGATACGAGCCTGCCATTAAGGTAAAAGGAGACTTTGTTGTTCATCTTAACCTCACTGGAAATAGTTTTCGTACGTGCTGCAAAAAGTTTCAGACTTGGAGGAACCATCGGACCCGAGAAAGCCAGTATGAATCAAAAGCGGGCCGATTCTTACACAAGTGTAAGGTAAACTGCAAGGACTTACTGCACGCTGCAGCGAATGACAGCGCGCCCTTAAGACGCGAAGAATCATGACTTCGATGAGTAGGCTGCGTCGCCTTGCGTTGGCCTCTCTGTTGGTATAAAAGCTCGTTTGCTGATTTTGATTACAATTCAATCAAAAGGAGATTAAGACATGGCTGAAGAATTCGTGCCGTCCGAACCGATAGGAGAAACTGACGAACCCAACAGTGCGATTTACGATGAAGCGCCACCTGAAGACTCGCTGATGGCGTCGACTGCGGGGAAATATTGCATCTACAACGGTCATAAGTATGCGGAGGGGGCGCAGGTTTGCGGCAATAACCGCAAGTATGCCTGCAGAAACGGTAACTGGGTGATGATCGAGGCGGGATCCTGTCCACCGGGTATGGACATCTTTTGAAGGTCTAGTCTGAATTGGCCGCCCAAACGCAACTCTCAGACGCAACTAAAGCTCGCAGCTATCCACCGTCGACCCTCTGAAGAAACTGCGGCGGGAGTCTTACACTGCTTGTGAAGAGCCGAGGTGCCCGTGCAAGAATCCGCTCGTTCTCGTGCAGGCATCTCGCGTTGCTCTGCTTGAGAGGGGGGGGCAAGAGGGGTCAGGCTTCACATTGTTGACATTTGAACTCAAGGGCGCAGTTTCGAGTTGAGCAACTCACGAAGAGCAATCGCTTCGAGGCTCGCCGTGTTGCGTGACCGAGCCGCCTCAGCCCGCATCTCGCGTTGCTCTGCTTGATAGGGGTCAGGCTTCACTTTGTTGACATTTGAACTCAAGGGCGCAGTTTCGAGTTGAGCAACTCACGAAGAGCAATCGCTTCGAGGCGCGCCGCGTTGCGTGATCGAGCCGCTTCAGCCCTTCTCGTCACCGCTGATGGACCTATCCCGAGCGCCTCAGCTAACTCACGATTCGTTATCCCTCTTTCCCTTTCTAACAACAATCACCGCCTCCTTCACAGCGACCGTTCTCCGTTTCTTGCTCTTACCGCAGTTCGTGCGGGCTCAAAACCGCTGGACCTCCCTGAGGCGCTCGATAGATCCTCGATGCTTGTGGGTTGTCGTCGCACGGCCTGGTGATCGCCGACCCGGTGTCTTATCTCACTTAAGAATTCTTTTCCCCTCCAGCAGACGTCCTTCTGCCGCACGATAGCAGTCGTCTTGACTCTTCTCACCCAGGTTCGCCTCCGCGAATTGAATGTACGCTTCGACCGCGCGCTTTCTGCTCGCGCCGAAATGCCGCAACATCTCGCGTTGCTCTTGAAAGGGGTCAGGCTTCACATTGTTGACATTTGAACTCAAGGGCGCTTCACCATTCTGGCTCGCTCCGGATTCAAGTGGATGTATCGCACAAGCTCGCCGAGATAGCGATCGGTCTGACACAGAATCGACTTATAGCGACCTTGAGAGAGATGGCCAATCTTCTTGTACTTTCGGTGTGGTATTGGCTGTAGCTGGTCAGTACGCGTTGCATGATCCGGCTGACAGGATCATCTTGCATCTCGATCAGAAGATGGACGTGGTTTGGCATTAGGCAATAAGCGTAGAGATAGAAGGGAAGTCTGGCCTTCTGCTCTTCGAGAGTGCTGGTGAACCTCAGGTAATCATCGTGGGATCTGAATATCTTTCTGCGATTGTTGCCGCGAGTGATGACGTGGTAGAGCCCTCCGCTTTCGATCCTTGGTTTCCTGGGCATTGCGGGGGTGGATACCATAGTGCGAAGAGTTCAAATGTCAACGAAGTGAAGCCTGACCCCTGCACTGGTGAGTGGGCATTGCGGGGGACGGATACTATAGTGCGAAAAGTTCAAATGTCAACGAAGTGAAGCCTGACCCCCTCCCGGTTGACAAATGTCATACCATGGTGCGAAAAGTTCAAATGTCAACGAAGTGAAGCCTGACCCCTGCACTGGTGAGTGGGCATTGCGGGGGTGGGATACTATGGTGCGAAAAGTTCAAATGTCAACGAAGTGAAGCCTGACCCCTGCACTTGTGAGTGGGCATTTCAGGGGCGGATACTATAGTGCGAAGAGCAAATGTCAACGAAGTGAAGCCTGACCCCTCCTCTGTTGCCTGTTGCAAGGTTGCTTGTGAGTAAGGCTTCAAGCCCTCCGCTTCGGGGCCTTCCGGTAGCGTTCGACCTCCGCCTTGACTTCGTCCAATGTTTTGCAAGTCGCGAGGATCTTTCGGGCCGTCCGGATCGGTATTCCCTTAAGCACGGACCTCAGCACCGCCGGCGGGCCTGCCGGGTGGAGTAGGTTGGGTGGCGCGAAAGCTGTCGCCGCCATTGTCTGCGCCTTGATGAAATCCACGTTCCCGTCGTTCACGGAATGATTGGCAAGCACACCCTCAAAGGTTGGCGCGGCCAGCATGCGTTTGCCGAAGCTGGGCGCTTTGGCATCGTATACACCGGCCCATTTCAGCAGAGTCTTAATGAATGAAGTGTGATCAAACGGGTACTTCTGGTTTTTGATATCCTCCTGAGGTGCGCGGAATACCGTTGACGGAGGCACAAAGGGCGACACGAGGATTGTCGGCACGCGCACGCCGAACAGATCGAATTTGAATCCGGTCTCATCGCCATTCAGCCCGTCCGGATTCCGCGCACCCCATGGGGGCTGAACATGATCGTATGTGCCGCCGTGCTCATCGAATGTGATGATGAGCAAAGTGTTTTTCCATTGTTTGCCGTTGCGCACGGCCTGATACACATTGCTGAGGAATTGCTCGCCCGGGCCTATGATGGAGTTCGGGTGATAATCATTACCTGTCGTATCCCAATCGGTCCAATTTGGCTCGAGGTATGTGAAAGCCGGCAGCGTCCCAGCGCTCGCTCGATCGCTGAACTTCATAATGCTGCCGATCTCGCCGTTTCTCGCTTTAGAGATGAGCGGGAATGCGCCTTCTGTGTAGGTCTTACCCGAACCACCATAATTTCGATCGTACGCATATAACCCCCAGCTCTTGTTCACTGCGATGGCGTTAAAGATCGTCGTGTGATTGTAAGTAGAGGCTGCGTCGCTCTCGTGACCCAGGGACGTACCGCAAAGCGAATACGCGCGGTTAGGGGTCGTCTCTGTCGGCGCCGAGCAGAACCAGCGGTCGCTGACCCCATATTGAAGCGCGAGACTGTTGATGATATTCGCCTGAGTGGGAGTATAGGTCCAGAGTACGTCCTGGCCTTTCCACGACCCATCTTCCCAGGACCTGTAGTCTTGAAGAAAGCCCTTCATCTGAGGGGGACCGCCGCTCTTGGACGGGAGGCTCGTGATGATATTCTTATTGCCGAAGAGCTGATTCATCACGCCGTTCCAACCTTGAGGCGCCCTTGGATCCGACGGGTAGGCTCTTAGGGCTTCGTACGGATCTCTATACGGAATCGCATAACCGGACTGCCAGTTCGAATCCGATACTGGAATTACAGTGACAGGATTACCGGTGTCGGGATCAGGGTTGGAGTACAGTCCCGCCGTGAGGCCGTCATATTTCGTCGAACTCCCCTTTGGATACACGTTCAGAGGAGCCGGGGGAGCGTTCCGGCCCGGACTCTTCGTATAAAGCCATCCAAGCAAGTTGTCGAGAGAGCGGTTTTCCAGCATGAGAAAAACGATGTTGTGCACCTGCGGCAGGAAAGACTCTGTCATAGTATGTCACCTTTAGGCCGATTCTCTGGCTTTTGTAGCGGGTACTGCTGAAGCATTTTCCAAGCCTCGATCGTTTGTCGAGCTTTGGCAAACGAGTTGGTAATCTCCGTCTGGTACCCGGACTTTTTCTGGGATATGTAGCTATTACGGTCCTTGTTTGCCGCGTCTTGCATCTTGGGATCATTACTGCCTCCGGGGCGGTACTTCTGACTCTGCCAATGTTCGTACTCGTTCTCGAAGAAGCAATAATGATCGTAGTCGCACATGCGTTGAGTACCGATTTGATATGGTGGCGGTCCTCCCCCATATGTGGGAACGTCTTTACAATTGACCTCGTCGGTTCGCTCTTGCACCGCGGTGATCTGCGAAATCCGATGATCGAAGGCTTGCTGTATAAGCTGTGGGATCATCTCTTCCGCATGCCGCACAAACGAATCAGCCCTTTGCTTGAGTACGCCCACCCACGTCGATTTGTCGGGATCCTTTTGTTGCGGATCCACCATGGCAGATTCCTGGTATAGCAATATCTCGATGGTCGCGGCGAGCATGAAGGCACCAAAGCCGTGAAACTTGAATTCATTCTGCTTCATCGTATCGACGACCCCAAGGACTTTTGACACTAACCCAGGGCTCCCCTGGAGATAATGAAACAGATCGCTGCGTGGCGTCCTCTCTTTTTTCATGGCCACATAGTCCAACTTGAAGAGGTCCAGTTGAGTGTCCAGTATGCCAGTCTGTTCTTCGACCGTTTGTTCGACATTCTCGCTATGGACGACTTCACGGACAATCTGGGCGAAACGCTTGTAGACTTTTTCCCAGTCAATTGGATGCGGCTTGGGCGGGAATAGAACGGCAAGGATGCCCGAGGCGATGCTGCTACCCGGCGGTGGTATCCCCCATACCGCCAGCTTCATAAAGTCGGCCCCAGGCTCAAAGAAATCCAGGAAACCGCTTGACCCTCCGGAGAGCATCGCCAGCCGAGTGGGTTGCGTAGGTATTGAGTCTGTCTGCTTGTCTAGGAGTTTTTTGAACGCCAGACTGTCATTCTCCGCCTGCCACTCCGGCAAAATGTAGTAGGTAAGAGCCTGGTTGGTCCTTCGGCGCACGACGACCCTACCCGCGGGATGGTGATGCCAGGCAGCGAGCAGATAAGTGACGAACTCACCATCGGGGGCTAGGGTCTCACCGGCGGCCAACGGTTGGTCTCGATGGATCTCCTGCAGAACGCACTCGGTAAGTCTGGCGACCCGGGCCGCCATTGCGGAATCAAGCGGCGGAAAGTCCGCGGGTTCCGCGACCGATATCTTTTGCGCGCCCGGGCTCTCGTTCTGAGCGGAAGCACTGCCGTTGTTCGCCTGGCTAAAGTTCTGCCGGATAGACTCGACCAGATCGTTGGATAATCCCTCTTGTGTGCTGGTGTAAGACGTGTGCAGCGCACGATACTTTTCGAGAGCGTACTCTGTGGGATTCACACCTGGGGCGAATTCTGCAAAGTGGATGGAATAAACGGGCATGTCATCTCCTTCGCGGCATCCGCCTATGTCGGCTCTTTCGACGGATGGTCATAAAACTGCGGCGACTATATAAGGTAATGAACCCATAAGCAAGCAGGTAGGTGACGAGCGATACAATTCGCCCAGCGCCCCTTATGCGCGGTTTCTACAGTGCGTGCGTTTCTTGTGATGAGGAGAAGACTGGGTGCGACGCGATGTGAAATGTCAACAAACTCAAGCCTGACCCCTCCCAGCGGTCAGGTAATCATTGACCCCTCCCATGGACCTCCTACGGTTCTTCAAGTAACGCTGCGCGGAACGAAGAAAAATCAAGCGGCAAAGTGACCTTCGCTTATTCTACTTGCGCCACGATGACGACTTCAGCGGCTCCCCGGTAGCGATCAAGAAAATCGTCGTTCTCGTCTTGAAGACTAAGAAAGACTTCAAACTTCACCACATTTCCCTGCGGTTCAATATTTTGGATTCCTATCGCCTCGACGTGGACGTCGTGGTCCATCGCGTCTCTGACGCCATCGCCCGCGAACTGTATGCGGAACCCCTTTAACGCTCCGTCGGCTCTCAGCACCTTACCGCTGAATTGCACGTGGCCACGCTCGATCTGCTGTTTTCCCGATTGTGCGTCAAGCACTACATTCGTACTGCGGGTCTCAATACTCATCTCTCCCTCTCTTTATTTCCCTCTGCCCGTTTTCCATCGCGAGACCATGCGCCGGCGACCAGCATCTGTGGCATGGTCCGGGATCATTACTTAAGGCTCGCGATGACCGCAACCTGAACTGACCCCTTATAAGACTTCCGTAGGGGAATCTCGTCCTGGGCATTACTGCCGGGATCATAACTGGGGCCATCCAGCAGGGTCAGATAAGTCTCAAAGTTGACGACGTTGTCCTTGTGCGTCACGTTTTGAATGCCGACCCGCTCGATGAAAAAGTCTTCGTCGTCATTCTCAGCATACTCAATCCGGAATCTCTGGATCATCGCCTCGGCCCACACCACGGGTCTCACAAATTGAACAAAGCCCGATTGCACTTTTTCCTGCGTCGTCGCAGCGTCGAGTGTCACGCCGCTGGTCCGAAAGCGAATCTGCTTTTGCCTGTCAGCCTCAGAACCAATGTCTGCGATCACCAATACAAATACTGTAGCGGTGAAGGGATCTTCCCCCAAGTGCGCGTCGTTCTCCAGCACCTGGTCGTCGCCGAATTCACAGAGGACTTTGAAAGTTACGTCATGGCCCTTGAACTTTACATCGTCTATTCCCACTTTGTGCCTGAAGAAGGCGCTGCTCCTCCCGGGAGGATATTCAATGTGAAATCCTTTCAGCACCACGATGGCATCAATGACCGGTTCCGAGAAGCGCATGCTGCCATGCACGACGGGCGGTATGTTTGGACCGTTTTGGACCACCTCGTCGTCGAACACCGCCTTTACAGAGCCGAAAGAGATACTCATACCTGTTCTCTCCTTTCAATCACTGGTGCAGCCGGCCGGGAGACCGTTCCGGGATATGGTAGGTTGCGCTGCCCACGACTATACAACGCCATCAAACCGCCATCAAGCGGAAGTTCCGCGGGTTTACACCGAAGAAGTTCCAAGGGCGCACAGTCGCCCACAGTCGCCATCTCTTGCGTATCACGCTCGCTCGGTTATAAGCTGATTCACCGCTATCAATCACGAAAAAAGGAGCCCACCCTATGAAGGTCTATGGCACCAAGGAGATCAGAAACGTTGGCATTGTAGGTCACGGTCACGCGGGCAAAACATCGCTAGTCTCGGCGATGTTGTTTGACGCGGGGGCCACTAACCGATTGGGCCGCGTAGATGAAGGAACCGCCACTACGGACTACGACGAAGACGAGATCGCGCGAAAGCTGACCATCATAAGCTCACTCGCCTACTGCGAGTGGAATAACACCAAGATCAATATTCTGGACACTCCCGGGTTTGCCGCATTCATACTCGATGCAAAGGCAGCATTGCGCGCTTGCGACTCAGCGCTTGTAGTCGTCGATGCGGTCAGCGGCGTCGAAGTCCAAACCGAAAAAGCATGGAGCTACGCCGACGAGTTTGCCATTCCACGCCTGATCGTCGTTTCGAAAATGGATCGCGAACGCGCCGACTTCGACCAGGCTGTAGCCGGCATTACCGAAGCGTTCGGGCGTTCGGCGGTGCCTGTTCAAATGCCTATCGGGCGCGAGCATGACTTCAAAGGAGTCATCGATCTGATTCACATGCGCGCTTACACCTACGAAGCCGACGGAAGCGGCAAGGCCATGCAGGGTGACATTCCTGACGACCTGAAAGCCGCCGCGGAAGCCGCTCGCGAGAAAATAATAGACGTGGTAGCGGAGAGCTCCGAAGCGTTGATGGAGAAGTATTTCAACGACGGCACCCTTAGCGACGAAGACCTGATCCCCGGCATAAAGGCCGCGGTAACCGAGCGAAGGTTGTTTCCGATCCTGGTTGCGTCGGGCATTCCGAACATAGGCATACAGCCGCTGCTGACCTCGCTGGTCGAACTGGCCCCGGCGCCCGATGAACTCGGAAACGCGAAGGGACACCCCAATCCCGACAGCGACGAAGAGATCGAGCGGGAAATTCTGGACGTCGCTCCGTTCTCGGCATTGGTGTTCAAAACCGTCGCGGATCCTTTCGCGGGCCGCATCAACATATTCAAAATTTTCTCCGGGCACACTAAGTCCGATGCGACTGTTTACAACATAACCAAGAACACAAACGAACGACTCGGCCCGCTCCACGTGATGCAGGGTAAGGCGCTCGAGAAGATTGCAGAAGCGCACGCCGGCGACATCATCGCCGTGACCAAGCTGAGAGAGACTCACACCGGCGATACGTTTTGCGACAAGGCTTCGCCAATCGCTTATGAGACGGTTCACTTTCCCAGGCCGGCGGTCGCATTCGCCATCACGGCTAAGACACGCAGCGATGAAGACAAGCTCTCACAGGCGCTTCATAAGATGCTCGAGGAGGATCTGGCGCTGAGGTTTGATCGCGACCCTCAGACGAACGAATTTCTGTTGTCAGGTTCGGGGCAAACTCACGTCGAAGTCGCGGTGAACAAATTGAAACGCCGCTACGGTGTTGAAGTTGAACTCCATCCTCCCAAGGTCGCCTATCTCGAAACGTTCCGGGGCCGCGCAGAGATTGTCGGGCGTCATAAGAAACAAACCGGAGGCCGCGGTCAGTTCGCCGAAGCTACTTGCGTCTTTGAAGGGCTGCCGCGCGGCGGAGGGTTCGAGTTCATCGACAAGATCTTCGGCGGCGCGATTCCGCAAAACTGGAGACCTGCGGTAGAGAAGGGAATCAAGGACGCGGCCGCCCGCGGCGCCATCGCCGGTTATCCCATGGTTGACTTCAAAGTAGAGTTGATCGACGGCAAGTTCCACGCGGTAGACTCTGACGATCTCTCGTTTCAGATGGCGGGGCGCAAAGCTTTCAGAACAGCGATCGAGCGCGTGAAACCTGTGCTGCTCGAACCGGTGATGAACGTCGAGATCACCGCGCCTCAGGAAACGTCAGGCGACATTTTGGGCGACGTCAACTCCAGACGCGGACGGGTGTCGGGAATGGACACCAAAGGGAACCAGTCCGTCGTGAAAGCGCAGGTTCCTTTGTCGGAGATGTTGTCTTATCAATCGACATTGAACTCGATCACCGGCGCGCGCGGGTCATATACGATGGAGCTTGACCACTACGCCGAAGTTCCCGCGCTCATAGCGACGAAGATCGTTCAGAAGGCAGTCGAGGAAGGACGAGTTCGGGTGGCGGAGGAAGAGTAGTCAGGTGCAGAGGAGCGGAGGAGAAGAGGAGCGTGTAAATGAATAGCAGGCTTGTGCGAACTCACCGAGATCTTGAGGTCTACAAACTCGCATTTGACGCGGCGATGCAAGTGTTTCATCTGTCTAAGTCGTTTCCAAAAACCGAGACGTATTCACTCACGGACCAAATGCGCAGATCCTCTCGCTCGGTTTGCGCCAACTTAGCAGAAGCCTGGCGCAAGCGCAGATACGAAGCGGCTTTTGTCGCGAAGCTCAGTGACTCAGAAGCGGAAGCGGCGGAGATACAAACGTGGATTGAGTTCGCTGTCGAATGCGAATACGTTGATCGGAAGGCCGCCCGCGAGCTCTACAAAACGTACAATCAGATTCTCGGTAAGCTTGTGACGATTATTGGTAGGCCCGAGCCGTGGCTGATGCCAAGAGTCAATAAGCAAAAGGTATCCCGGGCTTAGATCTTTTCGGAGGCCCTCCTCTGCTCCTGTTCTCCTCCGCCCCTCTGCAAGCTATGTCGATCCTTCTAATATTCATAGACGGAATAGGAATCGGCACGAGAGGTGACCACAATCCGCTGGACGGATTAGGGTCGGAGCTCTTTTCGATTTTTCAGGGGGAAGAACCTCGCCTACCGTTCAACGGAGTGATGGCTGAAACCGATGCACGCCTGGGCGTCGAAGGGCTGCCGCAGAGCGCCACCGGACAGACTACGATTCTCACCGGCGTGAACGGCGCAAAGCTAATAGGGCGGCATCTCAACGGCTACCCGTCGCCTCGACTCAAGCAGGCGCTTGCCGAACATTCCATCTATAAGAAGCTGATGTCGCGAGGGCGCTCAGTTACGTTCGCGAACGCCTACACGCGAAACTATATCGAGAACCCTCCGCGATTTCTTTCGGCTACGACTGTAGCCGCTCAATCGGCAGGCGTTCAATTGCGGATGCTTGAAGATCTCCAGGAAGGTCGCGCGGTCAGTCACGACTTCACTAACAGATTTCTGATCGAGCGAGGATTGGATGTTAAGCCGCGCGAGCCCGAAGAAGCGGGACGCGATCTCGCGCGCCTTGCAGATGGCTACGACTTCACGCTCTACGAACACTTCATTACAGATCGCATAGGTCACGAGCGAGATCGAGAACTTGCTCGAAGTCTCACACGGCAGCATATTCCACTTCTGACGCGATTCGTTCTGTCTGTTCTGGAAGCCGCCGACCTTGAGCGACAGACGATTATGATCACCAGCGACCACGGCAACATCGAGGACGCATCAACTCGCACTCACACACTCAATCCCGTAGCCACACTTGCGTTCGGCGCCGCCCGCGATTACATTGCCGCTCGAGTGCGTTCTCTGACTGACATCACGCCTACTATCGTTGATGCGCTAGACGCATAGGCCTCGACTGGCGAGATTACGGCAGCGGAACGTCCGAAGGAGAAACTATTGAGACGCGCTCTCAAAAGAACTAGACATCGGAGCGTAACGAGAAATCGGTAATCCTGTATGGGCGGCCTCCTTAGAGACCACACTAGCCGAGGGCGAACCACGCATCTGCCGGTGGATTCTTCACGTTTATCGGCTCGCACAAATGAGTATGGTCCCTCCGTGGCCGCCCCGTAATGAGAAAGCAGGGCGGCCGCCCATACAGGGTAGGCCCTTAATCGTCCTCTGACGCTCACCGCGGCTCAGGTTGACACTGGTCTCGCGCGTGAATTACGGTTTGGTCTGCTCGTATCACGAGAAATCCATGACATCTACAAATAGCAAAAAGCATCCCCTCACCGTCGTCTTTCCTCTGTTACTCGTTGTCGTCAGTCTTCTTCCGCTGCCGAGCGCAGCGCAGAAGCAAAACAATCGTGGTAGCGCGCAGCGCGCGGCGACAAACAAGACGAAGCTCGTCCTTGTCATTGTAGTCGACCAGTTCCGTTACGATTATCTCGAACGCTTTGGCGATTTGTTCGGCAACGGCGGATTCAAGCGCTTGATGAGTCAGGGCGCGTTCTTCACTAACGCGAATTACGACTACGTGCCGACCTTTACAGCCTGCGGGCACGCGGCGATATTCACCGGCTCGATCCCGGCTCAAAACGGAATAGTCGGCAACGCCTTCTTCGATCGCGATATCGGCAAAGTCCGGGCGATGGTGACCGACGAAGCCGCCCATCTCGTAACCTCCGCCGGCGTATCGCAAAGGGCCGGCGCCCCGAGTCCGCGTGACCTGGTAGGCACGACGATCGGCGATCAGATGCGACTCGCAACTAATTTTCAAGCCAAAGTGGTGACCGCCTCGCTAAAGGACCGGTCAGCCGTTCTTCCAGGCGGGCAGCGGCCCAACGGCGCGTACTGGTACAGCGACGCGACCGGCGAATTCGTCTCGAGTGACTACTACTCAAAAGAGCTGCCGGCGTGGGTCAGGAAATTCGATGCTGGGAAAGGGGCGGACAAATATTTCGGCACGAAGTGGGAGCGCGTCTTGCCGCCCGAAGCGTACAAGCGCGCGCAAGCCGAGAACCTTCCAGTCCAGAAGACGGCGCTAGGCTCCAAGTTCCCGTATGTAGTAACCGGCGGTGACGAAAAACCCGGCCCGAAATTCTACGGCGCTCTTACATACAGCCCCTTCGGATCGGAGTACCTCGAGGAGTTCGGCAAGACAGCGATCGATGCGGAATCGCTCGGGGCGGATGAGTTTCCCGACTTGTTCTCGATAAGCTTTTCCTCTCCCGATCTAACCGGACATTTTTACGGACCGGATAGCCAGGAGATCGTAGACACCTACGTGCGCCTGGATCGAGTGATCGCCGATCTTCTCAGCTTCATCGACAAGCGAGTCGGCCTGGCCAACACGCTTATCGCTGTGACGGGAGATCACGGCGTGTTGCCGCTGCCGGAATACTTGAAGTCAAAAGGATATGATTCCGGGCGCTTGAACGGCCGTGAGGTGATCGATGCCGCGAATAAGGCTCTGGGAGCCCGTTTCGGGGAGGGCAAGTGGATCATCGGCTTCGTCAACGATCAGCTCTACCTGGATCAGAAGCTGATCGCGGAAAAGAAAGCGAGCGCCGCCGAAGCGGAACGGCTGGCCGGAGAAGCAGCGCTCTCTGTTTCGGGCGTGTTGAACTATTTCACGCGGACGCAGATTATGGAGGGCCGGGTTCCCGCCGGGCCAGTTGCGCGCCGGGTGACGAACGGCTTTTATCCGAAACGCTCTGGTGATGTGTGGCTGATCACAAAACCGCTCTACTTTTTTTCTGAAGGTGAGATCCCTACAACACACGGCTCGCCGTACAACTACGATACACACGTGCCGATCATCCTGGTGGGCGCGGGCGTTCTGCCCGGACGCTACAATGCGGCCTGCTCGCCGTCTGATATAGCGCCGACGCTTGCGGCTTTACTTGCCGTCGAGCAGCCCGCGAGCAGGACCGGTCGCATATTGATCGAGGCACTTGCGGAACCAGTTCAGGGGCGCGCAGAAGCGAAGTGAAATTGTCAGTGTTCAATCTAATTCGTCATACACATCTAATTCGTCATGCACATGTAGGGGCGTCCCTCCGTGGGCGCCCCTGTTCGGTGGGCGTTGACCTCTTGCCAAACAGGGGCGCCCACGGAGGGACGCCCCTACATGTGTTACTCGTAATACTTCTTACGTTTGCGATCAGCAGTTCCAGCGCCGGTTATCAACGCCCACAGCAAAGAAAGCCCGAACCCAAAAAGCCTCCCGCCGAAGAGCAAACGCTCTCGCCTCGCGACGCATTCGACCGCGCGCGCAGCGGTGCATCGCAGCAGGAACGCATTGATCTGCTCGAGAAGTTCGTTGCCGCCAATCGCGGCTCGGAGTTCGAGCGCGAGGCCCGCGAGCTGCTGATGCGTGAGTACGCGCTCAAAGGCGAACAGGCGCTTCGAGAAGGAAACTCTCAACTGGCGATGCAGGTCTTCAAGTCGGCGCTGCGTGCCGCGCCCACGCCGATCACCGACGCAGTCTTTAGTCAGTACGTGTTTCCGTTGCCGATGGCTATGAATGCTTTCGGCTATCGTTCGGAAGCGGCTGACCTGATGAAGTCGTTTGAAGCGCGATTCGAGTCTCAAGCCAACCGGCTGGTCGAGATCGGGTTTTTCTACGTCCAAATCGAAGCCCCGTTTGAAGCGGTGCGCGTGCTCGAGAAAGCGGTTGCGCTGGCCCCCGACGACCACCGCGCTCACAACAGTCTGGGCACTGCTTATCTGATCAGCTTGCGGCTTGACGACGCCGCCGCGGAATTCACTCGTGCCGTCGAGTTGGATTCCAAAGATGAATTCGCCAATCTGAATCTTGGTAACCTGGCGCGCGCAATGGGAGATTACGACCGCGCGGTTTCCTATTATCGAAAGCAGATCGCGATCAAATCCGACGACGCCGAAGCTCGCGGAGGATTGGCCATCGCGCTCCTTGCGCTCGGACGCGACGAGGACGCCGCTTCTCAGATCAAACGCGTAGGAGAGCTGGCGCCCGGAGACTATCGCTTTCTTACGCAGCTATGTTTTTTCTACGTCACTCGAAAGAAAGCGGCGCTTGCGCGGCCTTTGGTCGAGCAAGCTGCGCGTATAGAACCCCGATACGCGTGGGCGTTTATCGGCAAGGCAGAGACCGACGCGCTCGAGGGAAAGTACGGAGATGCGCTTGCGACGCTCATCGGCGCGCAAACTCAAGCGGGATTCACTACGTTGACGTTCGAGTTGGCGAAGGCATTGATGGCGCTCGACGGATACGACCAGGCTACAGAAACGATGGCGAAATCCATCACGGTGAATGACGACGGCGAGTTCGAAGCCCTGCTCGGCGGCGCTGTGAAAGCGAGATCACCAAAGCTTGACCTGTTGCTTGAACGTGAGCGACAGGCGGCGTTGTTTCTGAACTATGATTGGACGACCTCGTTTCAATACAGGCTGGCTGAGTCTCTGGCAAGAATCGCTCACTATTCAAAGGTCGCACTCGCGGCTCGCAAGCCTGCTCAACAGGGCGCAGGCGCGAGGCGAGGCCGGCCCGCGCAAGCGAGACCGGCGGACGCTGGAAGCGACGCAACCGGAAGCACTCGACCTCGCCGAGTCACGAGCGCGCCCTCACCGTCAGCGGAGCTTTCGGCGGGCCGCGACGCCGGCCTGCCCGGCATCGCGGAGCTGCTTCGCGCGCTTACTACGTTCACAACGCTCGACGACGGCCGCCAGGCCTTCAGGATGGTTTGGGCTTCGCGAAAGTTGACGGAGAATGATCTGGCGATGGATGCGGCCGAGCAACTCGCGCGCAATGCCGTCGCGCTTGCCGACACCGCGACCGAGCCCGCGGGATCGATGAGGGACGCCCCGATGTTGGACCGCGCCGCCCGTCGCGCGATGTTCCTCGGGCGGGCATACGATGCGCTTGGCTGGGCTCAGTTCAAGAAAGGCAACACTCGCGGTGCGCTCGACAGTTTGATCAAGTCGGTTGATATTTATCCAACAAGCCTCGATCGCAAGACCGCGATATGGCACCTCGCGGTCGCAACGCAGCAGATCGGCGACGACAAGCGCGCACTCGAGCTTTACATTGCGAGCTACGAACCTGAGTTGCCGACCGCCTCCGTTAGACGATCGCAAATCGAATTGCTCTACAAAAAAGTTCATGGCTCGCTCGCGGGTCTTGATGAGAAGCTCAGGCAACAATGACGCATAATCGCGAGACCGAAGCCGCGTGGCGATACCACAACCTTACAAAGCATTCTTATCAGAGCATTCGCGCTGACCGTCACTACCTCGATTGGTCGAATCAACCATCTGCGTTCAAGATCTATCCGAGCCTGGAACCGATAGCTCTGCCGCGTTCACTTGTTCAGACTCTTGCGCCGGCGCTCGATGTCGTCGCCTCTGCCGGTGCTGAGTTCGCGGGTGAACGGAAACCCGACCTGGCTCGGCTTGCGAGTATCCTTTACTACTCAGCCGGAGTGACTAAGCACAAAACCTATCCCGGTGGTGAACTTTACTTTCGAGCGGCGGCCTGCGCGGGCGCGCTGTATCCAACTGAAGTGTACGTCGTATGCGGCGATCTCGACGGACTGCCGGCCGGCGTGTATCACTTCAATCCCGGCGACTTCGCGTTGAGGGCCTTGCGAGAAGGGGACTTGCGCGGCGTGCTAGCTCGAGCGACGGGTGATGAGCCTTGGATAACAAGCGCGCCGGTAACGCTGATCTTCACATCGATAAGCTGGCGCAGCACGTGGAAGTATCGGGACCGGGCTTATCGATATCATTTTTGGGACAACGGAATGATCGTCGCGAATGCGCTTGCGATGGCCGCTGCTCACGAGCTGCCGGCCGAGGTGGTGATGGGCTTCGTCGAAGAGGATGTGAACAAGCTGATAGGAATCGACGGTCAACAAGAGCTGGCGTTGAGCTTGCTCGTGCTTGGTCATACTGAACTCGGGTTGCCCGACGGTCCATCGATCGAAGACTTGCCCGAGATCAATCTCGATGTAATTCCGATCTCAGTCGCTCCGCTTGACTACCCTTCGATACGTGAGATGCACGCTGCGTCGTTGCTGGAAAGTATCGATGATGTTAGTGAATGGCGCGATGCGACAATTACATCGCTGAACGTTCCACTCGAGGGTGAAGCGTTTCGGCTGGCGCTAAGCCCCGACTCGAATCCCTCTGACGTCATCGAAGACGTGATCCAGCGACGAGGCTCGACACGACGCTTCGCGCGCAAGCCAATGCCGGTTGCCGATCTATCGACCATAATCGATCGCGCAACGCGAGGCTTCACCGCTGACTTCCTGCAGAGCGATCGTCATTCGCTCAACGACATCTACGCGATAGTCAATCGCGTCGACGGCTTGCCGCCGGGCGCCTATTTCTATCGCGGCAATGAACGAGTTCTTGAGCTGCTCAAGCCCGGGGAGTTCAGCGATAAAGCTGCATACCTGGCACTCGGGCAGGATCTTGCGGGCGACGCCTGTGTGACGTTCTTTTTCATGTCAGATCTGAAGGCAGTGCTTGAAGCTTACGGCAATCGCGGATATCGCGCCGCGCAAATGGAAGCCGGAATTATCGGCGGCAAGATGTACCTTGGTGCTTACGCACTCAAGCGCGGGGCAACAGGGTTGACCTTCTTCGACGACGACGTAACCGAATTCTTCTCACCTCACGCAGCCGGGAAGAGCTGTATTCTGGTGGTTTCCGTAGGTATTCCCGGCAAGCGTCCTATTGTATAGCTTCGTTCAGCTTTGGAGTCGAGCCAGTGCCGATATGAGCATTGGTGTATTCGCGTGTTGCCCGACAAGGCAGTCCTCTGCGTCCTCGGCGCCCTCTGCGGTTTTCCAAATCAGTGATGGAAGTAACCGCGGAGGACGCAGAGGACGCGGAGGAAAACGCGATCGTGTTGGAGCAACACACCACTACCGCGATTTAACAAACGAGGTCTATTCTCTTTCTATGCTCGGCGCGTTGATCATCGACAAACCTGAAGGCATCACCTCGCACGATGTCGTCGCGCGTGTGCGCCGCATCATGGGGATGCGTCGCGTAGGTCACGCGGGCACGCTCGATCCATTTGCGACCGGAGTGCTGGTTGTTTGCATCGGCCGAGCTACGAGGCTTGTTCAGTTTCTCGTTGGACTCGATAAGGAATACCTCGCAACGGTCCGGCTGGGGTTCGCGACTGATACTCAGGATCGCACGGGCAAACAGATCACACCGCTTCGTACATCAAATGAACTGAGCCTCGAAGACCTACGAACGGTCCTGGATGAATTCACCGGCCCGCATCTCCAAACGCCGCCAATGTTCTCTGCTAAGAAAGTTGGAGGCGAGCGCCTGTACAAAGCGGCACGCGAAGGACGCGAGGTAACTCGCGAGCCGGTGAAAATAGTCGTTCACAGCGCGGAGCTGATCGAAGATGTTGGAGTAGGTTTGACAATGAATGACGACGGCACACGAGACTTCCAGATGCGAGTGCGCTGCTCGTCGGGGA
>DATNBZ010000005.1:0-5900 GCA_035607285.1 Blastocatellia bacterium | reverse complement strand
GGAAACGGTAAACTTCTTGCCTGATCCGCAACTCTTTTGATACTGAACGCTCACGCTCGTGTTGATCGAACTGATAGTGCCGGCAGTAAAGCCTGTAGTGCGCCCACTCTTCACGACTGCCAAACCGACGGTAGGCGCTTTCACCACGCTGCTAGGAATGCCTGCGTCCTCAATCTCACCGGCAGTATTCATCGCCCCCGATCGTAGCTGCGCAACGGCCGCATCCACGTTCGATCCCAGCACGGGCGCGGTTGTGAAATCCGCGACAATAGGAGGGAGTGCGCAGTTGAAGTCTATGCGGCCTGGTTGCGAAATGTCTTCTCCGACTGCCGCCTGATCCCCGCGCGCCAGCACGTGGTTATTGCTCAGGATGTAGTTGACGCCGTTCGCGCTTACGAGCGAGCCGAGCGTTCCGCTGCAGCAAAACCGCGCGGTGATATCGTTGACGTTGCCGCCCGACACACCGAAATGTGGGTTAGGTACCTGATGGTTGGCGCCGCCGTCGGCGTACAGCGACGGGCCAATGGTAAGCATGCACACAACCGCTGTCAGGATAGCGACGCGGCTGAACAACGCGAAAGTCTTCATTGGGTAACCTCCTTTTTACGAGGTGAGCAACTAACTCACGAAGGTGTCTCACCCTCGGGAGCTAAGGACAAAGCGCTTCTGAGATGGGCGCTAGCCTATCAACGGTCACCGGGGGTGTCAATAGGTAGTGCGGTAAAGATTACCGTTGAGTTCTGGCTTGTCAGGCGATGAAAACCAACCTCCGGTCTTCGTATGCGAGGCGGGGCGGCGCTTTTTATCTTAACTTTCCCTGCGTGGGAATATGAGGCAGGGGTCACAATCGCGTTCCTCCTCAGCGTCCTCAGCGTCCTCTGCGGTTGATTCTCCAGCACATATAAGATCAACCGCGGAGGACGCCGAGGACGCTGGGGATGTCGATTTACCGCGTCGAACCACTCGCATTGGGTTTTCGAAACGATTCCCGGTTGGCTCGCCTGATTCGCAAATCCCACCAAACGCGCACGACGTCCTTGAATGCCTCGACCACCGCGCCGGGTCTTGCGCCACGCGCGCGGCCGGTTTGGCGATCCGAAACTGTGACCTGATGACAGCCGATCCCGTAGCCCGCCCTCGACGCGCGGATGATTCGTTCGGCTTCCGAAAACGGCGAACGGGATACAAGCTCGAACCGCTCAATTATTTCACGCCGTACGAGCTTCACTGCGCCCGCGTCATAGGTTTTGACGCCAAACAGGAGCGTCGGCAGCGTGTTGAATGCCCAGGAAATAAGCCGGCGGTTCGCACCGTAGTGCTTGTTCTTGCGCGCCGCAATGACGATATCGAAGCTGGCGGTTAGCGGCAGTATTTCAAACAGAATGCTTGTCTCCCATTGCCGGTCGGTTGAGTTGAGAAAGACAAAATCTTTTGAAGCTTCGCGGTATAAGCGCTCGAAGGTTGCATGGATTCCCATGTTCCGAGGGTTGTTCAGTGTGCGGATATTGGGGAGACGGCGCGCGGCCTCTTCGATGATTCGGCCGGTTCGATCGGCGGAACCGTCATTGCAGACCAGGATTTCATACTCGAGCCGCGAGGCCTGCAGCAGGTTGTGAGCTTCGGTGAGAACTCCTTCAATCGTGGCCTGCTCGTTGTAAGCGGGAAAGCACACCGACACACTGGGCAATGAGTTGCTCCTTCTTATGTCCGACCCTATGTCCGACAAACTTTTCAGTTTGTCGTTAATTTCTGTCGCGCGCGTCGGATGCCGATCGACAAACTAAAGTTTGTCGGACATCAGAGTTCCATAAGCTGGCCGCGCTGTCGCATCGACCTCTCGGCTGCCTCGAGAATTTTCAAAACTCTCAGCCCGGCCTGGCCATCGGTCGATGGCTGTTTGCTCTCTTCGATACAGGCGATAAAGTGCCGCGCCTCGGTCTGCAAGCCCTCGGCCTGATCGAGGTGCGGCGCCCACATGTCTCCCGAACGATAGCTCACCAGCAGTTGATACACGGCCTCGGGGCTGGACGAAAGCGAAACACCCTTGTCATACACTTTGACTTTCTCGCTTGGCTCCAGATCGTCGTACACGATCATCTTCTCGCTTCCGCCGATCAGGGTCCGGCGCACCTTGACCGGCGCAAGCCAGTTCACGTGCAGATGTGCGATCTTGTTGTCGGCAAAGAATAAAGTGAGATAAGCAACATTCTCCGGCTGACCCGCAATATGACTGATACCGGTTGCGGACACCGCAACCGGTTTGCTTGCCAAAACAAAGTCCATAATCGATAGATCGTGAACGGCCAGGTCCCAGATAACGTTTACGTCGTGCTGAAACAGCCCCAGGTTCACGCGCACCGAATCGTAGTAGTAGATATCACCCAGCTCGCGGTTTGCGATCATCTCGCGAATTCTCCGAACCGCTCCGGTGTAAACAAAGGTATGGTCGACCATCAACACTCTGTTGCGTCTCTCAGCTTCATCGATCAACCTGATCGCTTGCTCGGAGTTAGCAGCGAGCGGCTTTTCCACCAACACGTGCTTATTGGATTGAAGCGCCTCCATTGCAAGATCAAAGTGAGACGACACTGGAGTTGCGATGGCAACCGCATCGACACCAGGGTCGGCCAACAGTTCGGAAGCGCGCCCGGTCAGGAGGGCCGAGGGATATCGGCGGCGCGCCTGGTCCAGGCGTTCAGCGCGCGCGTCGCTGATGCCGATCAACTTCGCGCCGGGCGCCTCCGCGAAATTCCGAACCAGGTTTGGCCCCCAATACCCATATCCGATTACGCCGATTCCTATCATTAGTCGCTACTCTCTGATCTCTGATCTCTGTTTTCTTGTGTCGCCGACGATTCGCGCGGGGACCCCGGCGACGATGGCGAAATCGGGCACGTCGCGCGTCACTACCGCGCCTGCTCCAACAAGCGATCCTTCCCCAATCGTCACTCCCGCGATGATGGTTACATTGCTGCCTATCGATGCTCGCCGCTTTACGGTGGTTGGTATTACAGTCCAATCAACGTCAGCCTGAAGAACACCGTCTTCATTTGTCGCACGAGGATAAAGGTCGTTGGTGAACATCACGCCGTGACCGATGAAGACTTCATCCTCGATCAGCACGCCTTCACAGATGAAGGTGTGCGACGACACCTTGCACAGCCGGCCCACCACGGCATTCTTTTGGATTTCTACGAAAGCTCCGATACGGGTCCGGTCTCCGATCCGGCAGCCATAAAGGTTGACGAGTTCGGGGTGATGTATTATTACTCCGTCGCCGATGAGCACGTTATCTGCGATAGGCATCGTATTCTAATCCTCGAGAAAGAAAAACGCCTCAGCGCCTCTATCTAAGCCACCTCTCCGGCACCCATCCATCGGTCATCGCGTGCTCACCCTCGATGATTCTGATCCTGGTCTTGCCAGTACCGATTTCCAGCACACGCACCAAAGTGTTATTTGCAACGCGTCGCGCGCGGCCCGAATCAACCAGAGCGTCAACCGCGGCCGTGTCCCTGCCGGAAAGGGCAGTCATTACCTGGTTCAAGGCTTGCTCGTCGATTGCAACCAGGATCGAATCCTGACCGGCAAGGTACAAGTGGGTCTCGGATCCCGTGGCGAGCGATCCGGAGCCTGACTTGTTCGCCGGAGCGCCTGTCTGCACGCGGCCGCTCCGTGAGCCGGAGCGCCTGTTCGTCATCACTACGATGGCAGCGGTGATTATTAACACAATGCCGATCACGGCAACCGCCTTGAGCGGAATCCGGTAACGGGTTTTCGCAGTCGAAGCTACGACGGACCCCGGCTCTTTCTCTCGCGTGACGCCTGCTCGTGACTCCTCACTCTCAATTCGCGATTGACGCAGATGGCCCGCGACGCTCAAGCCGAGTATCAGCAGAATACCAACACCAAAGAGCACAGTTCCTGTAGTGCGAGGCGGTGTATTCTCGAAGGTTGCTCGCACAACGTGAATACCCGCCGGCACCTCGACTTGTTGAATTCCGTCCTTATCGCTCAACATCGGAACAGTTCTGCCATCCAGGCGCGCCGTCCAACCGGGGAAGTTGTAGGTTTTCAATCTTAGCATCGCCGGCTGGTCGGCTTTTATGCGAACCTCCCGGTCCTCAGGGTCCCACCTGGATAGTTCAAGTTGGGTCGCGGGTTGCGAGACCGCGAGTTGAGTGTCGGCGAGCTCTTCGGGGTGAGTGGAATCTTTCGGCGTCAACCCGGATTCAACCACGTCGCCGGGGCCGCCCGGAGGATGATAAGTCGGATTTGAAAGAGGCCTGATAATTGACAAGCCGACCAGCATCCCGAGGTTCAGCGCGACGATCAGCGCGAAAGCAATTCGGCAAGCCCACAGCACTCGGGGCCGCAGACCGGCACTCGATCGCAAGCGGTCGACTGTCGCTGCTACCAGGAGCGAAGTGAACATTCCTGCTATCGCGAGCCATCGCCATGCCGGCACAGCTACTTGAATCCTGGGAAGCAACTTTGAAATGTAGATCGAGAATGAAGTCGCCATGAAAGTCGTCGCTACGGCCATGACGATCCACATGCTCGATGGTGTCCATCGCCGCGCGCGGGCTTCGCCGTCCGCGCTACCGCCGTCCCCGTTACGGTGGATGACTCTCAAAACAACCAGGCTGACTACGATTAGAAGCGCGCCCACTACAAATATCTGATTGAGCATGCGAAAGAATTCCGGAAACAGACCCTTGGGGTCGAGAAGCGTAATATAACTCTCATGATATGGGAAGAAGCCCGTGGTGTATTCGTAAGCGTACCTGGTTTCCATCGCAGCCGGGAGCCAGTAGACTGCGCTGAGAAGCAACCCAATCGACATCGCGCCGGCGAGCCGGGCCCCGATCCTCCAGTTTCTCTCCTTAACCGACCATAAGACCGCAAAGAATACCAATGTGTAACTCATCATGAGCGCGACCGGGATATGGGTGAGAAGATGCAGGCCATAAAACAAACCAAGACCCGCATAATGCTGCAGGCGTCCGCGGGTCCCTACCAGATATGCGAAGTACAATATCAGCGGCATGAAAGTGAAGCCCAGGAATTCGGGCAGAGCGCCTCGCCAGTAAAGATCGAGCGCGTAATACGGAAGCAGCATGTAAAAGAGCGCCGCCATTATACTCGCGAGCCTTTCGTAAAACAGACGCGCGAGCATGTAGAAGGCGAGGCCTGATATCGCCAGGCCGAGCACGGAAATAACGAACAGTGTGTCCACCCAGTCTCCGACTATCGCATTGATCAGGGAGGTGAGGTAGTAGAAACCCGGAGGATAGAAATTCATCGTCGCGATGCCATATCCTCTGTTGATGTCCGGCAACCATCGCGGGTAGAGCACGCCCGACCGAAGCACCTTGTCGAATTGCTGCATGACGTTCAGGTGAGAGGGCATATCATGAGTTGATATGACTCTGAGACCTTCGCGGTCGCTGGCGCCCAGCTTATGCCTGGACAAATAGAATGGTGCGACGACGGCCATGCTTAGCAATAACGGAACGGCGATGAACAGCACTCTAACCACGGCGGGTCTGCTCGCTGATCCACGGAAAGAGCGGCCCCGAACAAGGTCGTTTGTTTCCAAACTTTGCGCCATTACTTAAATCCGCTTCGATTTCCCCTGACTTTTGGGTTGCTGCGATGCCGAGATACCAAGGCCATCACGCATTTGACGGCTTAGTCTAGCAATCGGGGTAATGTTAGGAAAGCGCCGAGCGGATCGCTTCGTCGGGCGCCGGTCCGTTGCGGTGCGATCTGCCGTGCGAAAAGTTTGTCGCCGCTATTCAGCAGTTAACGGCTCGAATCGTCGATCCGCTCACCGGTTCGGGAACTCGAAGATTGAAAAGTTGCCATATGCCGACCGTGAGACGGTGTGAAACTTT
>DATNBZ010000002.1:0-8956 GCA_035607285.1 Blastocatellia bacterium | reverse complement strand
CATCTCGATGATCGAACAGAAGCTGCAATCGAAGGTGCACCCGCGCGACGTTTCGATCACGTCAACCTGACGGCCAAGAATAGTGTAACCCTCGAGCACACGCGCGCCGCGGTTGGGCATCTTTATTTCGCCGTTATCGAGCCCGTTCACCGGCCGGTCCGGAGTGTAATAGAAGCGGTCTCCGCTTCTGTAGGAAAGCCCCGCGATGTGATCGAACCCACGTTCTTCTTCAATGGCGCGAAGCACTTCCCGAAAAGTTATTTCGCCTTCGCCGCGGACGATGAAGTCGACGACACCGGACGAGTTGTCGGTGTAAGCGTCGGCCGCGAGACTCGGATCGTAACCGCCCACCGCAACCCGAACATCAGGTTTGAGCTGTCGCACCAGATCGATGATCTTCTTAGCTGTCTTGCGTTGAAAAGTCATCACCGACAAGCCGACTACATCGGGCTTATGCTGGGCGACGAGCCGTTCGACAGTCTCACGCACGCGGTCCTGGACCAGAACGAGATCTGCAACGGCGACGTGGTGATGGGGATCGACGTTCCCTGCCAGTGAGGTGAGCGCGCCGTTGGGCATGCGTATCGCGACCGACGGCATATGCTCGAACGAATCGGGCATCGAGAGTAGAAGAACATTCATCGCGGGCTTCCCTTCAATTGGTTGATCGAGCCGGGCTGCATCCCCGTCAAAGTGCAGTGATCTTAGTTGATGCGATGATTGATCAGCAAGTTTGGTTCAAGTTTAGTTCAACGGGCGACTTTGCGGGCTTTGCGGTACTTTGCGTCTTTGCGTTGAGAATTCTTTGCGGGCTTGAAGAAATACTCAACGCAAAGACGCAAAGTACCGCAAAGCCCGCAAAGAAACAAACAGCAAAAACACGAGGCGCAAAGTCGCTTGGCAACCGCTTCGAGACTCTGTCAAGATTATCGCGATCAACATAAAGGAGTTGGACCCTGTATATGAGAATTCTTTGTGCGTTGCTGGCCATCGTTTGCCTGTCGACATTCGGCCTTACTCAAACAGAATATCAAAAGCAATTTTGGAACAAGACCAGCCTCGAGGAACGACTCGGGACCGACGACGGCGCGGCCCTCGCGATTCTCTTCGGCGCTAACATGCGCGGCAATCTCGAGCTTTGCGACTGCAACTATCCGCGCGGCGGGCTGTCGCGCCGTGTCGGTTATGTCGAGGCTTTCAAAAAGAAGTTCAAGGACACACCTGTGCTTCAGGTTGAAGGCGGGTTCTTCTTCTACGGATCGGAGGGATATCCGACTCTCGATTTGCAAAACGAACAAGTAGCGCTTGCTTACAGTCGATGGCCTGTCGACGTGATTAACCTTGGGCGCGACGATATGGTCCACGCCCGCAAGCTGTTCGCCAAAGAAGGCCTCAACGAACGAGCGCAGGCCTTGCCTATGTTGAAGAATGTCATCTCGGCAAACTGCGTATTCGGGCCGGACTCAGCGCCGCCGCCGGCATATGTAATCAAAGAAGTTGGCGGACCTCGGATCTTCGGCGGAAAGAAGAAGCTCAAGATCGGCTTCATCGGGGTTGCGGGGCCGCACGCGCCGGGCGACGGGTTGCGGGACGCCACGGTGAAGAACATGTTCGAGGCCACAACGAAAGCCGTGCTTAAGCTTCGCAAAGAATGCGACGTCCTTGTCGTGATCGCTCACTGTGAGCTCGAGCCTGCGCTCAAGCTGGCTGAAGAGAATCTCGACGTCGATGTGATAATCGCGGCTGATTCGGGTGGGATCTACAACCCGCGGCAAGTGGGCAACACGATGGTGGTGAGCGCGGCTCCGGGAAATATTCGCGAGGGTGACCTTCGTCTCTATCTCGACAAGGAAGGCCACGTCACCTATACGTTTCGCTCGAATGATCTTGACTCGCAGATTCCGGCGGACCCCGCCGCCGAAGCTTTTGTCCAGGCTGCGCACGCGGACCGCGAGCGAGTGCGGTAGAAGTAACAACTGCAGTTAGAATGGTCGATGCCGACGGGCAGTCTCAGCGCGCCGCCGAGTAATCAGCGAGTGAGAATCGCGTGGCCATCGAGCCGATCAGGGGAACATTAAGGCGTGTTAGTCGCGAAGAAGAAAGAGAAGGTGGATAAGGTGGGAGAAGTAAGAACCATTGCAAATCTTACCAATGCTATCGACGAGGCTCTAGTGCGTCGAGGGCAGATCCGGCCGGACCAGGTACGGACTTATCAAGCAGATGCGCTCGTTGATACCGGCGCGGTGCGAACGGTGCTACCAGTGCACGTTGTTCAGCAGCTTGGCCTCAAGATCACAGGCGAACGAATCGCGGAATACGCCGACGGGCGGAAGGATGCCGTCGGCGTGACGGAACCCCTCAAGATCGACATTGTTGGACGCACGACGGTCGAAGAAGCGCTTGTGCTCGGGGACGAGGTAATAATCGGACAGACGGTTCTCGAGACGCTTGACCTCCACGTCGATTGCGCGAATAAGCGCTTATTCCCCAACCCGGCGCACCCTGACCAGCCAGTCGTGAAGATCAAGTAATCGCGCTTCCGGCGCGCGCCTCTTACCTGATTGGCAGCCGAGGTCGAGCCGCCGTAGCTCACCTTCCGAGCCTGAAGTCGATCAGTTCCGCTGAACGATCGAGCCATCCCCGAGCCAACAAGCTACTCACGTTCGTCGGGTGCTGCCGCCGGCCTGGACGGCGGAGGCCTTCAACCTGTCGAGAGCGCGCAATGTTTTTTGCCAATCCTCGTTATTTTTCTTCGTCGCAATCGGCGCGTTCAAATTTCCGTAGAATGAAAGAATGTTCTGGCGCAGCTCTGGGGTCATGTTCGCGAATTCTTTCTTTGAAGTCTGCTCGAGCAATTTCGCATAGGTTTCATCTGCCAGCTTGTACTCACCCGCCCGAGTTGGTTCTCCAGTGTCGAAGTCGCGGTTCTGAAGGTTAATCCGGCCTGCGCGCGCCTGACGCAACACGCTTCGATAACCGTTGAGCGTCGCATTGAAACTCTCGATAAACATGTGTTCGGCCTCGGGAGTAGGGGTCTTGAATCCGAGGGGCGCGAACGGACCAACCTTTGGAACAACACGCAGGAACAATGCAAGGGCCTTATCGGAGAGCCCCGGTTTTTCGTACTGTGTCCCCCATTCCTTGTCGTAGTCCGAGCGTGACAATTTGTACATGAATTTCTCTCGCGTCACGCCTGCTTTCTCGAGCTCATTCTTTTTCATCTCCCAGGCTACTTTCGTCGTCTCGGGAATTATCACGCTCGCCGTGCGACGATAAGTGCCGAGAGCAAGATCGAGATTGGCAAAGATGTCCTGAAGGTCAAAGCCATAAGTCACTTTGAAAGCGCGTTGGAGGACAGGCTTGGAAACCTTGAACCCGATGAAGTCGTGATAGTCTTCCGAGCGATAGCGGCCTCGCGCCACCTGAACTACATCGAACCCGAACTCAGTCTTGAGGTGCGCCTCCGGGTCTTCAACGTACGTCACCCGCTCCCCATATTTGGCGCGCAGCTTTGGATAAAGCACGGGGACCGCGCGGTTCACCGCCATTGCGTGCCCGTTGTTATCGGCAACGTAGTGCGCGAGCGCACCCAGAGCGAACGCGTATTCATTGAGATCCTGAGATTCTCCGAGCAGCGATTCGACGAAGTCGCCGCTTCTTACGTAGTGCACGAGGTCGGTGAAGAACTTGCTTCCGAACGGGTAATAACCCATGTCTTGAATAATCGCGCCGCCATAGGCGTAAGCGTGCGCCTCTCGCAACTGCTCGGCGGTCGTATGAGGAAACCGTTTCAGCAACACTGGTTTGATTGAGTCGTCCCACGCCGAATCTATGATCGCTTCGTGGGTCAACACCGAAAAGGCGGGCGTCGCATGCGCAATAGCGAATACGAGTATTGTCAGCGCGCAGAAGCGCATCGAGTTTCGAATGACTGTGCTATTCATTGCTCGCTCCTCATCGATGTACTGATACTGGCCAAAGGGACTGCCCTTTTGTATTGAAAGACGACGTAGACACGCTGGCAACAACTCCCGGTCCTGTTAGAGCAAGCTCGATGCCTAGCTTTATCCTACCTCCGCGTCCCCGGCGTCCTCTGCGGTTTTCTTCATCCAGGCAGGGAGTCAACCGCAGAGGACGCCGAGGACGCGGAGGAATGCTGGCGCGAGGCTGCGCAATCGGGATCCGACGACACCCTCTGCTAACGCACACTGTAAAAACTTCCGATCCTCAGTGTACTTTGCACTTATCGCTGAAGTGCGTGAGCCGATATTGACACGCTAATACAAGCACTTCAGAGGATCTTGCGTCGGGCACGCTCATTGCCGTTAACCGTCGTTTGTCCTGAATCGCGAGCGATGATGCTCCAGTCAAAGGCAGATCAGGTTGAGAAAAGTGGTTGGGCATTTCCAAGAATAGAGAAATCAACTCAGGCTGATCATTCTTCTGTCTAACCTCTAAACAACATTGCAACGGAGGACTCATGAAAGCGTTCTGCACGACCTCTCTGATAATCTTGCTCGCAGGTACAACCAGCCTTGCGGCGCAAAGCGAAAAGCAATCCACTGCAACGGCGACATCGAGATCCAGCGTCAACACGCACGATCAAGCCAAAGCCGGGCCGGGAGCAATCAGTCTCGATTCAGGCGCTCAGATAGACGCTGAAATCACCTCGGCGCTCGACCTCAGGAAAGCGAAGCCTGGCGACTCCTTCAAGATGAAGACCACCAAGGCGGTCAAGAATCAGGGCAAAGAAATTATCAGCAAAGGATCGACGATCATCGGGCATGTTCAGCAATCGACTACCGCTGACAAAACGACTCGAGCTACGCTGGTGTTCGATCAGCTTTTGGACAACAAGACGCATTTGACGTCTTCACTGTCGGCGGTAGTAATCGCCATCGCAAAACCGGTCCATACGACAGCAATGACCCAGGACGACACGATGGCGACCGTGTCGCCAGGCGGAGGTGCGACCGGGCAGCGCAGTTCGCAAAACGGCGGGTTGCTTGGTGGGGTCACGCAAACGGTTGGTGGCGTCACTCAAACCGTCGGGAGAGTGACCCAAACCGCGGGCGGCGTAGGGGGTCAGGCCGGGTCGACGATCGGCTCGACTACTAATGCGACACTTGGTTCGACCACCGGCGCAACCGGAGCTCTCGGAGGACTTACTCGGGGGACGATTCAGATTGTGAACGAGACTACCGCAAGCGCGGCTTCGGGGAGCACACTCACAATGGCGACCGGCAATGCGAAGCTCGAAAGCGGAACGCAGTTCATGTTGCAAACGGCTTCCGCGCTGACGCTGACGAAGGAACCAAAGCAGAAGTGAGTTGTTGCTGGCGGTCTTCATGTAGGGGCGGCTCTCCGTGGCCGCCCCTCTTCGCAAACCCAATCAGGGCCGCCCACGGAGAGCCGCCCCTACATGAACCCGCGACGTCAGTCTGCGAGTTCTCGGATTCGATAGAGGTCGCGAGTGGCAACCGGAACTCCAAGCAGCTTGAGATAGAAGAAGAGCTGATGCTTGTGATTAATCAAGTGCTCGAGGTTGCCTAACAGGACGGTCATCAAAGCTTCACCTTCAGGAACAAAGATGGTCTGAACGCGCCGCACAAGATCATCATCGGTCAGCAGACTGAAGCCTTCCCGGATGTGGCTCGCGTAATCACTTATTCGGTTGCGAGCTTCCTCAATTCCACAACAGTGATTCACCTCTAGCCCACGAAGACTTTCGAAGTGAGCCAGGCTATCCGGCTTGACGGCATAGAGTGATGCGCAAAATCCCGCGAGACACTCGAGAAGATGCCCAAGCAGGTCGCACACTCGCAAGGAATCGGGCAGA
This sequence comes from Blastocatellia bacterium, assembly GCA_035607285.1. Taxonomy (GTDB): domain Bacteria; phylum Acidobacteriota; class Blastocatellia; order UBA7656; family UBA7656; genus Onstottus_A. Next base: position 3,117 of record DATNBZ010000002.1, on the reverse strand, counting down.
GGCTTGTATTCCAACTTTTCAGGTGGAATCAGAGTAATCAAACCAACAGTCAGCTCGATCTGTTCTTCGAGTTTTGAAAGCAGCGCGGCGGTGAGTGCATTTGATTCGCCCATCACTCTTTCGATATCCGATCTTTTATTTTGGCCGTCCACCCCTGGACGGTTGATGCTAATGAGAGGTCGCCGTCGATGGCCGTCTTGATCCTCGGATTGAACGGCGGAAAGATTGGAAGGGTGAACTCGGTTTCCAATTCGTAGTGAAGCTCGAACCCGCCGGCGACGATTCCCCAGGCAATGCCAGGCACGGCTGACAGGTCAACCGTGCACGGCAGATCAAACGTTATGCTTGACCCGGCGGGAACCGCGATCTGCTGTTCATACTTCCCTTCTCCGGTTTGCTTGTCGTTGAGCTTGAGTCGATAGCTCAGGTCCTTAAGCTTGAAGGCGGGGCCTGTGTTTTCGACTTCGATCGCGAGCTTTGTTTCAGCGGTGCGCTTGCTCCAGTCGACTCCGTCTACCGCGACACCCTTCAGGTGCACTTCAGGTTTCTTGTATTCGACGCTTTGGGCTCGAACAGCGGGAACGAGCGCCGGCAGAAGAATTACAACAGCGATCGCTCTCGGTCGAGCGGTCAATTTACTGCACAGGCAAAAAAACGCAGACATCATAGTCTGCGTTTCTTTGCATGGAAGTTTCGAAACACTAAACATCGAAGTACATCTGAAACTCGAGCGGATGTGGCCGCATTCGAATCGGATCAACCTCTTTAGTTCGCTTGTAACTTATCCAACGTTCGATCATCCCCTCAGTAAACACGTCACCCTTGAGCATGAACTCGTGATCGACCTCGAGCGCATCGAGCGCTTTGTCCAGGGAGCCAGGCAACGTGGGAACGTCCTTTAGCTCTTCGGGCGAGAGGTCGTAGATGTCCTTGTCCAGCGGCTCACCCGGATCGATTTGATTCTGAACCCCATCGAGTCCCGCCATCATCATCGCGGCGAACGCAAGATAAGGATTGCAGGACGGATCGGGGAAACGGATCTCGAGCCGTTTTGCTCCCGGCGATTGGGAGTACATCGGAATGCGAATCGCAGCCGAGCGATTCCGTCGCGAGTATGCAAGATTCACAGGCGCTTCGTAGCCCGGCACCAGGCGTTTGTAGCTGTTGGTCGTCGGGGCCGCAAGCGCGGCGATCGCCGCGGCGTGCTTCAAAATCCCTCCGGCGTAATGCAACGCCATCTCCGAAATACCGGCGTACTTGTCACCGGCAAACAGAGGCTTGTCGCCCTTCCAGAAACTCTGGTGACAGTGCATACCGCTGCCGTTGTCGCCGAACATCGGCTTGGGCATGAAGGTCGCGGCCTTGCCGTAATAATAAGCGGTATTCTTGACTATGTATTTGAACAGCATCACGTTGTCAGCGGTTCCAAGCAGGGTCGAGAACCTGAAATCGATTTCGCACTGGCCGCCGCTTGCAACTTCGTGATGATGCATCTCCGGTTCGATGCCGACCGACTGCAGGTTCTGCACTATGTCCGAACGCAGATCGTGCAGCGAGTCGACCGGCGGCACCGGCACGTAACCTTCCTTGGTTCGCACTCGATAGCCGAGATTGTCTTCCTCGCGGCCCGAATTCCATATGCCTTCGGAGGAGTCGAATTTGTAGCCCGCGCTGTTGACTTCATTGTGATAGCTTACGTTGTCGAAAATGAAGAACTCGGCTTCCGGGCCGAAGTAGCAGCCGTCGGCGATGCCGGTGAAGCGCAGGTAACTTTCGGCGCGCTGGGCCACCGCGCGCGGATCCATTTCGTAACCTTCTTTGGTCAGCGGATCAACCGCGTTGGCGAACATGCACAACGTCGGTTCTTCGAAAAACGGGTCGACCCAGAAGCGGCTCGCGTCCGGTATCAAAAGCATGTCTGATTCGTTGATCGAGGCCCAGCCGCGCAGGCTCGACGCGTCAAAACCGATGCCCGATTCAAAGGTATCCTCGTTGAATTGATTAATGGGCACGGTGACATGATGCCAACCACCCGGCAAGTCGGTGAATCTGATATCGACGAATTTGACCTGCTCGTCCACCGCGAACTGCAAAACCCTTTTCCGGTCCATTGCCTGGAATCCTCCTGGTCTTTTTTGGCCTTATTGGCTTATGAGAATGACTGCTGGGAAAATCCTAAGTATAGCGGCCTTAGAATATAGACGGGTCATGGCGGTGTCAAGGAATCCGATCGCGCTCGACAGATCGAATGAACGATAACTTACACAAGAATCGAACCGGTCACTAATCCACAATCTTGACCTTGATCGGAACTTCGAGCCGTTTGGCCCCATCCGTCTCGATCAGCAAAGCGCCGTCGTATGCTCCGGCTTTCAACGGCTTGGCCGGATCAATCGTGAGTCTAACGAGGTAATTGATGTTCTCGACTATAGTCGTTTGCTCGAGCTTCAGGAAAGGCAGGCTCGAGGACAATGCTTTGATGTGAAATGTTCCAACCAGCTTTCTGATGCCAACTCTTTGAAACGCATTCCTGGTTTTGGCTATCGAAATCTCCCCGAAGTCCAGCGCCTTGGGAGTCACAATCAGATTCTCAGCCAGAACGTTTACCGTCAGCCGTACTCTGATGTCTCGAGTGCGGCCGTCGCCCGGATCGGCAACGAGCGTTGCGGTGCGCGGTCCGGACCCGGCCGCTGAATCGACTTGCATGTCCATCCAATAGTCGCCGGTCTTCGGTTCGCGCCGCAGCTTCCATGTGTCGGGCGCGTCGGGCGCAAGCTTGAGCGTAGCACCCTGCAATCCGACGGCTCGGATCCTGAGGGCCATTGTGAGCCGCTCGCCCGCTTCGACGCTGACAAGAGGCCGCGCGGTTGGCCACACCTGGAACGGTCCGATAACCTCGCCGTGTCCCACGTCGGCGGTCGTGATCCGCTTCACGTAGTCGGGCAGCGCCTTGACTGTAGCCGCGAGCGTAACCTTGATAACCGGATGACGCAGGTCATTGGTCTTGACCTCAAAGCTGCGCTCGACCGGTCCAAGCTGTTCCGCGGTGTGCATCCTTATGACGATGGCTCCAACCTGACCAGGCTGGATGACTTTGTCGAAGAAAAAGTCAGAAGG
>DATNBZ010000041.1:0-11244 GCA_035607285.1 Blastocatellia bacterium | reverse complement strand
GAGGACGCCGGGGACGCAGAGGACTGCTTGCTGGCAATACGCTAATACCCACTATCTGCCTGACTGCCGTATACGGAACCGCAGTTGTAAAACTTTAGTTCAGTGAAGCATCGCGGCCAGGTTTCGCGTCTATAATAATAGGGAAGCCTGTAGGGAAGACCGGTAGTGAAGACCGGTAGTGAATCTTTTTTCGGGCCCGCGCCGTACAAATCATGCCGCTCGATGAGGCCGCCCCGTAAGGCCGCCCGATACGCCAGAATAAGCAAACCGGCTCTTTCCAGAAGCAAGCAGCAGCAGGAGGTCGAGACGTCATGGCAGCAACGTATGGAAATCAGATTGCACAGGAGAGTTTGCGGGCGATGCTCCTGGTCTACGGCATCAACCACGCCTACCGCGTTGTAACGCTCGAGGAAATCAAGCACTCGATGCCGGATGCCAGGAGTGACGAAGTCAGACAGGTGCTGGAACGCTTAGCGCAGGAGGGATTAGTGACCAGGTTCTCAGGCCGCTACTGTTTCAACAAAACCATTCCGGGCGACCTCCGGCAGAGCATTGAACAGCTCATCACTCCCAGCGGTACGATTCGAAAACGATCGAACTGACAGACTATTTGGTTTTCTTCAATATCCAGTGAAATTCGTCGAGAACCACATCAACCGGCCTCTTCGGGACGGTGAACGTGAACCGCTGCTTGCGAGTGTCGTTAAAGGCGACAATAGTTTCACTCGTTCCGTCGGCATAGTGAAACGTAAAGTCCAGAGGCATGATGTAAGTGCCGTTATCACGGCCCGGGATCTGCTGCGACTGTTTTTGTTTGACCACAACCGTCACAGTAAATTGTCCCGTCGGGCTGGCGGCGCTGATGTCGGTAGAAACTTTGTAGATCGGGCGGCCCGGCGCGTAGATCCATTGCTTGAAGAACCAGTCCAATGACCCGCCATAGAATCCCTCGCACACCTGCTGAAAATCTTCCGTTGACGCGTTCGAGAAAGCGTAGCGAGCCCGATACTGCTTCAGAGCAGCGAAGAATTTCTGATCGCCCAGAACGTGACGAAGCATGTGAAGCACCCATCCGCCCTTTCTGTAGACCGCGCCGTTGTCATCATAAGGAGCGTCGGGGTTCTCCGCTGTAACCGTCCCGCGCAAGGCCCCATCGACGAGGCCGTCATCATAGCTCTTGCTCAGCAACTCTCCTGGATCGATGCCCGCGAACCGCTCGAAGAACAACACCTCTGAGTAGGTCGCGAAGCCTTCGTTAAGCCAGATGTCGTTCCAGGTTCGCATCGTCACCAGATCACCCCACCAGTGATGCGCCAATTCGTGAACGATGGTCGCCTGTTGATTGTTGGTGGGCGATGCCACACCCGAAGCGCTGATGCTCGTGATTGTCTGATGTTCCATGGCCCCGCTAAACGGCCACTCAGCCATGCCGTACTTTTCGCCAAGGAATGGATACTCCCCAAACAGACCGGCATAGATTTCCATTGCGGAACGGACAACCGCAAACTTTGCTCTCGCGAGTTCCAGGTGTTCAGGGTACACGTAATAGACGAGTGGCATCTTCGTTACGCCATCAAGCGCCGTATAGCTGTCTTCAAATCGCGCGTAGTTCGTGGCGGCGACCGACACCAGATAAGTTGAAAGCGGCGAGTCTTCGCGCCAGAAATAAGTGACCGTGTGATCCGGGTTTGTCTGAACTCTATCGAGCACTCCGTTCGACGCGACTTGATTGCCTTCGGGCACGGTCGCTTCGATTTCGGCGGTGGCCTTGTCCGCGGGATTGTCGATGCAAGGCCACCAGAGCGGCGCGCCAAACGGCTCACTGAAAGTCGTGATGACCGGTGTGAGTTCGGTCCCGTGGCGCGTAAACAGCAAGCCTGCGCCGAGATTTCCTGAACCGGTGGACGCCCCGTGATAATGGATTACTGTCGTGAACGGCCTTCCGGAAGATACAGGAGCGGGGAAGCTGACGATCACGCGAGTGTTCTTTTGATGAAAGTTGTTCGGCGTCCCGTCCAGCATCACGGAATCGATAGTCAGGTTCGGTTGGACGTCGACATTGATGTCGCTCACGGGACCCGTTGTCTGACCCGATATCGTGACCGTGCCGGTAACGACTCCGGCGGTGCTTAACTCGTTAGGGGCGAATTGAATTTGCAGCCGATAATGCTTTACATCGATTGACTGTGTTTCAAGCGAGGACGCGCGCAACGCGGATACTGCGAACCGGCTTTGTGCATGACTTTGTTCATGACTTTGTTCATGGGAGAGCTTCTCGATGGTTTCGTGTTCGAGTTTGATGTTCTCGAAAATCGATTCCTGCGATTCCTGCGATTCCTGATTTTTAGCAGACGAGGTAACCCACGAAGCGCTCAGAATAGCAGAGGCAACGATCACGCAAGCGATTCGTGCTGAGATCATGCTGCTCTCCCCTAAGTTGGAGTGCGGCGGCAAGGTACTCCGCGACGCCGCTTTCCGTTCCCGATCGATTCAATCGCCAAACAAAAGCGGCGTCGCGGAGTACCTTGCCGCCGCACTCCAAATTAAGACACCGCCGAGTTTCAGGGCCCTGACTACGGCCGCTTATCCACGACGAGTCGGTGATCGAGATTCGCTACTCGCCAGCCGGTTGCGAAGATCATCCGGTCAATCCGCTCCATCTTCTCGAAATCTATTTTCTCGACGACGTCGCTGGGCCGGTGATAGTCGCGATGCACACCGGTGAAGTAAAAAATTATCGGGATGCCGTGTCTGGCGTAGTTGTAGTGGTCGGAGCGATAGTAGAACCGCTCGGGATTCCTCTCGTCGTTGTAGGTGTAGTCGAATTTCAAACGGGCCGTGTCGAGATTGGTTTCTTCGTTCAAGCTGTTCAGCTCCGTCGAAAGTTTGTCGGCGCCGATTATGTAGATGGAGTCCTTGTCGGTCAGGCGAGCGTCCCGCGGATCGTCATCGCCTTCCGGGCGGCTGCGTCCCACCATATCGATGTTGAAGTCCGCCACCAGTTTTCCGAGCGGCACAACCGGTTCGTAGTCCGTATTGTATTCGGACCCGAACAGTCCCAGTTCCTCGCCGGTGTGAAAGACAATCAATATCGACCGCCTGGGCCGCGGGCCTATTGCCAGAGCCTGGGCAATCTCAAGAACGGAGACGGTGCCCGATCCGTCGTCGTCGGCGCCGTGATATACCTCACCTTTGTCGCTTGTTTGGAGATGATCGTAGTGCGCGCTGAAGACTACATACTCATCTTTGAGTTTTGGATCCGCGCCTTCGAGAATGCCGGCGACGTTCTGGGCGGGCGGCGCATCTTCAACGGCAACCTTGACCTTGATTTCAGCGGTCGCGTTAACCGCTCCCGGTTTGAGCTTGTCTCCGGGCGCGACCAATACTGAAGACTCCGTTCCCATCGCCTTCGCAATCGACTTTACTAATTCCGGTCCGGCGGTCACTTCCGGAACGGCCTTTCCGGAAGCCGTGGGACGCGGAGGCAATCCCAATTGCCTCTGGCCGCCCATCCACGACTTGATCTGGTCCCATCCGAGCATCGTCTGAGCATCGGGAAGCTTGATCAGTCCTATTGCGCCGTGCGCGACGGCCGCAGCCTCGCCGCGTTCATTGTCGGATGCCCGTCCGTTCTTTAACGAGGGGTCGCCGCTCGATATCACCACAATCTTGCCGGTCACATTCAGCCCGGCGTAGTCGTCGTAGTCGTTTTTCTTCGAGGACACTCCGTATCCGACGAAGACAAGGGCCCCTGCGATGTTTATGTTTGTCGGTACGTCAGACAGAAAGCCGTCGGCGTAGTTAAACTCGCGTTTCGCGCCCGAGATGTTCAGCGTCACATGACTCGTCGCCAGATCAACGCTCCGATAGCTCAGCGGCACTCGCTGAAGGAACGACCCGTCGCGCGCGGCCCCGCGATAGCCATAGAATTCAAGCTGTGTCGCGAGGTACCTCGCCGCGATCAGGTTCGATGGGCTCAGGGTGTAACGGCCCCCCAACTCGTCTGATGCGAGAAACGCAAGATGCTTCTTCAATTCACGCGCAGTGATACTCGACGTAGCTTCGTTAGTCGGGAGCGGACGATTCGCCGCGCCCGCCGCGGAAGCGAGCACGAGCGCAGCAAGCATCAGCAAAGCGAGCGCCGGCCTGACTGAATGTTTGACCTTCATGAAACTCCTTCTTTATCCTTTGCGAGCTTTGCGGTCCTTAGCGAGCTTTGCGCTAACGTATTCACTCCTTCGCGCAAAGCTGGCTAAGGACCGCAAAGCTCGCAAACTGGACTGGCACGGATTCGCGCCCATTCAACCTACTCGTTCACCGCCTTGTCCTTGCTCGTTCACCGGACCGACGACGACCGTGGTCAGGTTCTGAGAATCTATATATTCGTGAGCCACCCGGTTAACGTCCGCGACAGTCACTGCTCGGATCAATTCGGGAAACCTTTCCAGGTAGTCGAACCCGAGTCCGTAAACCTCAGCTTCAATAAGGAACTCCGCGACCTGTGAATTCTTCTGAAATCTAAAAACAAAGCTACCGGTTAGATATGACTTCGCGATTTCAAGTTCCTCTTCGGTGACTCCGGCTTCGACGATGCGGGCGATCTCACCTCGCAATCCGTTAATCGCCCGGTCGCGATTCTCCGGGGCGGTCCCGATGTAAGCGATGAACCGCCCAGGATCAAGACCGGCACTCGAAGTTATATTGCTGAAGGTCGAATAAGCGAGTCCCTGTTCATCGCGAAGGACCCTGGGGATGCGCGATGTGAAACCCGGGCTCGATCCCAGAATCGTATCCATCACCAGCAAGGTGTAATAGTCCGGATTAGAGCGGTCGATTCCAACGTGCCCGATTAAAATGTTCACCTGCTCCTTTGGCACGCTGACGGCCTTTTCAATCGGCGAAGCCTGGCGGAGCGCTCGAGGAACTGGCGGCGCTTCGAAGGGGGACCTCCGCTCCCACGCACCAAATGTCGCTAACACCCTGGCCTTTATTTCACTCTTGTCGATGTCGCCCACGACGGCGAGCAACGTGTTGTCCGGCGCGTAGTAACGGCTATAGAAATCCCGAACGTCGGAGGCCGTAATCGTTTTCACCGTCTCCCCATAGCCCAGCGGAGGACGATGAAGCGGTGTGCCTTCGAATACAATCTCGTTGAACACATCGGAGGCCAGCGTCCGAGGCACATCCAACCTGGCTTTTATTTGAGCGACACGCCGATCTACATACTGCTGAACCTTGTCTTCGGGGAACGCCGGATTGATCAGCAGGTCAGAAGCGAGATCCAGACCCAGCCTTACATCTTCTGAGAGCAATATCACCACGACGCCGCTTGATTGATAGTCGCCGAAGCTCGCCAGATGTCCTCCGGTTGCGTCGATGGTTTCGGCGATTTCTTTGGAGCTTCGCGTGGCTGTCCCGGCATCCAGAAGTTCACCCACAAGAGACGCGAGGCCCGCTTTGTCATCCGCCTCGTAGCGCGACCCTGCGCGCACTATGGCGTTGATCGAGACCGAAGGAACGGAATGGTTCTCACATAGCAGCAACACCAGCCCGTTCGGCAACTCGACGCGCTCGACTTCGAGCTTCGGGCGCGTTTTGAGTTTTTGACTAATCTGCACGAGCTGACTCCTCCTTGCCTCGCTTACGCTCCCGGCGGGTGCGGGTCATTGATCAGGTAGCCCACTGTCCGGTTGTCTTCGGTGAAATACTTATTGGTTACCCGGGACACGTCTTCAGTTGTGACGGCGGTTATGCGCTCCAACAACGTGTCGAGGTAATGATAGCCATGCGAGTCCGCGGAAATCCGCTCGTCGACGGCGATTGTCTCGTACTGTCCGAGGAGCATCGCCTGTTGCAGCGGTTCCTCGCTGCCCAGCACGAGCGCGGCGGCGACCTGTCGCTTTACCTTTTCAAGCTCGCTCGTTGAAATGTCGGCGCGCTTGAGGCGGTCGATCTCTTCGTAGGTCGCTCGTTCGACGTCCGCGAGATTGAAACCGGGCTTAAGCTCGTGCTGAAAATAGAAGAGCGACGGATCGATGTGATCGTGATAACTGGCATCCGCTTTTGTGACCGACTGGTCCTGCTCGACGAGCCGCAGATAAAGCCGTGACGACTTGCCCGTAGCTAGCAGCGCTTCGGCGACCTTGAGTGCGTAAGAGTCGGGGTGCGCTACAGCCGGCGTGTGATAACCGATCAGCAGGCGCTCAACGGGAGTCTCCTTCTTGACGACGAGGCGCTTCTCTCCGCGTTGAGGCGGCTCGACAAGTCTGAGCCTGGCGGGCTCGGGGCCGGGCGCGATCTGACCGAACAGCTCTTCTGCTTTCTGAAGAGCTTCATCCGCGGAGAAATCGCCGACGATGACCATGGTCGCGTTTCGCGGATGATACCATTTGTCGTAGTAAGCCTTCATATCGGCTCCGGAAGCCGCTTCCAGGTCCTCGAGCCAGCCGACGGTAGGCCAGTGATACGAGTGCTGGCGAAACGCCGCCGCCCACACTTCGTTCTCCAGCGCCTCCCACGGACCGTCAAGTCCAATGCGCAATTCTTCTTCTACGACCTGTTTCTCAGAATTGAATTCTTCTTCCGCGAATAAGGTCCCGCGCATGCGACTGGCTTCCATTTCGAGCGCCGCCTGCCACCGGTCCGATGCGAAAGTGAAATAATAAGCGGTGAAATCAAGCCACGTGAAAGCATTGTTTGCTCCGCCGTTCAGGTGGGTAATCAGATCGATCTCGCCTTTCTTGTAACGGTCTGTGCCCTTGAAAAGCATGTGTTCGAGAAAGTGCGACTTGCCCGTCTGGCCGAGCTCCTCGTTTCGCGAGCCCACTCGATACCAGATCATCGTCGCGACGACCGGCTTGTCATGCAGCTCTTTTGTGAGAAGAGTCAGGCCGTTTGGAAGGATTGTTTTCCGGACATTACGAGTAATGAAAGATTCTGTTTGCGATTCAGAATGTGTTGCCGCGCTCGACGTTTCCGTACCCGTGGACGTGATCGGTGTTGTCATAGAAGCTTCTCGAATGCTGGATTGCCAGGCGTCGACGCGCTTGGTAGCCGCGAAAATTCTAGAGGCCGGAAAGAAGGCATGTCAAACCACGTGACTTCCGAGTGCCTTGGTGGTAGCTAAGACCGGAGGCCCGGAAACTGACGCAAGAGTCCCCTCCGGGACTGGGTGGGATTAAGAATGGGACATATGGCGGACGGGCCTCCTTGTCGATGGAAGCTCTGGAGAATTTCTTAGAACCCCGTAGGGGTAGAATGTTTATAGTATCGAGATCGCTACGTTGCGAACCCCGTAGGGGTGGAATGTCCTGCGCTAAAGGTTTATGCGGCTCCTAACGGAGCTCGGAAGTCCGCGTGCGCTTTTTACTATAAACATCGCACCCCTACGGGGTTGCCGAGCGGAACGCTCGATCGTCGCTTCGAAGTGCCGCGACCCCAAGCCCCATTTCTAATTACACCCGCCGGGACTTGATTTCTGTCTTTTTGCTGTGGATACTGAAGCTGCTGTAAGGCATTGTAATCCTTTGTAGTCTTAGCGCTCACGAGAACGACAAATCAAAAAGCCGCTGTACGGCAAACAGGAGAAAGATGACTAAGGCAGAACTAGTTGAGGAAGTCGCTCGCGCGGCCGAATTGAACAAGCGCGATGCCGAGGTAATAGTCGAGACGGTGTTCGACTCGATTATCGGTGCCCTACACAAAGGTGAAAAGGTCGAGTTGCGCGGCTTTGGCAGCTTCCGCACTCGCGAACGAGGCCCCCGTCGAGGCCGCAACCCCAAGACCGGTGAGCCGGTCGATGTTCCAGCCAAGCGCGTCCCTTACTTCAAACCCGGCAAAGAACTGAAAGAGTACTTCACGGAAAGCCCGGCCGCTAAAGAGGCGGCAGCTCCTGAAGAAATTAAGCCGGCGTCCGGCTATGACCCGCGTTGTGAACTTCAAGACGCCGCCGATCCGGGTGAGGACCGCACTCCAGCCGGCGAAGCGCTGGCCCGAAGCACCGGCGGTAATATCGGAGAGGAAGGCTCCTCGGGTGGCTCGAATATCTGACCGAACAGGCTTGGATTCCAAAACCCGGACACACGAGTAGCTGGGCAATCCAGACTGGCCAGACAGTCTGATCTGTAGCTTTTCAAACAGTCCCTTAATGGAAAAGAAGAGAATCGAGTCACCAAACGGAAAAGATCGCCGATCTGCGCCTGAACGTCGCAAGGGAGAACGGCGAGATCCGCAGCCAAAGACCGAGAGGGGCGTGCTTACCACACGCGTTACCGACCGGCGCAAAAAATCCCGCCGAAAGGGATTCTCGTAAGCCCACCCCAGGTCCTCTTACGTGATCAGCAACGCGTTCTTTGTAAGGAATGCCGCCACTGCATCGTTGAACTCTTTGGGCTTCTCCATCATCAGAAAATGACCCGGACCTTCCCACATGTGATATTCGAGCTTCGGCACACGGCTTCGAAAATACTGCTCGGTATCCGCCGGCCAGAATGGTGACTTCGCCAGGATCGCAAGCACGGGCACGTTGATTTTATCTTGCTTCCAGGTGGCTTTATCCGCCATCGCCTCCATCGCGCTCACCGCAACGTACTGCGGCGTGCTGAGCATGGCCTTCTTGATCTCGTCGCGGAGCTGCGGCGATACCTGGGGACCGAGCATGCCGTCAACGAACCCGCTTGCCTGCGCTTTGTAATCGGCGCCACGCAATGCCCCGATGAAGTCATCCATCATTTTTTGGTCGAGGAAAGCCCGGAGCGGACCATCGACGATCACGAGACCAAGAGTCTTTTGCGGATACTTCCGGTAGAACTCGCACATCACCGGCGTGCCCATGCTGTGGCCGACAATCACCGCGCGATCGACCCCCGCATCGCGCAGCACTGCATCTACCGCGCGAGCGAACAAGTCCATCGTGTAAGCGATCTGAGGCTTGTCGCTTTGGCCGTGACCGGGAAGATCGACAAGGATGACTCTGGTCTTGCCTTCAAACGCCGGGGTCTGGGCCTTCCAGAAATCGACATTGCACGTCCAACCGTGGACGAAGACGAGAGCCTGTTTCCCTTTTCCATGATCGACGTAATGAATCCGGTTTCCGTCCAGCTTGGCGAAGCGAGAAGCGCCCGCGGAGGATGTGGTGACAAGCGCACTGCTCGTCGCTACAGTCGCTAAACCGAAAATCACAATTGCCAAAGCGCGCGTCAGGGTTTTCATCGTGTCCTCCTTTTGTAGTCACTTGCTGAGTCGGTTAGCCAAACACATTCGAGAACGGCATGTCGGCTATTGCTTCTTCAATGGTGCGCTGGCCGGTTGCCACCTGAATCAACGACTCGGAGAAAGTAGTAATCAAATAAGCAGTCATCGGAACCATCTCACGAACGACCTGCCGGCTGACGGCGTGGTTATCATTCGGGAGCATCGCGTTGTGCTTAAAGAAAAGCAATCGCGGATTATCAAGAAGACCAAAGCAGCCGATTGGGAGATTCACGTTCAGCTTCACGATTAGTTGACTTAATGAAGGGCGATGCTCGTCGGGACTTCCATCGGACAATGCGACAAAGCTCTGAAGTATGCTGACATTCTCGAGCTCCTTTTCAAGCCCTGGCAGATATGACAGCTCGAGTTGCCAGATTCGGTTCTTCTCCTCGAATGACTCCAGTCTTACGAGCAATCTATCGTAGGGCACGAGATCCGAGGCGGGCAGCACTTCGATTTCATAGGCATCTTCGGAAAGCAGGTCACCAATTCGCTGAAGTTCGGCTTTATGCTCCGCGCTCGTGAGTGACATCACGCGCTCCTTGTTATTAATGTCCGACAAACTTCAGTTTGTCGACGATGGCCGTGCGGCGACAAACTGAAGTTTTGTCGTACCTTAAGTCGGACATTCAGACTACGTATCCAGCGCTTTGCCGATCTTCTCCGGTGTCGGCTGAGCGGGCGTCGCTTGCCAGTCGAACTTAAGACCAATGCTTTCGATCAACTCTGCTATTTGCAAGTAAGTATTTCCGTCAGGAACAGATATTCCATGAGTCCTCAGGGCTTTTTCCAGATCTTTCTTGGAGCGCGCGTGCGTCAACTCTTTAGGCAGGGGGCCGCTTCGTCCGCCGTACCGAGCCGGCATCTGGTTGTTCGCATCAACCAGGAGACTTTGCCTGTCTGTCTTCGCTCGGTTGTAGAGGTGATTGGCCATGTAGTTTATGTAGTTTGAATAGAAGTGACCAGGATCCTTAAACCCGAACCTCTTCAGTTCACGCTCGAGCGGATCGGGTCCGAGCGCCTCTCGCTCAGCCTTTCCGGTTTCGTCCCAAAACCAATATTTACTCTTTACTCGCTTGACGTCCTCTTCCCATTCTTTTCTTTCTTCCTCGACACCCAGTTCTCGTATCGCGATTTCTTTCTTCCTCGTTCTCTTATCCCACCACTTCTTTATGGCAACGACCCCGCCTATGAGCGCTCCGCCGGCCAGCAAGAGCCAGCCAATCGGCGTGGCTACCGAGGCCGCGAGCAAGCCGCCGCCAACAGCGGTCAGCACTCCCTTGGCGATGGTGCCTTTTGCGGATGTCTTCCTCATTTCCTGCGTGCTCGCCGCCTGCGTAGCCGCCTTTCTCGTGTCCTCATGAAGATCTTCATCCGCCTTGAGTCTGTTAAGCCGCTCGACATTTTGTTTTGCTTTGAAGAGGGAATAGCCGCCGCGCAACACATCTACCGCGCCGGTAGCGATCCCCAGGCCGCCGGTCGCGACTTGCGCGGTAGCAGCCACGCCGCTTTGTGCGAGGTTTCCAAAATGATAAGCGGAGGTCGCGGATTGTTGAGCGGCGCTGAGAGTACCGCTGACCGCTTTACCCAAACCTATCCGCTGCTGCGCTCCGATGTTGGCCTTGTCTCTCCATTCACCGTACCCCTTTTTCGCATCGATGAGTGAAGCCGCTGCTCCGGCGCCGCTGCCAACGCCACCCATCCACGAAAGCATTTCTCCAGTTGCTGACACGGTGGGCGACGTGTCGGTGATAACCCCCCACGACTTCGAAAAGAAATCTTCGACGTTCTTTGCTTTTTCCACTCCCGCTATGACGTTCCATTTGTCGGCGATAAATTTGCCCACAGCGGTGCCGGTGCCTCCGATCAGCAGCGCGTAGTTGGCCAGGTCTGTCTTTGTTTCGGCGTTGTAATTAACGTTTCGCTCATCGAGCGGGCTCCGATATTTTGGGTGAGATGGTTTTGCCTCATAGACTCCAACAATCGATTCGG
>DATNBZ010000294.1:0-11612 GCA_035607285.1 Blastocatellia bacterium | reverse complement strand
AGCTTCGGAACGGTGGCCGTCGCCATCGCTTCCACAAAGCGAGCGCCGGCTCGAATGATGCCCGAGTGCTCAGCTTCGGTGCCTACCATGAACCCGGATACATCCTGTAAGAAGAGAAGCGGCGTTTCGTGACGGTTGCAGGTTTCGATGAAGTACGCGACCTTCTCAGCCGAGTCCGTATAGATGATGCCCCCGAATTTTGGAGCCTGCCCCGAAGGTCCGCGCACGAGGCCCCTTTGATTGGCAATGACTCCAACGGGAATGCCTTCGATGTGCGCGTAACCGGTGATCATCTCCTTCGCGTGATCGGCCTGGAACTCGTCGAGCTTTCCGCCATCAAGCAAGCAATCCAACACGTCTCGCATGTCATAAGGCAGACGGTGGTCGGCTGGAACGATGTCGTACAGATCGTCGACCGCCCGTCGCGGACTCGCCGCCTCGATGATCTTCACGCGAAGCGGCTGCGGGGGCGCAAGCTCGGTTACAAACTCTCGCAGTTTCGCTATGCACTCTTCATCATTCCGGGCGCGAAAATGTGCAACACCGGAAATCTCGTTGTGAGTGAGGGCGCCACCGAGGCTTTCGCTGTCGACTACCTGGCCGACCGCGCCCTTCACGAGATTCGGCCCACCGAGTCCCATGAACGAAGTTCCTTCTACCATGATGATGAAGTCTGAAAGAGCGGGTAGATACGCTCCGCCGGCAACGCATTGCCCCATCACCGCTGCGAGTTGCGGCACTCTCAGATACCGGCGCATCACCGCATTGTAGAAAAAGATCCGGCCTCCGCCGTATTGGCCGGGAAAGACCCCGCTCTGGTAAGGCAGATTAACTCCAGCCGAGTCGACCAGGTAGATGATCGGCGCGCGACAGCGCATCGCGATCTCCTGGGCCCGGAGGATTTTGCGCACCGTCTCCGGCCACCATGAGCCGGCTTTCACGGTTGCATCATTCGCGACGACTATTGCTTCGCGGCCGGCTATGCGCCCGATGCCCGTCACAACACCTGCTGCCGGCGCGCTGCCGTCATAAAGATCGTGCGCGACCAGCAGGCCGATCTCCTGGAAGCAGGAGTCCTTATCGAAGAGCAGTTCAATCCGCTCTCGGGCTGTAAGTTTGCCTTTGCTGTGCTCCCGTGCGATGCGCTCCGGTCCGCCGCCTTGACGAAGTCGTTGCTCCAGAGATTCCAACTCGCTGACCAGTCTCTCAAAATGTTCGCGGTTTGCTGTGGCGGTGGCAGTATCCATAAAAGGAAGATGTTTTGATGCGAAGGAAGAATAACAACGCATAGTTGGAGTGACAAGCTAGCACCCCATCAAGCACATTGGCGCAAAGTACAGCCGGCTTGTTGCGTGCGCCAAGGTGCTTCTGGAATAATCAAGCTGGTCGCGGTGCTTGGATCAGCCGTAACAATGAAGCTCACACATAACGATTATCAGATCAAAAAAATAGTTCCACTCGACACGTTGAGAGTTGTAGCGGCAATCGCCGCGCTCGCTCTAATCGTCATCAGTGGATTCGCCCAATCAGGAAAGGGAACGAGCGCCGGGCGCCGGAGTGTCACACTGAACGTCATTGCTCGATCACCGGAAGGCCACCAGGTTACGAAGGAAGATTTTGACCTGTACGACAGCGGCACGCCTCAAGAGATTGAGAGCTTCAGCCGCCTCGATAGTGGTTCGCGTCTCGTGCTTCTGGTAGACAGCAGCGCGAATCTGAAGGCGGAGGGTGCGGCCTTGCAGAAGGCAATGGAAGCGATCATCAACGAGCTCTTCCAAGACGACCAAATGATGGTTGTGAACTACAATGAGACGGCCGAGATAATCGAAGATATGACGCCCGATCTTGCGAAGCTTCAAACGTCTCCCTCGAAACTGAATCGCAAAGGCTTCCCAAGTTTGTTCGATGCGCTCGTTGCAGTCGCCGACTCGTTATCAGGCCAGTCAAACGCGGGGTTTGAAAAGCGAGCGATTATCTTGATCAGCGACGGCTACGACAGCGAGAGCAAAACCAAATTCGATGATGCGGTTCGCTCGCTTCAAGAGGGAAACATCGTTCTGTACGCGATTCAAGTTCCTGACCGGACGCGTGGAGCCTTGCTCCGAGATAAGCCAAAACCCCCGGCCGCGCTCGAGCACCTGACAGTAGGAACGGGAGGCGCAATCTATCCCTTTGACAAGGTAGCCGAAGCAGCAAAGATCATTGCTGATGATTTACGAAAGAACTGGTACAGGCTGGTTTACACGCCGTCCGGCATAAGCACTCTGAACATGCGTCGACTGCTGTTGATGCCGCACAGCAAGGACATCGAGCTTCGAACCAAAGGTTCTCATCCCTCGAAATATCACACTCCTTACTAAGAGCTTGGAAGGGAATTGTCGCAAATCCCCGAAGCTTAGAGATCCTCAATGCAAAAGAAAAAGGCACCGGAATCATCCGATGCCTCTTGGCCCCTCAGGTTGTATCTTGCGAGCATCGTTGGGTAGGTGATGCTCATAAGTATGTCGTGGACTAGAGCAATGATCGTGCCGCAAATGACCGAGTAAGTCTGTGTGGAAGTTAACTGCTCATTTCACAGGATCAAACCGTGCTCTACGCATGATCCACAGAATAGCCTACAATCTGGTTTGGGACACGGATGCCATCCGAATGTGAAAAGGTGGCACAATCGCTCAATGCACGGGAACAAACTGCGGTGGCGCCGGCTCTTCGACCGGTCGCGCTACTGCATTCCGGTGCGAGATTGCGAGAAGGATACCCAGCATCGCAAAGGAGGTTATTAACGACCAGCCCCCGTGACTTACGAACGGGAGCGTGATGCCGGTCATTGGAAGCACCCGAAGCACACCACCTATGTTGACGACCGCCTGAAATCCTGTAAATGCAGTCAGTCCCGCCGCCAGCAGCTTGGTAAACATGTCCGTAGTCGCAATGCTGATGGTCGTTCCTGCAAACACCAACGCACAAATAGCTATCAGAATGGCCAGACCCCCGGCCAGCCCGGTTTCTTCCGCCAGTGCAGCATAAATAAAATCGGAATCGGATATCGGGACGGTTTCCGGAAAGCCCAAGCCTAGCCCTTCACCGTTTATGCCGCCGGCGTTGATACCAAAAAGTCCCTGCGACTCCTGCAGCACCTTGTCGGCCCATGCCTCGTTGTTTCGCTGCCTCACCTCCTGTGGGTTGCTTGGATCAAGCGTAAGTTTGGTGGCTTGGAGATATCTGTCCAAGTCACGTTTCCACCACCAGGTGTCGGGGGGCGGCGCTTCCCAGGTGTGTACCCACTGATAGAATCGAAAATACACTCGGCCCGGAACACCGAAACCTGTCGATACTCGCGAGGCTCCGAAGAATGCGCCGAACAAGATTGCTACCAGCGCCACCGCATAAAGCAGTTGGGCCTTTCGACGCACGGCTACAACGTAGAGCATCACATACACGCCGAAGAACACCAGCATCTGGCCAAAATCAGACAGCTCGAAGAACGGCAGCAAAGGCATTGCCGCAATAACGGCGAAAGGGAAGAAGTAGCGTGCGGGTGGCAAGCCCCAACGCGTGCGGCGCAAATGCCTGTACGTATCCGCCAGCATCCCCGCGAAACTCAGGAGAAAGAGTATCTTCACGCCCTCCCAGGGCGTCGTTTGCCCGAGGAACTTGCCTTCGTGACTTACCAGGACCACAAGTGCAAACGGAATCAGGGTCGCCAGTCCGAATATCATCGCGTGCTGCTGAAACCATAGCAGTGTTTTGTCACCCTTGAAGAGCCAAAAGCAAAACCCCATCATCAGGATCCCCGCTATTGGGATGTAAGTGTTTACTGAGGTAAGAATGTCCTTCAGTCCATATTCGTAAACCGGTGGCCGTTGAATGCCTTGCGTCTTCGGGACCGCGCTCGAGCCGAACATGAAAGCCTTCTTGTCATCGTCGTAGGCGGTTTCAACATTGAGCAGCCTGACCGTTTGGGCCTTCGCTTCTCGAGCCTTTGCCCGTGCGCCGCCTCGCGCTCCGTATTCGGGATCAGAGAAGAGTCTGAACTGCATCAACTGGCCTGCGGCAAAAAGAAAGATCGCCGCGGTGAGGATTATCATTTCGCCCCGGTAGCGCTGCTGGCGAGTCAGCCAGAAAAATGCCGCAAGCACCGGGACGAGCAATGCAAGATCGCGAGCCGCGACCATCTTGCTTGGCGCGTAACCTCTGATCTCTCCGGACCAAAGTACCGCGACGTAGCCGACCAACACCACGCCGAAGATCACCATCAACATCAACAAGTGCAGGGAAGGGCTTGTCCTCGTGAACCTTGGTTTCGTTGTTTCCATTCCGTGTTCCCTTAACGTCCCGTTTGTGATCGCCCACTCGGCTGCGGTTGACTCGCCATCTTCAGATAGTCCAATGAGGCAGCTTTTGTGATCAGTTTCACGGCGATGGGCGCTGCGGCTTTAGCGCCTTGTCCTCCGTTCTCAACCATCACCGCAAACGCGATCTGAGGATTTTCAGCGGGCGCGAATCCCACGAACCACGAGTCTGTCGACCCGTCAGTTTTGAGATGCCTACGTCCCTCCTTGTCCACGTAGTCGACTACCGGATTGCCCTGCCGATCGTAGACATAAACATCGCGATCGGCTGTACCCGTCTTACCCCCCGATGTGATTCGACCGGCAAGAGATGCAAAAGCACCTGCTGCGGTTCCGCTTTCGACTACCGAACGCATCATCGCTCTTAGCTGTGAGGCGGATTGAGCTGAAATAAACGGCCCGATAACTTTCCGCGGAGCCGCCAGCTCGAAAGTCGGCGCCACGAAAGCGCCATCGGAGCTGGCGACGGACGCCGAGAGCAACGCCATTGTCATCACCGTCAAATCGTCGTAGCCCTGCCCGAAACTCTGTAGCGCGACATCGTATTTGCTCGCCTTGCTCGAGAGATCCATCCTTGGCTCGGGCGGTGCAAAAACGTAGTCGAACTGATCCTTCTCGCCGTGCGTCACCTGCCAGAGATCGAGCCAGCGCGTCGTCTTGTCAGCGGGCGACACTGCGAAGCGAAGCCTCTTTGCGTAGTTCGCCAATCTTTCTTTGCCTATCTTCAGACCCAACTGCGCGAAGTATTGATTACACGAAACCCGAAATGCATCGTGGAGTCCCATCGTCCCATGAACCTCGCCGCCGAAGTCTCGTATCGCGCGATTGGAGCCGTCCGGTGTAAAGCCTTCCGCGCGACAGGTAAAGGTCTCGCCGGTTATTCCGAGATCAATCGCGGCACCCGCAACGAAAGTCTTGAATGTCGAACCGGGCCGATAGTAGAACGCCGCGCCGCCGGTTACCAAGGTGCCCAGCGCGCGATTGACAAGCGGACTGAGCGGTTGAGTCGTGAAGTCTTCGGCTTGTTCGCTCAGCTTCCTCCAGGTGTCTTCGTTGGC
Source organism: Blastocatellia bacterium (assembly GCA_035607285.1). Lineage (GTDB taxonomy): Bacteria > Acidobacteriota > Blastocatellia > UBA7656 > UBA7656 > Onstottus_A. The sequence goes on along the minus strand of DATNBZ010000294.1, from coordinate 6,202 downwards.
GATGGTGGTAGGCTCGAAGCTCGGCGAGGAGGCCATCGCCAACACCTCATTGTTTGGCAACAACAACACGACTCCCGCCGAAGGCTTACCGGTCGATTGAAGCAGGCTGAACAGCTCGCGCTGAAGCTGCGAGTCAATCGATACTTTCAAATCTTTTCCGACGGGGTTGGGTGAGCTTAGTCGGTTGTAAACGCTGGTGGGTTCGGTCAACCAATTTCGAAATGCCGATTCCATCCCGCCGGCGCCGAAGATGAAATCCGAATAACCGGTGAGATGAACCGCCGCCTGACCGAGTGGGTACTCGCGGGTAATTACGCCTGCGTCGGATCGATATCTGATCAACGCATTCTCGAGCTTGCCCGTGCGATCGAGCACCCAGCCCTTCAGACTGCTTTCTGCAAGTCGCAGATTTCGAGCATCGAATCGTTTCGCTTTGTTGAACTGTGAGTCCTTATTCGATGCGGCCCAGAATACCCAATACGAGTGAAAGCCGAAGACGACGAGGATCAATAACAGAAAGAAAACTCTCAATCCGCGAAGCCAGCGGTTGGTTTGCGCGGGACCGAAGTCTTTGACGTCCTTCTGAAGATCACCCTCTACGACCGGCGGATTTCGATGTCGCCACGCCGCCCAGGTCAGCAAGAGCATCAAGAGTATCGAGGCGATGACGAATATCAGGGTGAGGATAACCGGTACTAGCATGATCGGGCCCTTTCAGAGTTCATCGGCCTGCCATCGTAAAGTTGCAAGGCGCATTCCAGAAATTCCACCAACGCAGAGACTGTGTGAAAATGCAATGTTCGTAGTCCGGCCTTCAGGCGGAAGTTCGTAATCCGGCGTAAATACAGATACAAACTTCCGCCTGAAGGCCGGACTACGAACTTTTCACACAGTCTCTGCGTTGGTGGGATTCAACCCGCCGCCCGCGCTTCCCGATTTAGCCTGCGTATGAACCATCCACCAACTGCGTCGGTGGGATTTTCCAGAGCCGGACACATTTATTCACACGCTGACAGATTACCAGGCTGGCAAACTTGATCACGATTAACGCTCGAACCGTGGTTTGTGTCAATGAATGTGTCTCACTCGATCCCAGACACGGTGAGCTTGCAATCACCCACCGCAACGGTGTCGCCCGGTTTCAGCAGCCGCGCTTCGTCTCGACCAAGAAGCTGCTCGTTCACGTAGGTGCCGTTCGCACTGCCCACGTCGGCGATCACTACGCCCTGCCCGGTTCGGAAAGACAGCGAACAGTGCAAACGTGAGACATTCTCATCGTCCAGTCTAATGGCGTTGCCGGCGGCCCGCCCAATGTAAGCCGGAGCTGCTTCGGCTCTGAGTTCAACCGTAAACGTTCGACCATCCGGAGTGATGAAAGACGTTCTCTTCAAACCGTCGGCTTGCGCCGTTGCGCTGTCTTGCGAGGTTTGAGCATTCACTTCGCCATCAAAAACTGCTCGCACGGTCGTCGACTTTACAAAGAGGTCCCGCTCTGCGACGACCTCGACCGGACCTCGTGTCGCGTACCTTCGGTTATTGATGTACTCGAAAGCCGTAGCCGTCAATTCCTTGCCCACCGCTTCGATATACTGCGGACTGAGCTTCGAAGTTTCCTCGTAGGTAAAAAGCACCTTGAACCGATTGGGCGCGACTCTGCTTGTGCCGCGTTCGTCTTCTTTGAGGCTGGCATCGATAAGGTGTTCGAGTCGAGAAGCGAGACTACCGATCTGGCTCGAGCTAAGAGAGGGTTGATCGGCGGGCGCGATTTTCTTATCCACCTTGGAGCCGAGCCGCTCGAGGATCCTTCTAGCGAGACTCTCGGCCTTATCAAGAACGCTGTCCTTAGGATCGGCCATCGCGTTGAAAGTATATCACGCGAAAGAGGAGGGTCGTATTGACTGAGCGGCGTGTGCCTGATTCGGCTAGGCTACAGAAACCAGAATCTCGCAATCTAGAATCGCGATTTCAAGATAAGAAAATCTGAGATCTCAAATCCTGACTAATCCTAATTCTGAAATTGTCTGAATCTCAAATCTGAAATCTCAAATCCTACCTCTGAAATCTCAAATCCTACCTCTGAAATCTCAAATCCTATTCCTGAAATCTCAAATCCTACCTCTGAAATCTCAAATCCTATTTCTGAAATCTCAAATCACAAATCTGAAATCTGAAATTCTTTTTTCAATCCGCTAAGAGTCGCGTCTTCGATTCCCACGAGGGATGCCCGGGAGGATACAACGAGCTAGTTAATGCTCCGTCGCTCTAGTTAACAGCGACGCTTGTCCAGAGCGTCATTCCCGATTCCCAATACCAAAGGTAAAACTAAACGGACGCGATGCTAGCACTGGGTTTCAGATTACACAACGACTTTTCGCCGTTGTGCGATTTGTTTTGCCGAAATCATACGGAGAGCGGAAAACTTGAATGTGACGGTACTGCTCATTATACTCGTCGGCTATGTCAGGGCCGGAAATCGCCATCAGAGAGTGCACTTCGGTCGAGGACTTTCAACAATGCATTGACCTGGAACGCGCGGTCTGGAACGACGCCGATATCGGCATCATGCCGATCAGGCTTTATATGATCTCAAAAGCCTGTAACGCTCCAACCTTCGGCGCCTTCGAAGCCTCGGGAGAGTCAGCCGGCAAATTAGTCGGATTCGTCCACACGATGATCGCGATCATGAACAAGCAGGTTGTTTATCACTCGCACCTCGCCGCGGTCCTGGAAGGCTGGCGGCACAAGGACATCGGATACAAGATGAAGCTCGCGCAACGCGAGCACGCCATGAATGCCGGAGTGCCGCTCATCATTTGGACCTTTGATCCGCTTCAATCGCGCAACGCGCATTTCAACATCAATAAGCTGGGCGCGATTATCCGGCGGTACGCGGTGAACTACTATGGCGAAGGGTTGTCCACCGTGTTTGATATGGCCGTTCCATCGGATCGCTTATTCGCAGAGTGGTGGGTATCATCGCCGCACGTGGAGTCCGCGCTCGCCGGCAAACGGCCGCAGGCGCCAGATGTGCCGGAAATGCAAGATAAGTTGCACTCGGTGTCGATTCCGGATGATATCGAAAAAGTACGAGCGCAATCATTGGAAGAACATCAGCGCTGGCGGGCCCGCGTTCGCGAAGACTTTCAAAATGAGCTCGACGCCGGATTAATAGTCCGTGGGTTTGAACGTGAAGGCGGAACCGGCCGGTATTTGTTTGGTCCTGATGAAGCACAGTTTCATTTCAGAGATTAAGGCATCAGGCTCCGCCAGGCGGGTGTGATTAAAAGCGCGACTTGCAACGAATAACGCCCACGTAGTAACGAATTTATTCGTTGGGATTCTCAGAAACAAATAAATTCGTTACTACGTAGGAAGTCCGGCTTTTAATCACACCCCCGGCGGGCTTAGATTATCTAAACATGAAACTTGAACGAATAGAACTGAGAGAGATCGAATTGCCGCTGAAGTGGCCGTTCGAAACGAGCTTCGGGCGGACGACGCGGCGACGAATCATGATCGTTCGCGTCTTCGACGAATCTGGTGCTTACGGTTACGGTGAATGTACTGCCGCCGAAGACCCCTTCTACAATCACGAGACGATCGACACCGCGTGGATCATCGTGACGAACTACGTTGTTCCTATTCTGGCAGCCGCCCACGTCGAACGAGCCGACCAGGTGAACGATGCGCTCGCGCGGATACGCGGTAATAGAATGGCTAAGGGCGGAGTCGAAGCGGCCATATGGGATCTCGAAGCCAGGCTTTGCGGCAAGCCCCTTTGGCGGCACATCGGCGGGTCTCGAGAAGAGATCGCTTGTGGCGTTTCAATCGGACTGCAGCAAAGCACTCAGGCGCTGGTGGAAAAAGTCTCTCGCGAAGTCGAGGCCGGCTACCAAAGAATCAAGATCAAGATCAAACCGGGTAAGGACATTGCGCTGGTCGAAGCGGTCAGGTCAAAGTTTCCAGAGATTCGATTAACCGTCGATGCAAACTCAGCTTATTCACTTGCGGACATCGATCTATTAAAACAACTCGATCGATACAACCTGATGATGATCGAGCAACCGCTCGCGCCCGGCGACATCGTCGATCATGCGAAGCTCCAACGCGAACTGGACACGCCCCTCTGTTTGGATGAATCGATACTAACTGTAGAGGACGCCCGCAAGGCTGATGAGCTTGGCTCCTGCAAAATAATAAACGTGAAGCTCGGCCGCGTTGGCGGGCACGCCGAAGCGCGGGCGATTCAGAAGTTTTGCGCCGATCGCGGAACCCCGGTGTGGTGCGGAGGCATGCTTGAATCCGGCATCGGACGCGCGCACAACATTGCGATGTCGACGCTCGCGGGCTTCAGCTTACCGGGCGATGTGTCGGCATCGGCGCGCTACTGGGAAGAGGACATCATCGAGCCCGAAGTTACCGTGAGTCCGCGTGGAACAATCGCTGTACCCGGCGGAATCGGTATCGGCTACGCGGTGAATGAGCGGCGCGTCGAGTCGCTCGTGAAGAGGCGGGAAGAGTTGCGGCTCGCGTAAGCCGGTCAATCACATGTTCGTAGTACGGCCTTCAGGCGGAAGTTTGTACCACACGAGTACTTAACCCAACCGACTACGAACTTCCGCCTGAAGACCGTACTACAAACTTTTCACAGGAGACACATGTCGGAATTCGAGGGAAGGTCAGCGATAGTAACTGGAGGCTCGCGTGGTATCGGTTCGGCAATCGTTCGGGAACTTGCGTCGCGAGGCGCGAAGGTCGCCTTCAACTTTACAAAGAACCGAGAACTCGCAGACCAGTTGGTCGCCGAGATCCAGGCCGCCGGTGGACACGCTCGTGCATTCCAGGTCGATGTTACGGACTCAGGCGCTGCCGAGTCGATGGTGAAAGAGGTCAAGAGCGAATTCGGATCGGTCGATTACCTGGTTAACAACGCGGGAATCACTCGTGACAAGTTGATCATGATGATGTCCGAGGAGGACTGGGACGTGGTTATCGATACCAACCTCAAGGGCGTGTTCAACGTCACAAAACCGGCGGTCGCGGTGATGGTGCGGCAGAGACGAGGCGCGATCCTGAACATAGCCTCTATCAGCGGAGTCGTTGGAATGGCCGGGCAGACCAACTATTCGGCATCGAAGGCCGGGTTGATAGGATTTACGAAAGCGCTGGCAAAGGAAGTCGGCCGCCGCAGCGTGACGGTGAACGCCCTGGCGCTCGGACTAATTGAAACAGATATGACCGCCTCGCTGCCCGAAGAGTACAAGAAAAAGATGCTCGAGCAGATTCCGCTCGGGCGTTATGGGACCGTCGAAGAAGTTGCGCGGGTTTCTGCGTTTCTGTTGTCGGACGATGCGCGTTATATCACCGGTCAGGTGATACAAGCAGACGGCGGACTCGCGATGTAGAGTTGTGGGTCTGTAAAGACCCGTGCAAATCCGTCAAATCAGCGTCATCCGTGGTCTATTCTGCGATAATGAGGAGAATTAATAGACCGCGGATGACGCTGATTTGACGGATTCGCACGGATTCTTACGTTAGCGAGATATATGTTACCCTCTCGAGTCTATTCGAACGTGACGGTTCGGAACTGCGTTTGACCCGCGCGCTCGACTTCCAACAGGTACTCACCGGGCCCGGCTGCTTTAACGGCTTGCGTCAGTTCCTCCAGCGTAGTTACTCGAGCGCGATCGAATCCATGAATCACATCGCCGTGCATCACACCAGCATCAGCGGCCGGGCTGCCGGGCTGCACCGCAGCGACGAACACGCCGCTCGGGACCTTGACCTTTAGCTTCATCTCGGTCACAAGCTCGGGTGTGACCGTTCGGCCCTGAATGCCAAGCCGCCCCTGTTGAACTGGTCCGCCCTGATCTCCGCCGAAATCCTGTGGAATTGCTCGAGCGTTTACATTCTTCGGACGCTCGGCAAGTGTGACAGTCACCGTGTGAGGCTGACCGTCGCGAATGAAATCAACGCGAGCGCTATCTCCAACAGGTGTATCCGCCACCGCCTGAGTAAGCTCTCTGGCTGCCTTGACCGGTTTGCCGTTGAACGCCGTAATGACGTCTTTCTGCTGAATCCCAGCCTTTCCGGCGGGGCTGTCGGGGTCAGGGTCCTGGGCGACGAAGACACCGTCGTTTGCTTTTAACCCGACTGCGTGAGCTTTAGCGTCGTCGAGGTCATTAACGAATACGCCGAGATA
>DATNBZ010000289.1:0-23047 GCA_035607285.1 Blastocatellia bacterium | reverse complement strand
CCGACCGTCCGGGATTATAGGGGGGCTCTGGGAACCGTAGACGGCAGTCGAACTAGGAACCCGTCGCGATCTAGAGGCGACGGTCACTCTCGATCTGCAGTGCTGTGCGCCCAGTTTCTATCCCGATCGGGCAGTGCCTTGTGCTCCCGATGCATCAATTCCGTTGAGCACTGCCCGACTAAAGTCGGTACTCTGAACGCTCGGTTGTGCTGAACCCTTCCGCTTCTTCAGACTCAGTCAGCTTTTATGCGAGTGCACTGGATAGATTCATCGCCCGAGGCGCCTTCAATAGGGTGACCGTCGGCGTCGAAGAACGCGAAATGACCGGTCCCGCTGAATGCGTCCGCTCCGCTGAGTGTGACGATAAGCTGGACCTTGCCGGTGGCGTTCAGAGTCCCGTCCGGGTTAACCGCGATGATCATGAACGTGATCGAGACCCTGGTTTTGTCGATCTTGCGCCAGGCGCCGTGGCCGGGTCCGGTATAGTAAGGCGCATCCGGAGGCGAGGGCTGCAGTTCGCCGCCGTCGGTTTCTACGACCGTGCCGTCTTCGGTGAAACTGAACATCGCCGGAAGCGGACCGAAGTCCGGTGACGAGAACGAGCCGTACCAGGATCCGACGATTGACTTGGCCCCGGCATCGGTGATCTGCATGTCAGACTCATTCGTCGAGGACTGAGCGGATTGGCCCGCTGGATTCAAGCTGGATTGAGTGACTCGACCGCCGGGGTTCATGCGGCGCTGGGCTAAAGCGTTTGCGCCGTTGGAACCAAGGATGATCATTCCGATAAGCGTTAACGTGTATAGTGTCTTTTTCGTAAGCATGAGGTTTCTCCTTCTGAAATAGTTCTCCGTTTGATCTTCGTGTCGCGGCTCACATTCGCCGCAGCCCTCACAATGACAATCGACGTGCCAGGGTGTGGACATGCCGCCCAGGTCGGGCAAGGATGTGCGGAACCCGTTCGCTTAATTTGAAATAGCTCGCTTTGGTTCAGCGTGATGAAGAATTGAAGGGCGGCGACAGAGCGCTGAGGAACTAACCGATCGGATAGACACTCTATCCGATCGGTTAGCATGGTTGGTTAGTGAAGTCGATGATCGGTCTGGCCCTCCGTCAGGAGGGCACTGGAGTTTGGACATTTTGCCTTCTCAATCTCTTGCCTTACCAACTATCTGTGAGCAGCCAACAACCCCGAAGGGGTTTCGTCCCAAAGCCCAGGGTTGCGGTACTCCGCTACCCTGGGTGACGGTGTCGTGCCGAGGCTACCCAATTCGTTTGGCCCAACACTGAAGGGGTTGCGGCCTGCCATCGCATCATCACCCACTGCCGCCGCATTCGTCGTTCATCTACCTCGCGAGCCACGCCGCAACCCCGTTGGGGTTGGTTCCACCCCGTTGCGTAGTCTCGGCACGACAGCGTCACCCAGGGTAGCGGAGTACCGCAACCCTGGGCTTTGGGTCGCAACCACTTCGTGGTTGTAAGCCGACGTAGTGGGCGAGGCCCTCCGTCAGGAGTGCAATGTTTATAGCTATGACCGTGCGCGCTCCGCTCACCCCGTCAGGGGTGAAATGTAGCGATGTTCTCACGGGCACATCGAACTCCTGACGGAGTTCGCGTCTCGCCACGTCTGAAAGCTACAAGCCCCACTTTGATCACACTCGGCGCGATATGAAGGCAGCGACTTTCTTGCCAGCCGGATCACGATGTGCGAACATCGCGAGCGCTCGGCTTCACGCGCCACATCCTCTATGTCAGATTCATTCTCACTCACAAGGAATACGACGAGGGAGGTTGGAAAAGTGACGGCTATCGCTAGTGCTAAGATCGACCCCAGGAAGTATGCGCGTCTGCTCGCGAAGCGCTTCCACGCGCAATCGGCAGCGAAGACGAGAACGAGCGCCTCCTTGCGATAGTCGATAAGCTCATATCGAAGGGCGAAGAGACTCGCTCGCCCGAGGAGAACGCGCTGCTCGAACTTTATCTAGATAGATTTCTCAAGCTATGACCCCAAGACTCGCAGCCATCGCAGGACCGTTGAAGGGAACCACCGTCGAGCTGACTGAACGGGAAGTCTCGATAGGTCGCGACCCGTCCAACGCGCTTCCGATCGCGGACCTGTCGATGTCCCGCCGGCACTGCCTCATCACTTGCGACGAGGATAAGTTCGCGCTGAAAGACCTGGACAGCTTCAACGGGACCCTTGTTAACGGGGTGCCGGTAAACGAGCGGACTCTCGAGCACGGCGACGAGATCAAGATCGGCGATTCGGTGTTTGTATTCCTGCTCGAAGACGCCGAGGATCGAAAGCCCTCCAACGACGTTGAACTCGACGAGGCGGAGCTCGGCGCTCGATCTACCGTCCGGTTGCGTGTCGAAGATGCCCTGTACCTGAACTCAGAGCGCGTGCTTGCACAGTTGCCAGATTCCCAGCGGATCACTTGCGACCTGAACGCGCTGCTGAAGATAAGCACGGCGGTCAACTCGATTCGCGATGTTGAACCGTTAAAGCAACGCTTGCTGGAATTGCTGTTTGAAGTTATCCCGGCTGAGTTCGGCGCAATTGTATTGACGTCCGATGACGGCCTCGACCCGAACTCTATCTTTGGGCTCAGGAGGGAACCGGCCCACGCGCAACCGCTGCACATCAGCGCTACCGTGGTGCGAAGAGTGCTCCGTGAGCGAGTCGCCATTCTAAGCTGCGATGTTGCGGGCAACGAAGACTTCGGCGGCGCTCAGAGTCTGGTTGCAAGCGAAACGAGTTCACTGCTCTGCGTTCCGTTGACGCTGTTTGATAAGGCGCTTGGGGTCCTTTATCTCGGAACGAGCAACCCAACCACGGGCTTTGATGAGGATCACCTTCAGCTCGCAACAGCGGCGGCTTCGGTTGCAGCGGTGGCTTTCGAAAACGCGCGGCGCGCCGAGCGGTTGCAGAATGAAAACCTGCTGCTCAAAGACACGCTTCAGCTCGAACAAAACATGGTGGGCGAGAGCGCGCGGATAAGAAGCGTCTACCAGTTCATCGCGAGAGTCGCCCCAACCGATTCAACGGTTTTGATTCTGGGCGAAAACGGCACCGGAAAGGAATTGGCGGCGCGAGCGATTCACAAGGGCAGCTCGCGCGCCGACCAGCCGCTGGTGGCGATAAACTGCGCATCGCTGTCGGAGACTTTGCTCGAGAGCGAGCTGTTCGGTCATGAGAAAGGCGCCTTCACAGGCGCGGTCGCTCAAAAGAAAGGCAAGCTTGAAATCGCCGATGGCGGCACGCTCTTCCTGGACGAGGTTGGCGAACTTGCCCCTCAGCTTCAGGCCAGACTGTTGCGCGTGTTACAGGAGCGCGAGTTCGAGCGGGTCGGTGGGACGCGAACGATCAGGACGAACATTCGACTTATTGCGGCGACGAACAGGAACCTTGAGGAAGCAATGCGCGACGGCAGCTTTCGCCAGGACCTTTACTACCGGCTTAACGTTGTGCAGCTCACGATGCCGGCTCTAAGAGACAGACCCGAAGACGTGCCGCTCCTTACCAGGTACTTCATCGCCAAGTTCGGCCGGCAATGCAAGCGTCAGGTCTCAGGAGTTTCCGAAGACGCACGCAGATGTATGATGAGTTACGATTGGCCGGGCAACGTTCGCGAGCTCGAAAACGCTATCGAGCGAGCGGTCGTGCTTGGGTCGTCGGATATCATTTTGCCCGAGGACCTTCCCGAAGCGCTCACGGAAAGCGAAGCGCCCGATCCTGAGACTGCCGAACATGCCAAGTATGCCAAGTATCATGAGGCGATAAACGAGCTAAAGCGCCGGCTCATAATCGATTCGGTTGCGCAGGCGGGCGGCAATTACACAGAAGCAGCGCGAGCCCTCGGCGTTCATCCCAATTATCTTCACCGCTTGATAAGAAACCTGAACTTGAAAGCCGCGCTCAAGAAGTGAGTTCGTCCACGGATTACGCAGATGGAAAAAGGACGAGAGATAGAGAAGGCTTCGACGTCTTTGCCTCAGCGTCATCTGCGTAATTTGTGGATGGGATGACTGGGATGGGCTTTGCACAAAAAGCTTGGAAGCGGCAGTCCCGTAGGGACGGAATGTTTATAGACTGATCGGTGAAGCTGGTTTCGAGCTCCGTTAGGAGCGAGATGTTGACATACCGCTCCTACGGAGCTCTGGCGTTTGGACATTTCCGGAGCAACTCCGTAGGAGTTACCTGTCTATAGATCGAGGCGCGAGCGCGTTCCGAACTCCGTAGGAGTTACCTTCGCATCAGGAGACTCCTACGGAGTCAAGCCTCCGCATGTTCGCTTATCTATAGACATGTCACTCCTACGGAGTGACCACGCTCCTGCGGAGCTTATTTCCGCTCTCAATACCGGATCTATAAACATTTCGCTCCTACGGAGCTTACTTTTTGTGCAAAGCCGTGGGGATGGAATACCTCGCGAGCGTTACAGGTCAAACGCTCTCACAAGGAAGGCGGCCATCTGCGCGCGAGTAACCGGAGTTGACGGGCAATACTGCGTGTGATCGGGCGTGCATCCCAGGGTGATCTGCAATACAGCCATCCGATCGATAAAATTGTAGAAAACATTCGACGGCGCCACGTCCGTAAACCGCTGGCTCGGAGGCGTCGGAGGATTAAACTCTCCCAAACCTCTGATGATGAATGCAGCCATCTGCTCGCGCAGGACCGGATCGTGCGGACAGTACAGAGTGTGATCCGGAGTACAGCCAAGCGTGATCTGCAGCTCGGCAAGCCGGTCTATGAATTTGTAAAAGACATTTGCCGGCGGGACGTCGTTGAACCGCTGCGTCGGAGGATCCGGCGGATTGAACTCACCCGTGGCTCGCAGGATGAACGCAGCCATCTGTTCGCGGGTCACCGAATCGTCGGGACAGTAGAAGCCGCTTCCACAGCCCAGCGTAACGCCTCTCGCTGAAAGCTTCCCGATTTCTGTGTAGAACGGATTGCTGGCCTGCACATCGGGAAACTCCATGCCCTGGAAAACCGTGAACGTGTGAGCTCCGGCTGTGATCGTGCCGCTGCGAGGATCTCCGGTGTTGTTGGCGGCAATTGAATAAGCTACGGTTGCATTGCCGGTGCCGCTCGAACCCGATGTGACCGTGATCCAATCATTGTGGCTGAGGGCATTCCAGGCACACCCCGACCCGGTCAAGTTGAAGGAGCCGGTCCCGCCGGCGGCGGCAAAACTCTGGCTTGAAGAGTCAAAGCTGACCGTGCATCCGGTTGTTGCCTGGGTGGTGTAGATGTGATCGCCGGTGTTGTCCTGGTCGCCATTTGCCCCGTTGCCGGCGGCGTAAAAGGTGACTTGTCCGGCGGCGCTGGCTGGAGCAGTCCACGTAAAAGTAAAGCTACGACGATTGAACTCGACCGGCATGGCTCCATCCATCGTCTGCTCGATGTAAGTCCGCGTTTCGCTATTGACGATGCCCGTTATTGACTGTGTGTTTGTAGGGTCGATGACAGCGAGCGTGCCGATCGGGTGGTTCATTGAATCGAGTGCGGTTACCTGGAACCCGTAAAGAAATCCGTTCGGATGATTGACGGTCACCGTCACCGGCACCAACTGATTGGGAGTGTAGGTGTCCGGCAAGCCGGTGATGGTTACGTTGCCGTTGCCGCTATTGAGCGCAAAGGTTGTGTGACATTGAGTGCAGTCTCCTTCGCCCGGCGCATCCGTATGCGACGCCGGCGGGCCGCTAACGAAGGCGCGAACGCTTCTGCCCGAAAGTGCCTGACACACAAACAAAGCGACCGCCGCTCCGGCGATCGCTAGCTTGATTAGTTTTTTCTTCCTATCCATTTGTCCGTCGAAACGCGCTCACAGATTATTACCAGCCGCGCCTCGATTAGACAAATCCCAGATTGGAAGACGCGAAGTGCGACAGATTGTGGAAGACGGTCGGCATATCGGCCGGAGCCAGCCCAAACCACGAGGCAAGCGTCGCGGCATATTGATCGACCGAGGCGGTAGGTATCCATCGGCCCCTGTTGTCCGTGTCGTAGGCGCCGCCCTCCACCAGCGTCGGGAATACGGTGCCGTTGCCGCCCGCGGCTGCAGCCAGCGGCACGCCGTAGAATTCCGTGCCATGCACTGCGCCGCCCATCACGAACTGGTGATTGCCCCAGCCGTGATCCGAACCGACGCCTGTGCCTGAGCCGGATGGTTGCAGAGTGCGGCCGAAGTCTGACAGCGTGAAAGTGGTCACGCGGTTGTCGATTCCAAGTTCGACCGTTGCATCGTAGAAGGCCTTCATTGCCTGACTCATTTGAGTGAACAGATTTCCCTGATTGGTGAGTTGATCCTGATGCGTGTCGAATCCGCCGATCGAGCAGAAAAAGATCTGACGATTGAGGCTAAGCTGCGCGGAAGTCTGATTCAGCTTCATGACTTTCGCTACTTGTTTCAACTGGTTTCCGAGCGTCGTGTTGGGAAAGATGGTAGTGAGAATCGGGTCAACGCTGAATGCCGCGCTGATATCGACCGCATCCTGCACCGTATCGCTGGTTGCTGCCACGAGAGGGTTGGAGTGGTCGAAGGTCCGAAGCTGAATCATCGCGTTCTTCCGTGCTACCTCATCTGCCGCGGTACCAAAGCCTTCGAGCTTGAGCACATTGGGCAGTGAAGTGCGGGCGTCGGCGATTATGAGAGGCCGAGTCAGAATGCCGGTAGCAAAAGCGCTTGTTCCAGCGATCGAAGTTATCGTCGGGAAGCTGACGCCGTTGTTGAAGGGCAGGGTGTGATCAGCGGTGAGCCCGCCCCATCCAGTCTGAGTTTGCGTATCCGACCTGGAAGTCTGCCATTGCGTAGTCTGATCCGAATGCGAAAACAACTGGTAGGGTTTTTGTACGGAGTTGTTCTGATAAGTCGCTCGGGTCAGCGGATAAACGAGCGGCCCCACGTTGCACACGACGGCAAGCTTGCCGGCAGTCCATAGCGGCAACAGCCCCGGCATGGCGGCGGGCGCCGCGACCTCAGGAGAAAGGTTTGGATGAAGTCCGAATTGCGTCCCTATGCTTGGTGGGGTGATGGGCAACAGGGTTGCGGACGGAATCGCAAGGCCCGACGAGTTGCGCGCAGCAGAATAATTCCCATAGCCGGTCGCATCCAGGGGCACGATCATGTTGTTGCTATCGTTGCCGCCGCTCATGAAGATGCAGACGAGCGCTTTGTAGTCAGTTGGCGCATTCTTCTGAGCCAGCGCGCTGATTAACCCCAGGCCTTTGAATTGAGACGCGAGCGCGGCAGCGCTCAATGCGTATCCCGATCTTCGTAAGAATGTTCTTCGTGAATATTTCATCTTTTTACTCCACCTGAAATTGCGACGAGGTCGCGACCAGATACAAAGCCGTCCGAGCACGTTTTAGCGGGTTGGACGCGGATACCGCATTCACCGCCGTCACAATAGTGCTCTGCATTTGAGCCGACATCCCGCCAGCCATCATCGTTCTGTTCAGCTCATCAACCAGCGCCTGAGGATTTCCTGCCAGGGTCTGAAGACCGGTCAGGTCGATCGATGTGCCTTTTGGCCTATCGGGCGGGTTGGCGCCGATCAGAGAGAAAACAATCGTGTTCATAAAGTTCGCCCTCTTTAGTGACGAGGAGGTGGACAGTATCCCGAATTCGGGCCCGGTCAGATTCGTGCCCGGGACCTGATAGTCGGCGGGAAAATAACTGAAGACCGTCAGAGGCTTCAGCACATCCTGATCCATAGGTGTAAGCTGCTGGTTGAGAACGCCGTCGCTGTTCTGCGTCCTGTCGGCGGATTTTGCATCGAAGAGCCGGAGGATGTTGTTCATCAACAGCACCGGTTCGCGCAGGTGACCGTAGATCGAGAAACTTCGGGCTTCGGGGTCCAGCAGAATCGCTTCGACGACCGCTTTCATGTTGCCGCGCACGCCTGAGCCGTCGTTGTTGAACACAGTGGCGACTCGCGCGACATAAGCCGGGGTTGGATTGCTGGTAACCAGATTGTGAATCAGCGCGCGTGAAATGAACGGGCCGACGTTCTGGTGATTGAATATGTTGTCGAGCGCCATATTCAAATCCACGGTCCCGGCTTGGCCGGCCGGCACTGGGAATCCGTCGAGCAACGTCTTTGCAGTGATGTCGTGGTTGCTTTGATTGAGCACCATCGGATCGATGTAGTTGGGCACGCCTGGCTGCGGCTGCGTCGCAAGTCTCCATCCGGTGAAGATCTTCGCGAAGTTCGTCACCACAGTTTGATCGTATGTCGGTATCGGATTGCCCTGCATATCGAGCTGCTGTGTGCCGTCGAGATTCAGCTTGTACAGACCGATCGAGAAAAGCTGAAGGACCTCGCGCCCGTAGTTCTCGTTCGGGTTGAACTTCGTGCTGGTGCTCATATTGAGATAGTCGCCCATCGCGGGATTGAGCGTTACCTTCGCGAGTATGTTGCGATAGTTCCCAAATGCTTCCGTCGAGAAGATCTGCAGATAAGGCGCCATCCAGCTTGGTTGCATCATATCGCGGCCGGAAACGACCAGGATCGAATGCAGGGCCCATGCTACGCGTTGCCTCAACTGGTCCTGTCCGTAAAGAGCGTTCAGGAAAAATTGATTCTGCAGCGGGTACATTGAGTAGTTGTCTCGCTGGCAAATGGAATCGCAACCTGCGGGAACGGTCGAAGGTTGAAGTGGCAGCGTCGGGTAACTTGTTTCGGCCGCGGCTTCCTGTTCGTCAAGATATGCGCGTATGCCGACGGTTTGAAGATGTGTTATGTCTGCGTTCGTCGGCCCCCAGGTAGCCTGCCCGAGGAATCGGACTGCGTTGTCCGACGAGCAAGGCGCCTGTCCGGGATCGAGTAGCCCAAAACCTCTGACAAGAAATGCCGCCATCTGCGCTCGCGTCACAAAGTCGTTGGGACAGTAAGTTGTGGCGCCACACCCCGCGGTTATTCCTCTCAAAGCCATTTGATCGATGAAGGCGTAGAAGAGATTGTCGGGCGCGACATCAGTGAACCTCTGTGACGACGGGGTTGGCGGATCGAAGATCCCGACGCCGCGAATGATGAACGCCGCCATCTGGCCTCGCGTGACGAAATCGTCGGGACAGAAGTTACCGCCTCCGCAGCCGACCGTGATCCCGAGGGCGGCCAGCCTGTCGATAAACGCGTAGAACGGATTGCTCGGCGGCACGTCGGTGAATCGCTGCTGAGCCGGCGTCGGCGGATCAAACTCTCCCAGCGATCGCACGATAAACGTCGCCATCTGGGCTCGCGTAACCGCGTCGTTCGGGCAGTAGTTGCCGCCACCGCAGCCTACCGTGATCTGCCGGTAAGCAATGTTGCTGATCTCGGTGTAGAAGGGATTGTTGGTAGCCACATCCGAGAATCCAGGCAGCGGCGAAGCGGCAGCCGTGGTGATTCTGCCGGCCGGGGCCGACGCCTTCTGCGGGTTCGCCGTAGTATGTCCTACAGACAACCCGATCCCCGGCAACGTCAGTATCATAATTAACGCCAGAGTGCGTTTCGAATAGAGGCGCAGGATCATTTGTTTCATATGTCTCATGGCTCATCCTATTTTGCTTGGAGGTTCAAACCGACCGGCTAAGAGCAAGCGCGTCGTTCACCGGAAACGCAACACGCAGCAAGATACCGTTCTAAGCGAGGGTGATTAACTTCCCTCGGGCGACCGCGTCACCAATTTGGTTGAGGAAAATAGGGGCTGCCAAATCAAGTCTGAGGCTCGAACTTCAGCGCGTCAGCGCTTCGCTTCCGGCGCTGCAATAAGATTGCCGGGTACACGCAAAAGTTTGACTATTTACTTCGGGGCACCTTTATATATTTCGGAAAGAACGAGGTTACTACTTTGTTTCAAATGACCAAAGCCAGCCGCCATTAAGCACGGCGAACCTTCAAAATAGCTTCCCACAATGTTTTATTGACCAACCTGAATCAGGGGCTCGGGTCGAGTATGCTGGAGGGTGAGTCTCCTGCGTTTCAAAAGACTGATTCTGTCGTCGGGGTTCGAAGATAGCACGGCGTCGAAATGAGCGTCAACAGTTAAGATTCACGCGTAGCGGGGCATAGTATTTCTCACTCAGAATCACGTTGATCCTCCGCGTCCCCGGCGTCCTCCGCGGTTGACGCCCCGGCACTGATCAGGAAAACCGCAGAGGACGCCGGGGACGTCCGAGGACTGCTTTGCCGCAACAGCTCACACACCACTACCGACTTTAGGCTCTCGAATTGGTTACTTGCTCTTGATGAACTCGCGAATGTAAGCGTCGACGATTGCCGGTTTCTCGTGGATGACCCAATGCGTTCCGTCCGGTATGCGTTTGATGGTCAGCGCCGGCACAAACTTATCCAGCCCTTCGAGATTACCGGTCAGCAAGGCCGTATCTTTCTCGCCCCAGATCACCAGCGTCGGGACCTTTACTTCGAGCGACGTCATTGATCCCGCAAAATTCGCCGGCGGCTTGCCGGCCTCCGTGGGAGGACCAACCTGCGCCGCGCGATAGTAATTCAGACCACCGGTGAGAGCGCCAGGCTGCGACCACGCTTCGATATATGCCTTCTTGTCATCTTCGGTGAACACGCCGTTCTTCAGGCCTTCACCCAACACAACCTCTACCAACCGCGAGTAGTTGTTCGCCGAAAGAGTCTGCTCGGCCTGCGGACTGCGAAACATCAACATGTAGCCGCTTGCTTTTTGCTGCGCCGGATTGTCGCGCAGTTCGCGCTGGAAGACGCCCGGATGCGGCGCGTTGATGATTACGAGTTTTTCGAGATAGTCGGGGTGAGCGATGGCGAATGCCCACGCGATGGCTCCGCCCCAATCGTGCGCTACAAGAATAAACTTCTTGTGGCCCAGCTTCTCGGCAAGCGCTCGCAGGTCCTCGACCATGTACTTAACCTGGTACTGGTCGACTTCAGCGGGCTTGGAGGAAAGATTGTAGCCTCGCATGTCCGGAGCGACCGCCTGGTAGTCGCGCCCAAACTCCGCAAGCTGATTCTTCCACTCGTACCAAAACTCGGGGAAGCCGTGAACGAACATGATCAACTTCCCTTTCCCCGCGGTCACATAGTGCAGGCGGACTCCATTAACATCGGCGTATTCGTGTTTAAGCATCGGCGCCTTCGCTTCCCTGGTTTTGCCTTCGGCTTTGGCTGGTTTCTCTGCCCCACAAACGGAGACAGTCATTGCTGTAAGCATCGCCACCGTAGTCAGAAGTCTTATGGCGATCATTGGTGTTCGACTTTTCATGCGTCCGTCCTTTTGGCGTGACTTCGCACGCTAGGGTTTCACGGTTGGGTGCAGGTATTCTTGTGGCGGACCCTCATAGATTGTGTAGCAGCGCTGGCAGCGATGAATCGTGTTACCGGCCGCCGCCTTGCTTACGACTTCTGCGGGAGCCGTCAGCCACTGTTTTACATGGGCCTGACACTTCTCGCCCTTTTCGTTCTTAACCGTGCACACTGTTTGTCCCGGCAAGAGTGAGTGGTATTGGCCGGTCTTTTGAGTACCCGGCTGTATCGCTTTTGATTGAATGTCGGCTGGGCCGGCTTCGATCATAGTCTTAAACCTCAGTCGTGATTTGAGGCCGTATATTATGGTACGTCGGAGTTGCCGGTCAATCTATCCGGGTGGTGATGTCCTAAAGTTGTGTTGGTCGACGAGGAAACCGGCGCGGCGTTTTTTGGAGTGCGGCGCGGTCTGTGCCTACGCGCCGCCTTGGCTGCTTTTAATCGCCACCAAGAGCCAAAGCGGCGCGTATGCACAGACCGCGCCGCACTCCAAATAAGTTCGTCACTCAGCTTGATTACGCACCACCGCTTTTTTTCTCGCAAGCCTGGTCTGGTATAATTTCAATCGTTCTACGAGGCTTAAGATGTCAACAGACCGCGCTCTCGCAATCACCGGAGACGACTTCGTTGCCCAACTTGAAGAAGAGAATCGAGTGACGCTCGAGCGGCTCGGTCAGCTCAGCGCCGCCGGCGAAGCGCCTCAGGAGCTGACCGTCGAACGTCTTCTGCGCGTTGCCCTCAAAAATGAGCTTGAGGCCAGCGAGATAGCTGCCGCCTGGATGACGACAACTTCCGAGCTCGATGTGAAGCTTGCGTTTGCGCGGCAAGTCGGAGACGAAGCCAGGCATTACCGGCTGATCGCTGAGCGGCTTTCGGCTCTCGGCGTTGATGTTCAGAAGTTCGATCCGCGAGACGGCGGCTATTCCGCGCTCTATGAATACCTCCGGCAGCTCCAGAGCACTACTGCTCGCGTAGCGGCGGGTCAGTTCACACGCGAAGGGATCGCGCTGGTCAGAAACCAGTGCTTCATCGACTTCTGCCAGTCGCGCGGTGACGAGGAAACTGCCCGTCTTTATCGGGACATCATTCAGCCCGATGAGCAGCATCATCACGAGCTTGGTCGCGAGCTATTGGCTCGATACGCAGCGACCGATAATGAGCAGCAAGTTTCACGTCAGGCCGCTCGGCGCACTCTGGAACTCGCCGAAGAGATCCAGGAAATGGCTCGGCTAAAAACTGGAATAAGCCGCGCGCCCGGATGTTGAAAGCCGCGGCTCCTCACCTTCAACGCGTTCCCCAACGAGATTTGTATTTACTCACCTACCGGTCGCGGATAACATAAGCCGGTGAATCGAGGAAAACTGTAGCCCTGTCTTGCACCCCGCCCCACGAATCCGCCCCTCTGGCGATAGCACTAAACAGCGGACTGCATGCGCCTCGCGCGTGCATGAGAATGGCGTTTGAACGCCTTTAGGAAGATTGGATGCCCCAGCTATCAAGAAGCGACATACTCGACCGGATCGCTCGCGGCGAAGGACTCCGCGGCGCAAACCTCGTTCGCACCGATCTGTCGGGAATGCACCTGGCGGGCGCCGATCTCGCGGAAGCCAATCTCAGAATGGCCGACCTGAACGGCGCGGATCTCAGAGAAGCGCGATTGGCAGGATGCTTTCTCAGCGGCGCGGTCCTCAGCGAAGCCACACTGGTCGGCGCTAACATGATCGAGTCGAGCATGATCGGCGCGATCCTGAAGAACGCCGATCTGAGCCGCGCAGACCTCAGTGGTTCCGACCTCACCGGCGCAAACCTTCAGGGCGCGCAACTGGCCGGCGCGTATATGGTGGGGACCTTCCTCAATGAAACCGACTTGAGCGGCGCAAATCTTACCGGCGCTTTTGTGCGGATGGCACAGATGGCCGGAAGCAATCTTGCGGGAGCGTCGCTTGAAGACGCCGATCTTTCATACTCGAATCTCTCAGGCGTACGGCTCGACGGATGTTGTCTGGTCAACGCCAATTTGGCGGGCGCCGATCTTTCGGGCAGCAGTCTAAAATCCTGCGACCTTCGTGGCGCGGACATGGCGGGCGCCGATTTAAGCGGGTGCAATCTCACCGGCGCCAGGCTGCGCGACGTGAAGTTCGGCGGCGTGAAGCTTGCCGACGCGTGGGCCGAATGGGTTGACATGGCAATGGATGGAATTGAGGATCGCGCGTCACTCGAGGAAGTCTTTGTCGGCATCGGTAAGCCGGTTGCCCAGCTATTGGTCGAGGGCCGGGTGGGCGGCGATGTCTGGGCCGTGATAATTTCGCACTTGTGTGTGTTTCATCTCACACATCCAAACAACCGCGACGTTCGTCTCCGCGGAATCCACGAGGGCATCGGGGCGTCCGCTCTGTATCTCGAGGCGGAATATGAGATGAGCCTTGCCGCTTATCTTTCCGAGTTCGCGGACGTGATCGGCACCGGTTCGCTCGAGCTTTTCGAAAAGCTGGGGGCGGTGATGGCCGAGCAAAGCGATCGGGGAGAAGAGGACAGCGCGGTTCACTTTGACGTTGCGGCCTGCTCACCTTTGGCCAGGAACGACGGACTCGATCAGGCCCTGAGTCAACTCGCGACTCGCGTCGAAGCTCTTCAACAGACTCCCTTTTGGACCAGCGACAAGGCAGTCCTGGTTCTGACTGGTAATCGCCAAATCTGGCTCGAAGCAACCTCCAACGCATCTCTCACCCTGCGTCCGCCGCATGGTTCGGCTCTTGGCGTCGATTTGGTGCGCGGCCATTTCGTTACCGAAGAACTCTGGCGAAGCAAACTTGCAGGCGTGCGGTAGGCTCCGCGAATTAACGCTTTATAATTCATTCCTAATACGCTTCTAATGTGGCAAGCGATATAATGAGCGCGCCAGAGTTGCTTAGCTTTCCGGCATCCCGCAGGAGTGCGCATAGAAGCGCGCGAGTAACGAGCAAGTTGCGGAGCGCTGTGATAAGCTAACGCCAAAGAGTTCGCCGGAGAATCGGGCCCGCGAAGCCCAGGCGAGTTCTTCCAGTCAGAAGTTTTCACAACAGGAGTCCACATGAAGAATATGCGATTCAAGCGCGCTACGGTGCTGGTGCTTGCGGCGATGATTGGGTTTCCAGCTACGCTGCTCGCCGCCGGTAAGGACGATAAGAAGCCGGTTGCCGACAACAAGCCCGCGGCGGCCGATAACCCGGCGCCGGCGGCGAAGGGCAAGCTCGCCGACGATGAGAATCCCTTGTTGATCGGCAAGCGCGATATCAACAAACATCAGATCAATTTCTATTCTCTCAATAAAGAAGTCGCGATGGGCCGTCAGCTCGCGTCTGACGTCGATCGCCAGGGCAAGTTCATTGAAGATCCGGTCGTGGTCGAATACGTGAACCGCGTCGGGCAGAATCTTGCTCTGCATTCGGACTCCAAGGTCCCTTTCACTATCAAGGTTTTGGACTCCGACGACGTAAATGCCTTCGCCTTACCGGGAGGCTTTCTGTTCGTCAACAAAGGCGCGATCCTGGCTGCGGACACCGAAGCTGAGCTTGCCGGAGTTATGGCGCACGAGATCGGCCACGTCGCGGCGCGGCACGGCGTCGAGCAAGCCTCGAAGGCTACGCTTGCCAACTACGCGATGATTCCGCTGATTTTCATGACCGGCGGACTTGGTTATATTGCTTACCAGGCTGCGCAGATAGGCGTGCCCCTGACGTTCCTCAAGTTCAACCGGGGCATGGAAACGGAAGCCGACAAGCTTGGCGCGCAATACCTTTGGTCCGCCGGCTATGACCCGAACAATTTCCTGAGTTTCTTCGAGAAGCTCGAGAAAAAAGAGAAACACAAACCCGGCACGCTGTCTAAGTTGTTCGGCACCCATCCTCCGACGCCGGACCGGATCGCCAAGGTTCACGATCTGCTGGCCAGATTCCCTGACCGCGACGAGTACACCGTGAGCACGTCGGAGTTCAACAAAGTGAAATCGAGGCTCCTTGCCATCACGAACTCCAAGGCGATTGACGCATCCGGAAACCGCGAGAGCGGGCCGAAGCGGCCGACGCTCAAGCGACGCAAGGAAGGCGATGATCCAAATGCGCCGGCGACTACCACGGGTGAGGAGCCGAAGGACAAGCCTACGCTGAAGCGGCGCGACGCCGATGGCAAACCCGCGGACACCAAACCGCCTGAGCAACCATAAGCATTAGACACTTCACTCCTCCGTAAGCTGCGGGCCGGCCGTGCACCCATCGCACAGCCGGCCCAATTTTTTCGCTGAGCCAAATCCTGCCAGCTCGCTTTCAATCCAAGTTTCGGTTGCCTCCGACTGGCGATGGTTTCACGTTCTCAAGAGAATAGAAGGTTGCTGCGAACATCTCGATCATGTTCGCGGTTGCATTGGGCGCTTCAATGCTGGTGAAAGATCGTTTCCTGTCGCAGGGTACGAGAACGGAAGTCCGCGATGCCAGATCCAAGATGGCCAAGAAAGAGTCGCTTGGTCGGGACGACGGCTTCGCTTCGCGGCCTGGACTGGGCCAGCAACGGTCAGACTCTCCTGCTTGTCCCCGTCGCCGAGCATGGCTTTCGCGGCTTCTCCGGTAGGCGGCATCGGTCCGTTGCGTGAGTTGTTTGACCCGCACACGATGAAGCCGTAGCGTTCGGCGGCTTCCCTGAAATGTTCTACCGGCAGATTGCCGCGCGCACCGGGATCAAACGCGGCAATCAGCGGCCACTTCTGAGAATAGGAATAATTCGACGGCAGATATAACGCGTAAGTTTGTTCGGAGTTGTTCCGACAAACAACCCGCTCGATTATTCGGCCGGGCGTCGGATCTTCGAACTTTCGTAAAGGAACCTGCGCGTCGGAATCCCAACCCGAGATGCCCAACATCACCACGAAGACTAATATGGCAAGTCCGAAGCGTATGAATCTGCTTCTCATCGTCCGATGTCTCATTTCATCACGTTGCGACAAGCGAAACCAGCGAAAGAACGATGAATCTCGTGCCTGTTGCAGATTCAAGCCGTTTCCGTCAGAGGCCAGAGGATCAAGTGCTTGACATAGGGAATCCCCGTGCTAAGATATTTAATGTAGATTAACTATTAATGATACCTAAAGGAAGGAAACCTTAGAGGCAATGGCCGAAGAGTAAGATGGAGCGAGACGCGGTTGGAATCATTTTGGATCGGTTTGTGGAGGGGCTGTTCCGTCTGATGCTCGATCATCACCGCGCGCACGTGGTTGAAATGGACCTGACGGTAGTGCAAGCCCAAACACTGACATTGCTTCGCGGCGAGCCTTTGCCCACGACGAGGCTTGCGTCTTCCCTTGGGATATCGGCTCCCGCAATGACTCAGCTTACGGATCGTTTGGTTCGTAAGCGGTTGATCGAACGACGGCCTGCGGACCGCGACCGCAGGACGGTGATAATCGAGCTAACGGCGCAAGGCAGACACGTAGTCGACCGATTTCGGAAGCGACGAAGCGAGGTTTTCACGGAAGCTCTGACGCGGCTGAACGATCCGGATCGTGAGGAGGTGATTGATGCGCTGAGCAAGGTCGTGTTTGCCCTCGAGGGTCACAGCGCCGTCCAGTCCGAAGAGCCCATTCGTTCTAAGCACTTAGAGAAGCAGACAGCGGCTCGGCCTGCTGAGGCATCCAAAAAGGTTGGAGAGATAGCAACGAATCCGCCCGTGCGACGGATGAGAATTGAATGGGATTGAAGAGGTAGAGATTAGGAGGCTGTAAGCAAATGAAAAGAATCAACTCGAGAATTGCGTTGATGATCGCGACTTTTGTGCTGGTGGCATCGGTGGCATTCGCCTCGACGCCAACCGGGCAAAGCGCATCGATGGAAAAGGTTCGCAAGGAGCTTGTGACGCTTCCGTACTACGGCGTCTTTGACAATCTGGAGTATCAGGTCGAAGGCAGCACCGTTACTTTGTACGGGCAGGTGGTTAAGCCGATCACTCGGCAGGATGCCGAGCGTCGCGTCGCCAGGATTGAGGGCGTTGATCATGTAGTGAACAACATAGAAGTACTGCCGCTCTCCGGTTTCGACGACTCGATTCGGGCGCGAGCGTATCGCGCCATTTTTCGGACAGGCAGTTTGTATCGATATGCGATGGGTGCGAACCCCTCGATACACATCGTCGTCAGGAACGGCAGGATAACGCTCGAGGGCGTTGTCTCGAACCAGATGGACAGCCAGCTTGCAAACACGGCGGCGCGGAGCGTGCCCGGCGTATTCTCGGTAACCAACAACTTGCGAGTTGGGAGCAAGAGCTGAGTGCCGTCTGAATTTGGGGTAGTGGGTGATAGTGTGTTGCTCGCTCAAATTCGCGTTTCTCCTCGGCGTCCTCTACGGTTGATTCCGAGCCACTGAGCGGGAAAACCGCGGAGGACGCCGAGGACGAAGAGGACTGCTTGCTGGCAACACGCTAATACCCAACTACCAGAATTTGAAACAACTCGGCACCCAGTGCGTTTGAAGAATCACGGAATATGTCGGCAGGTGCCTGGAATTGTGAAGTACACACGAGTGACGAGCCTGAAAAGCGCTTGTCACTCGTTTCTTATCAACTGTACTCTTGCCGTTAAGCGAATCATGGAGGCTTAGAACAGAGATGGAAATGAATATCGGGAATATCAGGAAGAGATTTGGATCGGGCGGCGCGCGGGCCTTCGCGCTCGCGATTGCTTTAGCCGTGGCTGCGGGCGTTGGGTTTGAGTTGCATGGGAAGGCTCTTGCGCAGCAGACACAAAGCCAGTTGCCGTCGCCGCAGGATCTTTCACGCACGTTCATAAACGTGGCAAAACAAATCAAGCCCGCGGTCGTCAACATAGACGTTGTCGAAAAGACCAAGCGCGCGGCCATGCGATTGCCTGACGGTTTTCCCCAAATCCCCGGCTTTGGCGACACGCCGCGCCGTCAAAAGGGAACAGGGTCGGGTGTCGTGATTAGCGCGGACGGCTACATCCTCACCAACAATCACGTCGCTGGAGAGGCGGAGCAGATAAACGTAAAGTTATCCGATGGACGCGAGTTCAAGGCGAAGCTCGTGGGGAAAGATAACGAGACCGATCTCGCGGTCGTAAAGATCGATGCGCAAAACCTGTCATTCGCGAGGCTCGGCAATTCCGACAGCCTCGAACAGGGTGAATGGGTGATCGCGCTCGGCAGCCCGTTCGGGCTTCAGCAGACGATGACTGCGGGAATAATCTCGGCGACCGGCCGCGATCTCGGCGCCGGAGCCGGTCAGTTTACCAACTACATTCAAACCGATGCATCGATCAATCCGGGCAACTCAGGCGGCCCGCTTATCAATATGCAAGGCGAAGTTGTAGGCATCAACACTTTGATCTTTTCACAAACCGGCACCAGTTCCGGTGTTGGCTTCGCGATTCCGTCCAATCTCGCGACCAAGGTTTACGCCCAGCTCATCAAGAGCGGAAAGGTGACTCGCGCTTACCTCGGCGTCTTCCTGCAGCCGGTTTCGCCGTCGCTCGCCAGAACGGTTGGTTATACCGGAACGGACGGCGCCGTAGTCGGCGATCTTTCCAAGGATGATAGCCCGGCCGCGCGAGGCGGTCTTCGCAGCGGCGACGTTATCATTGAGTTTGACGGCAAGCGCGTCACCTCGCCGAAGCAGTTGACCGAGATTGTCGCCGACGCGCCCGTCGGCAAGTCAAGCGTCGTGAAGTACGTCCGTGACGGCAAGGTCGAGACCGCGACGATCAGCCTGGGGGAACGCCCGCCAAAGCCCGGTGACGATGATCAAGCGGATCAAAACGAGCCGGAAGAGCAGGGCGGAAAGCTTGGCGCTTCGGTGTCGAATATTACTCCGGAACTTGCGCGGCAGTTGAAGCTCAAGGTCCTTACCGGTGTGGTCATTCAAAGTGTCCAGGCGGACAGTCCGGCTGCGGACGCCGGGTTGCTACGTGGTGATGTCATTCACAGAATGAACCGTGTGCCGGTCACCAATCGACAGGACTTTTTCAGGGCATTGGCGTCGCTCAAGGGCGATAAAGAGTTGACGCTTCAGGTCGAGCGTAACGGGCAGTTGCAGTTCGTCGCTGTGACGCTGGAGTAGCGGAATCATACTCAGAACTTTCGACGATTTCGACGGCGGCCAGGAAATTGGCCGCCGTTCTTTTTCCGGAGGCAATCACTTAGAAAGGATTGACCGCTGATTTGCGCTGACGCGTTACGCTGATCTGCGCAGAACAGCGTACCGAAGGCGGCGCAAATCAGCGGTTAATCGCGTCGGCGCGACAAAAGTGAACGACTACCATGCATCACCATCCCTGTCATAATGCAAAGCTCCTCTCGTATAATCGCGCGATGAGAATCCAACTCGCTTTCGGTCATCGTGCGATGCTATCCGGATTACTGTTGGCGGTGATGAGTCTTCAGGCAGTCGCTCAACAGCCGAATCGAAAGGCATCCGATTTGTATCCAGCCCGGCTGTTGGCGGAGATGAAACAGCTTCGTGACGCCGCGCTGGCGAGCGACTACGCTTACGTTCAACTTGCTCATCTGTGCAACAACATTGGTCCGCGGTTGAGCGGCTCGCCGCAAGCTCAGCAGGCAGTTCAATACGTGGCAGGAGAAATGCGCAGGCTGGGCCTCGAGGTTAAGCTCGAGAAAGTCATGGTGCCGCATTGGGTCCGCGGGACGGAGACGGCGGAGTTGGTAAGGTTCGAAGGGCAAGCACCTGGCACGACTCAGAAGGTCGTGTTGACGGCGCTGGGCGGAAGTGTAGCAACCAATACCGAGGGCTTAACCGCCGAAGTAATCGTCGTTAACAACTTTGATGAGCTTGGCTCTCTCGGCCGGGGAAAAATCGCCGGGAAGATCGTACTTTTCAACGCCCGGTTCGATAAACAAATGGCGGCTCAGGGACTGGGCCTCGACGCCTACGGGCAAGCCGTTGTTTATCGCGGCGCCGGACCCAGCGAGGCGGCCCGGTTTGGAGCGGTCGCTGCTCTGGTGCGGTCGGTTGGAGGCGCTGACTATCGCCTGCCGCACACGGGCGCTTTTGGTTATGCAGAGGACGCGCCGAAGATTCCCGCGGCGGCGGTGTCGGCTGAAGATGCCGACTTGATCGCCTATCTGACAGCCCAGGGTCCGGTGCGTATGCATCTCACGCTAACGCCGCAAACTCTGCCTGATACCGAGAGCTACAATGTAGTCGCGGACATAAAAGGCGCCGAGCATCCCGAGCAGGTAATCATCGTCTCCGGGCATCTGGATTCGTGGGATCTCGGGACCGGCGCGATCGATGACGGCGCCGGAGTCGCAGTCGCAATGCAAGTTGCTCAACTGATCAGGAAGTCAGGACTGAAGCCCCGGCGCACAATTCGCGTGATCGCGTGGATGAATGAAGAGAATGGACTGATGGGCGGAAGGACTTACGCGGAAGTTCACAAAGGGGACATTGCCAATCATGTTGCCGCGATTGAGAGCGATCTCGGCGCGGGACATCCGGTAGGATTTTCGGCCCACGTGAGCGCAAGAGCGTTGGAGATGCTGCGCCCCATCGCTTCGGTGCTTCAAGCTATGGGCGCCGGCATCGTAAACAGAAGTGAGCGCGCGGAAGGCGCGGACATCTCGCCGCTCGATGCCGCCGGCGTGCCGACCTTTGGTCCGATCCAGGACAATCGGATCTACTTCAACTATCACCACACGGCGGCCGACACTCTGGACAAGGTGGTTCCCCGCGAGCTCGCCGAGAATGCCGCGGTGATTACGGTGCTGGCTTACGCGATAGCCAATTTGCCGGACGCGTTGCCTCGTCAATGATCCAGTCAGCCGTCACGGAAGACGAAGAATCCGTGGACCCATCAAATGCAAGCGTTCAGAGTACTCTGAACGCTTGCATTTGAGTGATTCACATGGATTTTTGCTTCCGCGGTTCAGCGATATGAGTCTCACGTTATCTTCAGGGCGAATGGAAGATCTCGACACGCCGCGCGGACATCTCGCGTTCATACAGTCTCAATGGCGTGACTTCGCGGCGTTTGCCTTTGAGAGGTTTCTCTCACAAGGCCGCGGAGCGGTCGTGGTCGATCTAAAGAGCGCGGAGAAGCTTGGTGAAAATCTGCGAGTCCCCACGCATTACATTGCCGATCGTAGCGAACCGCTGCGCAAACTCGGCGGATGGCCGAGTGACGAGATCGAGGAAATCATTCAGACCTACAATCCGGAACAAGACGTTGTATTTTTGTTCCTGCGCCTCGATGGCGATGTGTTTCAATACAACGTGTCGGACGATGTGTCGCCGCCTGAAGCTTACTCTGCCAAGCCGCTAAAGGAAGACGAGCGCTTATCTTAGATTGAACTCGATCTCGACGTTGCTGAGCCAGTACGAAACCTGTCGCCCATCTCTCACCGCCGGTCTGAAACGCATTTGATAAGCGGCCCGAACTGCTTGTTCGCTCAAGCCGTCGGGCAAGCCACGCGTTACGACGACTTGTTTTACGTCCCCCCTCGCGTCAACAAATACCCGAACTCGTACGACTCCCTGCACTTTGTTCTTGCGAGCCTCTTCTGTGTAAAACGGCTGAGGCGCATTCAACAGAACCGGCCGCGCGTCTACGATCTGCTGGTCGCCGGCTCCGCGAGGCCGAAGGCCAGGATGAAATCCGCTGCCGCCGATGTTGCCATCGTCGCCTTCACCGACGCCGGGACCATGACCCGGACCCATGCCTCCTTTTGATCCCGAGCCCATACCTCCATCGGAGCCCGGCCCCGCAGATGGCGCGAAGCCTGTTCCGTCAGGTAGTCCCGTCGGAGCGAGATCATCGCGATTGAATCTTATTCGCGGATCGACTTTCACGGTCTCGATCACGGGCAGCACTGGAGGAGTGAGTTGAGGCTCAGGTCTCGGCGCGATAATTTGGTCGGCGAGCGAGGGAATCGGCAACGCGCCGGCGGAGGGCGGCTCCTGCGTCCCGCGCCCGCCTCCGCCTCCGCCGCCAGGCGCGTCGTTGCCGCCAGGCATCTCGACCTTCGGCTCGTAAGAGGGAAACTTCAGCATAACGAACGGCGGGGTCGGGCTGACCGATCGAGTTCCGTGTTGAGCGTGCATCCACAAGGCGATCATTGACACAAGCGCGATGGCGTAGAATGAAATAGCGATCGCGAGTCCCAATCGCAGAAGCGTCTTGCGGCGGCCCCCACCGATATCTCTCCTCAGTGCAATGGCCATATACGCGCGAGGGTCGGCGCGGAATTCGCGTGAGGCTTCGCGCATCTCATCCAGGAGACGCGTGATCACACACCTCTGCTCGAGCATCGACAAAAACGAAGCGTTGTTTTGCATGTCCTCTCTCCGTGTTCCCGGATGACCTGAGCACGGTTCGGGCATGCGCCGGGTAAGATATTTCCGAGAGGGTAAACCTCTCTGCCATTCTGTTGTTGGTTTTAGAATGAGGGCGAAGGTTGAACTTGCAGTCGATTCGAATCAGGAAGCGCGAAACACATCTCGCGCGGCAATTATTTCTTAAACTCCAGTCCGCAGTTGAGGCATTTGTTTGGATCCTTGATCAACAGGAACAGAAGCGTCAGCAAACAAGTAAATGGCGCTCCGATGACAGCGACAAGGATCGCCCAGAGCGGCACGGTTCCCTTAACCACGTTTGTCGAGTTGCATCTAACGCAAGTCATCGGCGGCACGACCGAGCGAGCGGCACGAGCCGGCGGTTGCGGAGGTGTTTGATAGTTCGAGGGCGGATAGTAAGCCGGCCGGCTGGCGC
>DATNBZ010000280.1:0-31517 GCA_035607285.1 Blastocatellia bacterium | reverse complement strand
AGAAAGAGTATCTAAGCGAGTTGGGTTTTAGTCCCACGTAGACCGATGCCTGGGTTCCAGATGAAAACAAATGTTCTAATTCTTCTGCCGTACTCGAAGCGGGTAGAGACGCGACCAAACGCGATACATTGGATTGTCGAGTCTCTTCATGCTGGCCGTCGCATGCTCTATCTTCAGATTCGGACCGCAATCATTGTAGCTGACCAGGCCCTCTTTCTTTCGATAGGCGTAGATCAGATACCGTTTGCCCTTTTCAAGATTGAGATCGCCGCACATTCCGGGCGTGTCAAAGTCAAAGTTGACTATTTGCTCAGGCGTCCTGGACCCTTTCCATTGTTTCTCGACTTTGAATTTCACCGCGTACAGAAAATACTCGAGGTTGCTGTCGGCAATTTCCAGCGCCTGCCCAACAAAAACATAATCGGCGGTACGAAACTTTTCGCGTTCACTCTGATCTCGACAAGAACAGGGAGAAACATTTGGCGCACTCCCAATGAGCACCGCGAGGAATAGAAAAAGAGACGCGCCTTTCTTCATTATTTGCGTCAACATTCTGCGCCTGAACGCTGACGGGAGCAATCAAAAAGAAGGAATGAGGCTGCCCGCTTTATGCTGTCGCTTCAATCCAACCAGGCAAAATAACCGGGTCGTGATTTCATTGCTTCGGTAGTGGGGTGATAGTGTGTTGCTCGCTCACATTCGCATTTCTCCTCTGCGTCCTCGGCGTCCTCTGCGGTTGATTCCGAGCCACTGAGCAGGAGAAACCGCGGAGGACGCCGAGGACGCAGAGGACGCCGAGGACGCCGAGGACGCCGAGGACGCCGAGGACGCAGAGGACTGCTTGCTGGCAACACGCTAATACTGCACTACCAATGCTTCCCATCGCTTGACCGCCACGGCCTTCGTGTGTCACGCACTCGGGTCCGCATCCAGCGGTGACGTGCGGCCCCAACGGCCATCGATCCATTGCCGAAATTTTTCTCGTTCATCGGGCGACATCTGCTCGCACCGCTCGGCCATTCGGCGCCGGGAATTGGAGCGAGCACCGCCGCCACTAAGACCAAAGCCTCCGAACAGTATGCGGCAGAGCGCCAGCAATCCGAGAGCCTGCCAGAAGGTAACCTGTGGAAATCCGAACAACGCGGGCGCCAGCCAGTTCCATAGGAGCATCACTACTTCGCCGCCGATCCAGGCAAAGACCGCCATTCCCACGATCCCCAACGGCGCGATCCAGATCAGTCTCTTTAGTGTTTTTCGTCTCTTGCTCATGTTGTATTCCTCACTTATTCGTAAACTCGTCGTAGATGCTTTGCAATCGTTCGCGCAGATGCAGCACCGCATACCTTTTGCGCGAGAGCAGCGTGTTGACGTTTACTCCGCTTTCGGCGGACAGATCTTTGAAGCTGCGGCCCTCCAGTTCGTGTGCGACGAATACGAAACGCTGCTCGTCGGGCAGTTCGTCCAGTGCAAGCTGCAACTCGTCCAAAAGCACCTTGCGGATGTAAAGCGCTTCCGGTCCGGCATCGGGTGAGGGCAGCATATCTTCGATCCGCAGCACGTCGCCGTCAGCTTCAAGGACCGCTCGGTCGGTGAAAGTCTCCGGCTTCTTCTTGCGGAAGAGGTCGGTGATGCGGTTGCGCGCGACGCGAAAGAGCCACCCGGTGACGTGGTCAATCGGCATCAGCAGGCGATTGGCTTCTACCAGTTCGTAGAAGACTTCCTGAATGATGTCCTCGACGTCGGAAGGATCGGGGACCCGCCGCCGGATAAAATTGCGCAAGCGGGATCGTTCTTCCGCGATGATTTCGGAGATTTTGCGATCTTGCTCGTTCATCGATGTGATGGCCGCCGGTTGATCCATTCACTAGTGTAGACGAACGACGGCCAGGAATATTGTAGGGATTTGTTAGTAGTACATTAGCGTGTTGGTGACAGAGCAGTCCTCGGCGTCCTCGTCGGTTTCTTATCAGTGGGGTGAATCAACCGCAGGACGCCGACGACGCCGAGGAGCTACGAGCGAGAGGCAACTCATCTTCCTTTAGTCGTGCGAGCGTTGCGGTCCTTTGCGTCTTTGCGCTGAGAATTTTGCTGGAGACTTCCACTCAGTGGCTACCGTCGCAAGCCCCTGGTTCTCGTCGACAGCGAGACAGGCTCTGTGAAGCCCTTAGACTCTCGAAAAAAACAAACAACACGTAGGGCCCTACCAGTGAGTCGCGGCAATACGAATGCGAACCCCGCGAACAAAAGAAGTGCGGCTGCTCCCAGCCATCCCCGTGAACTTGACCACCAGGCAGAAGACCGCGGGCCTGAACGAACGCCCGCCTGCACGTAGTTCAGTTGATAGAACGACTGCTGGTAATTTCGGTCCTGCGCTGTGATTCGAATATCCGGGTCGCGCGGGACCAGACAATTCACAAGATAGGCCGCAATACGGTTTTCATGGTGGTTCTCGAAAATGAGTCTTCGGTTGGGGCCGCCGCTGGACACATCCGCATCGAACTCGAGTTGAATCTCGCCGCCGCCTTCCTTCATCTCCTCGATCTTTGCAAACTTCAACGAGACCAGCCGGAGCTGCAATCGATCGCCGTCAATCGTGAGCGACATATCGCCAAGCACTCGCGCCGCATAAGCCCGCTGCTCGGCTTCTGAGATGATTCCGTCCGCATCGGTATCAATGTTTGCGAGCACCATCGGGAACACGGCGACTCCCGGCGTCAGCCGAACCTGAGCCTGAACGCGATCTCTCTCCACCGAGATCGTTGTTGCCTGCAGATACTCATCCAGCCTGTGCGCGGAAGCAGGCGTTCCGGCCATCAGAAGCATCGCAGCAGCGGCAACCAGTCTCGTTTTCATTTTGCTGCGAGCCTCCGGCCGTAGTCATTCGTCGGATCGCGGTACATGGTGTGGACGTGCAGGGAGGGATCTCCGCCCAGCCGCTGAGGCGCATACTCAATGACGAGATGCGGTCCTTGAATTCGGTAGTAGGCTGTAATGTTGCTTCCCGGAGTGACGGTGGTCGGCCCGCTCCACGCAAACCAGGTATCTTTGATATCGGCTTTTATCTCGGCCATGCGCGCCGCGGCCGCAGTTTCGCGGGCGATGCTGGCCCACTCCGAAATGACATCGAGCAGCATTGTGCGTTGGCGCTCATTCATGACGGAAGCCTTCAGGCCTTCAGGCTGGATGGTCTTGCCATCCTGCCCGGGCCCGAGCACAAGATCCGCCAAACGGTAGCTCAGGATAGCTTGCTTCTGCTGGTTCTCGTCCAGTGCGTTCAGCAACGCGATCGCCTTATCGCTCTCCTGACCGAGCGGGCGAACAGTTTTGCCGTTGAGTGAGTAGAGAGCGGGTTGTGCGCCAATCAGGCTTGGTGTGAGAACGCCGCGTTCGCCGGCGAGTGTGATATTAACCGCCAGATGGTGGCCTCCAAACTGCAACATCCAGGGATCTTTTCCCGAGGGTGTTCCGAGGATAGAGATGTAGAAAAGGTCCTTGCCGAACAGCGGGTTGTTTCCGCCGCTGGTTTTGAGAACCTCGTCGCCTTCCATGATCTGCTGAACTTTCTCGAAGCCCTTCGGGCTTAGCGCGGATGAGACCAGGGCGAGCGCGGCGGAACGCTGCGCCGGGTTCAGTTCCTTAAGACTAAGCCCCGCCCGGGGAGCCATCGTCGTCGGGAGGTTGGACCAGCGCGCTCTCTGCTTCTCATCGTCAAACGCAAACAGCACGCTCTGCCGCTGTTTCTGATCGAGAGTCGAGAGGAACGTGTTTGCGGCGCTCACGATTCGAGAGGTTGTCGTTTGCGCCATCGGTGCGTTCACCGGCAAACACATCAAGGCCAGTGTGAGGATGCCGCAGGCTGTCTTCATCGATAAAGTCTCTGCGCCTCCTCTGCGTCCTCGGCGCCCTCTGCGGTTAAAGACATTCATCTTCGTTCTCCTTTTCCGCCGCTCGCATACGGTGGTTCTAAGCCGGATTATTCCCTCATAGTCGTTACATTATCGATAGGCCTTACTTCTATGACGCACGGCGATGATGTCAATCGCTTGTTCATCGTCATCAATCGCGTACACCACACGATAATCACCACGCGCAGTCGCCAGAGATTCTTTTCGACACTTAGTTTCGGCAGCCCCTCGGACGCGGCTCTTTTGCCAGGGCCTCGATTGTCGGAAAGATTCTCTGAACAAGTTTTGCAGATAGTGATTCCAGTTCCTTCCGAGCAGATCGTGCAAACGAAATGTTATAGTCAGCCATTCAGTTTGCCACGCTTGATGAGGCGCTCCTTAACGAAATCGAGGGACTCCCTTGGTTCTCTCGATCGCTTGCGGGCGGTAAGGCTGTCGTAGACGTCTTCCCAGATATCAGCGTGCTTGCGCAGATCGATTTGAACGGCGATTCTTTCGCCTTTTTCGTTGGTAAGGAATTGAATGCCTTCCATCGTGACTCCTTTGAATCTTGTCTTCTCAACGCATTATATATCGGTCACTGATCCGTGAAGAAACACCGATCCAATACGAGGCTAACTGGATCGCCAACGCGGATCGTGCCGGTTTGTACTACGGTTCCATAGACGCCCGCGGTGTTCTTGTTCAGCCGGACGACTGTCTTCATCACACGCGGGTCATGTGTGCCAGTTTCGGGATCAAGGTTAACCATCATACATCGCAGGTCGCGCATCGTGACGCTCATGGCTGGCCTTGGCTCAATGTCGCCGAACACCAGTGTCCCGCCAACCCACTCATCCTCGAGAAACGGTTCGCGGACGCGAGTCTCAGCACTATGTTGGCGCGGAAGCGCCTGCGATCGAGGTCCAATCCAGTCTCGCCAGCCTCGCCGCCGATGCCCGCAATCGTCGCAAGACTAATCACCGAAACCGGGCCTTCATCGAAGATCCCGTGCTTGAGGTTCATCAATTCCACGCTGCTCCCAAAACGCTCGCCGACCTCGTTCTGGAGCACTGCGCTGCGAAGCTCGACGTGCGTTCCCGCGGGTGTGCGTACGTGAGTTGGCAGCGGCTCGCCTGTACTCTCGTCGAGACCGAGAGGGTGGTACAGGATGAGTTCAGGGACGCGGCTCGCGGTAAGCCAGGGGAAGCCGCTGTCATCTCCCAGGCGCCGGAAGGCGAAGCGCCGATCACCATCGAGACCGTGCCACCCGAGAAATGCCGACTCCGTGACGGCGCCGGCCATCGACTTGACGGGATACCGCACGAGTTCACAGACATGCCCCAGCTCTTTCATCATATGGTCTTCTTTGTGTACTTTGCGGTCCTTTGCGTCTTTGCGTTGAGAATTCTCAGTTGTGAATTCTCAACGCAAAGACGCGAAGGACCGCAAAGCACGCTAAGGGTTACTTGATGGCAATTAGACTTGCCGCAGTGCGAAAGTAGAGCACGCCTTGTGAAATCGCGGGAGTTGCCAGACATGGCTCACCCATCTCATTCTTCGCGAGCACTTCCAAAGTGGGTCCGGCCTTGATGACGTGGACGACACCCTGTTCAGTCGGACAATAAACCTTGCCATCCGCCGCAACCAGTGATGCCGAGCAGGAAGAATCAATACCAAGCCGGGCTTCGAACATCTTCGCGCCGGTCTTGAAATCGAAACAGCGCAATAGTCCGTTGTGATTGGCAAGATAAATGTAGCCGCCGTAGACAACCGGTGTGGAAATGTACGAGCCTCCATTCGGGACGCTCCACACAATCGCATCATTGCTGGTGCTGCCTTCTTTGAGAGATATGTCGCCATGAGCTGTGGGGCGAATAACAAACAATGGAGCCTTCCCGCCATGCGCATTTGAAACGACAATCAATCCATCCGCGACAAACGGGGTCGGAATCGGAATATCCCCGCCGCCGCGTAATCGCCAAAGTTCTTTGCCGGTTTCCAGATCATTTGAAATGATGAACGGCCAGCCGTTGGTAACGACCTGCGTTCTGGCGCCGTCATTGTGAATCAGCGGCGATCCCCAACTGCCTTCACAATCTCCTTTGCGTGATACTTTCCATAGTTCCTTTCCATCCGAGAGTTGGAAAGCCGCCACATTGGGATTCTTGGGATCGTCGCAAAGCAGCACGATGCGATCTTTGTACAAAGACGGCGAGCTGCTATAACCCCAGCCGATGCCATTCCAACTGTTGTTGATCACGCCGAGGTCTTTTTTCCAAAGCAGCTTGCCCTCGAGGTCAAAACAATACAATCCTTCAGAGCCAAAGAAACCAACTAACCGTTGACCGTCGGTGGTGAGCGTCGTATTTGCGTGAGTTGATTTCTCGTGCCTTTCCGTCTTCGGCTTACCTGTCAGAAGAACTCGCTCCCAAAGCTTCTTGCCGGATTTCTTATCAAAGCAAAGAATCATCCATTTCTGTTCATCGTTGTCCTGCGCGGCTTTGATGTCGCCGTAATAGCCGATACGCAGGGAGGCTTTGCCTGATAGACGCACAGCCGTAGCCACATAAATCCGATCTCCCCAGACGATTGGGCTGGAATGAGCGAGGCCGGGAATCTCGGTTCGCCATAATATGCCGGACGGTTTGCCCGCCTCAGCATCTGCGTTCCAGGCGACGCGCGTTGGATATCCGTCGGCTATGCCTTGCGAGCCCGGGCCGCGAAATCCGGGCCAGTTCTGTTCCGATTTGGAATTGGAAGCGAGGGTAACCGCGGGCAGAGCCATCAAAGATGTCGCCAGGAATGAACGTCGTGACATTCCAATCATGTTGCGATTTTGTTTGTCGTTCATTTACTCACCTTTTCTCTTCTCTAGTTCTAGCGGCCTCAAAGGTCCCTTCGCCTATAGGACCTGCAAAACCGCTGTATCTCCATGTCCCATGAAATCGTCGGCCTTCAACCTTGCCCTGTAGAATCACATTGTTGTCATTCATATTGGGATTAAGATCGATGTATATCTCTCCTTTATCGATTGAGCCAACCAGATCACCGGTACCTGTCTGCGGCCCGATCATCTTTGGATCACCGATCTTATTTAGCCGCCAATAGCCTCTGATCTCGTATGACTCTTCATGCTTGTTGCGATTCGGTTGAACCGAAATAATCGATAATCGCCCTTTAAGAATCTTGCGGCCGCGCTTGTCATAGCCGCTGTACTGGTAGTTGCCGATACGGAGTGGCTGTGCCCGCTCAATAGACTTCGGCATTGAACCGGCTAAGGCGCATCCAATCAAGGTCAACACGATCAAACTTATTTTTGTAATGCCCATTTCCTTAAGAAACCGTATACCTTCTCCGAGTTATAACTTTTGCCTGCTTCTAACTCTTCGGTACCCTGTGAGCGCAACAGTTTTCCTTTTGTATCAAGTACAAAAAGGTGCGGGAATCCCGGGATTGCCGGATAACGTGACAGTACCTTGTCATTCTTATTCTCGGGGCTGTAATTGATCTTTACCATCACGTAGTTCTGCTCTCGGTATTCCAGAAGTTTCGGGTTGTGGTCAAAGAACTCATCAAGAATATGGCACCATACACACCACTCCCCGCCGACATCAACCAGTACGAGCTTCCCAGTTCGCCGGGCCTCGATCACGGCGTTTTTGATATCCGTATCGGCGTTTCTGTTTGGATCGTACCTTGTTACATGGACGTACTTTGGCAATGAAGGGTGTGTATTATCCTGTCCGCCAACGCTAAAGGGAAGCGAAAGAATTACAAAGCAGGCTAAAAACGCAAAAGATTCTTTCATGTCCTTCCTCTGAATTCATAATATTGCGCTGAGCTTGAAATGCAAGCGGCGGTAGTGTTCGGTAGTGGGGTGATAGTGTGTTGCTCGCTCACATTCGCGTTTCTCCTCTGCGTCCTCGGCGTCCTCTGCGGTTGATTCCGAGCCACTGAGCAGGAAAAACCGCGGAGGACGCAGGGGACGCAGAGGACTGGTTGCTGGCAACACGCTAATACCTAGTGTTCGGATTGTGCGTTGCGTATTGAAGGAGGAAGACTCAATACGCAACGCAAAGGCGCAAAGAACCGCAAAGCGCGCGAAGGACTGACCACAGGCTACAAGTTCCCGGCGATTACTCGAACCCGAGAAAGTCGAACATCGACGAGCCTGGATTGTTGGTTTGACTGAAGTGAATCAATCGCGTCTTGTGGGAGGCCGAGCTTTTCGAGCCGAAAGTCGAGTGAGGCTAATCCAGCTCGGCTAGTCTCGCGCGGACCAAATCCTTCACCAATTCTCTATCGATTTTCCAGTCGACAGGAACCTGAAAACAATTCTTAAAGACGACGAGCTTTTCCAACCTCACCTTAAATGCTTCGATTACCCGAGGACTCCACGCTGAAAATGTCAGATGATTCTTGTATGCACAAATGCCAACTACATACTTCCCGTTCCGGTGGATGGTAGGCACGTTCCAGGAGATTTTGGATTCCAGTTCCGGAAACTGGGCAAGAATCAAATCAATGACGGACCTGAGAGTCCTTTCTTTCGCAGGGTCCACTGAGGCTAAGTATTCCTCGACTGAATTGAATCTTGGGGATTTCTTTTCTTTCCCGCTGCCTTTTGTGGGTCGTTTCTTCATAGAATGTGTTCAAGCGCCTGTTGATAAGGGTCAGCCACCGCTGAGCGCGCAACGGTCAGCGGCTGGGTCGTGTCCTAAAGTTGTGTTGGTCGCCGAGGAAACCGGCGCGGCGTTTTTTGGAGTGCGGCGCGGTCTGTGCGTACGCGCCGCTTTGGCTGCTTTGAATCGCCACCAAGAGCCAAAGCGGCGCATACGCACAGACCGCGCCGCACTCCAAATATATTCTTCACTCGGCCCGAAGTCGTTTGACATGCGTCTGCCAATACCAACACAGCTTTAGAACACTGCCATCGGTTGCCTGCACTGCAAGAATAGTCCCGATCACTTTGGACGTCGCGCACGAATCACCAGCCAAATCTTCCGCGCGATGAATAGCACGACCTGACCCAGGATAGCCGCCCCAAGCCCAGACAGGTAATAGGCGCCGAGCCATACCGCAACGCCGATGACGGCGAAGAGTACGCCTGAATACATCCAAAATCCCGAGAGGATCATTACAGGAACGAAGACACCCCGAACCGTAGAGGCGTAGTTTGGAATTTCTTCAAAGGGACTATAAATATAACCGAGTATCGGAATGCTAAAGATGATGTGAGTCCAGCGAAGAATCGAACGTTTGGTTGCGCCGCTAATCATTTAGTCCCTCTCCATTGAGAATTTTGTGCATACATTTTTCAACCCTTGACTCCCGGGTTTTGGATTGTTTGGGTGCGGAAAAATAGAGAATGTATGCTCTTTGCCGGCCCGGCGTCAAAGCATCAAAAGCGGTTTTCAAGGCAGGGATTTCATCTAATTTATTCTGAAATTCCACAGGGACGTTGAATTCTGTAGTCTTTTTGAGCTTCACTTTCAAACCGGCCTTTTCCGCTTCAATGGCTTCATGAATATAGGCTTTCAAGATGGGGTTCATCTTAACTACTTCCCGAACACTGGTGAACCGAATCTGGCGAGCCGCCTGCACGTTCTTCGTTTGTTGGATCAGGATACGCTTGGCATCATTTAACAAGGCGCCTTTGAAAAACAAAAGCGCACAGTATTCTTTGAACACGTGGATTAGTACTATGTTTCTTTTCTCAAATGTGTAACAAGGGCAACCCCACTTCAATTCTTCGGTCAGCCCACATTCAAGAACGATCGTTCTCAAGTTCTCCAATTCTTCCTGCCACTTCCTGGCTTTAGTGAAATAAAAATCAACCTTGGGATTCATTCTATTCATTACCTCCTGAGCGTCGTGTTCGCGCGCGTGCTATCGACGTCCTCTGCGTCCCCGGCGTCCTCCGCGGTTTTCCTGCTCAGTGGCTCGGAATCAACCGCAGAGGACGCCGAGGACGCGGAGGAGAAACGCGAATGTGAGCGAGCAACACACTATCACCCCACTACCCGAGTAGCGGTGGACTTTACATCTGGGCGGGAGCCGGGTCAACCGGACTCGACAGGCGTTCCACGTATTCACGCCTGTCGCGTTTCAGCGTGCCGCTCACTGAGAATACTGGCGGTCGCGCCGTCGGCCGCAAGCGCGTCTTAGACGGGAGCCTGGCGATGTCCGAATCAGAAAGTTGGACGGCGCGCAAGTAGGTGGAGCAACCCGCCGACTGCGAAACAGAAAGCGAACGCTGATGCCACGGCGATTATCCCCATACCAAAGATTGTCCCGATCAGTGTCGCCGCCAACACGGCAACCAGCGTCGCAATGACAAAGACACCTGCCACTAGCGTGACGACGGCAATCGGCGTTCTAATGTGGGCCCTTCCGATCGAGATCGTCGCTATTGCTCCAATCAGTGATGCGAGTGCTACCCAGAAGTAGCGAAGGTCGTACCCGGTCCGGACGGCGCGAACCAATCCAAAAGCGAAGGGGAGTGCCGCAAAGAAAATCGACAGCACGAACAGTCGCCGGCTGTGGAGGTCCCGTTTCATCGTCATAGGTCTCTCTAACGCCGCGCGCGACCGATCGCGCGCCGAGTACTCCGAGAATAATGCACAGTCCGCTTCGCGCGCTCCGGGTTGACGCGATTGTCAGGCGGTCCTTACTTCGGTAACGCGAAGCGTGATTGATATAAGCCGTCCGTCAATTCAACAGTCTCGCGGAACAGTTGCGCGACGCTCTCAACAGCAGCACTGAGTTGCTCAGGAGAGCCGCCCAGGTGCTCGAGTGCCTGCTGAACGCGCTGTGCGAACTCTCGTGGGACGCGCTCGAACTCCGCAACCTCCGCGAGGGCCGTCTTGTCGTCCATCATATATTTACGGTTCAAAGCGAACAGGACCAGCAGCAGTTGGTTCACTGCGCGAGCCAGGCAGGCGGCGGTCCCGTAGGCGCCTGAACGGCCCGCAAACTTGGGGGCGAATGCAGTCAGTCCCAACTCCGCCTGCCACAGATAGTCCTGCACCACGGCATTACGCAGGGCCTCCGGGTAGTTGGCGACTCGCCGCTTCAACTCCTCAAGCCGAGCTTCGGGATCGAACAGCGGGATACACACCGCGATCTCACCGAGGTACGCTCCGCTAAAAAAGCCGAAGGGAGGCTGTTGGGCGTAGTGCTGCTCGTAGCGGCCTGCTTCTGCGTCGACGATGATCCGCTCCATGTGTTCGAGGCAGCGATAGAGGAAATCGACGCGCTGGCCGCCGATAGTCAGCCACGCCCCGCCGTTGACCCACGGACCCCAGCCGTAAAAGTCCGTGACCACCGGTCCGCGCGTATCGTTGACGGCCTCGGCCAACTCACGAATGCTCAGGGTCGAGAAAGGCGCCGCTTCCGAATAGAGAATGTAGAGATCAATGTCGGACCCCGGCCGGGCGCGTCCACGGGCATGTGATCCGCCAAGCACGACTGCCTTTACCCCGCGGATCGCGCCGAGCCGATTGGCGAGCGACGACACCAGTTCACGTTGTTGCGGTGAGAGTTGTTTCAGGTTTAAGCCTCCGGGTGAGCAGGCCGTGTTCTCGAATAGAGTAGACCACGGATGACGCTGATCTGACGGATTCGCAAGTAGTGGGGTGATAGTGTGTTGCTCCCTCACATTCGCGTTTCTCCTCTGCGTCCTCGGCGTCCTCTGCGGTTGATTCCGAGCCACTGAGCAGGAAAAACCGCGGAGGACGCCGAGGACGCAGAGGACTGCTTGCTGGCAACACGCTAATACCCACTACCGATTCGCGCGGGTACTACGCCTTCACTGGCGAGATGGATGTTACAAGCAACTAGCTCCCGCGCTTCGTGCGGTTATCTCTCTAAATAATCCGTGCGAAATACCTCACTGCCGCTTAATTGAACTATCACGCCGCCGTCCTTTGCCGCCACGAAATGTGGAACGCCCGCCGGAATGACTATGAAACTGCCCGCCGGGTAGCCCTTTAACTTAGCTGAGTCGAATCTTTCTCCCGTGCCCAGATACCAGGTCCCTTCGATCACGGTGACGAGTTCGTCTTGTGGATGCGTATGCGCAAGGACACGCTTGCCGCCGGGTATCTTGACTCTATCGACCCACGCGCCGCCTTTGCTTGAATCGCCGAACAACTGCGCCCGCTGCCGCCCATCGTTGTAGTAAGGCGGCGTGAACCACCGCACTTGTTCGGAGGTCAACCCGACAACCTCTTTTTGAGTCTCGCCGGCCCAGGTCATTGCCAGGGCTATCGTCGAAAGAGCTATCACCGTAGCAACGACTGCGAGAAGTATCTTTTTCATTTCTCTCGCCTCTTAACGGATGGTCAGTATTCCTGCACATCAAGAATGTCAACCGGTGCTTGCCGGCGAATCAAGCGCATCTCCACTCGCGCTATGAGAGATGGCGCCTGAGAAACTGAATCATTCGACTGTGCGCGAGCGCGGCGGCTTCAGGGTGATAATCGAAGCCGGGGTCTGAACCTTGCGGACGTAAGAAGTTGCAAAATGAATGCCCCGCTCGCTCGTAGTAATACATTTCAATCGGTGTTTTCTGCGCTCGCATCCTTTGCTCGAACAGCCTGGCGTCTTCCGCCAAGGCAACCTTGTCCAACAACCCGTAATGCCCCTGCACTGGAACTTTTATTCGATCGACAATCTCCAGAACATTCGGTACCGGATCGCCTTTGGGATTATTCACATGGTAAACCACTGGCCCATAAAAAGAGATCAGCGCCTTCACATCTGCCGATTGAGTTGAGAAGAGAAACGCAAGTCGCCCGCCTCCACAAAAGCCTGCCACACCAACACGTCCTCGTTTGGTAAAGGATTGTTCTCTCAGGTAAGTCATACCTGCTTGAAGATCCTGCATCTGGAGCCTTACGAATGTATAGCTGGTAACGCGAGCCACCCACTTGTCACGTTCTTGCGGTTCGGCGGGTTGTGGTTCGCGCGATCCCCAGTCATAAACAAAACTCACGTAGCCGGCTTTAGCTAACTCTGCCGCCGTAAATTTGATATCCTCCGGCACTCCCGGATTACCATGTGCAATTAGAACGATTCGATACCGTCCGACTTTTTTGGGACGCGCCAGGAAACCCTTGATCGTATTTGTACCGCTCTTGAAACCAACCTCGTCGAGAATGATGTTGGGGTCATCAAGAGCCTTTTGGGCGGATTGCCGTCCTGCTGCGTTTGAGGCAAACGCTACACCCGCAATAGCTGTTGTGGCGCCCGTAAGAAAAGACCGTCTCGTTACGGCTTGTTCATCACAGTCAATACACATAATTACTTTCTCGCGGCGCGCAATTCTGTAAATCGAACTTCACCGGCACATCTTACTATCCTCGTTCTCCATGCCTCATCCATCACTAGACTAACGGTTGGGATGACCGGCGCCCGACGTAGCCTCGTGATCGACGCGAACGCCGACTCGCTCGCTCCGCTGCGCGCCCCAGTTAGCGAGCCAAGGTTCGCCGCGGAATGAATCCGCCACCACCCACGCGCCCGCCGTCAGCGCGCACGTCACGACGAA
The DNA here is from genome assembly GCA_035607285.1 of Blastocatellia bacterium. Taxonomy (GTDB): domain Bacteria; phylum Acidobacteriota; class Blastocatellia; order UBA7656; family UBA7656; genus Onstottus_A. The sequence goes on along the minus strand of DATNBZ010000280.1, from coordinate 18,077 downwards.
CTCGCCCCATTGGAAATCATTGACGGCGCCCGCCAACACGCGGGGTACCCACACGATCAGACCGAACAGGCCCATCTGCAGTGCCGATAGCGCGGCGGCCAGGCGCGCAAACAGCCCGATAGTCACTGCCAGCCCCGCCGCGATGAAGGTGGCGCCGGTGAAGTATGCCCACGCCACATGCCACGGCAGCCAACGCGGAATCAACACCGTGGTCGCGTCGAGATACATGAAATGCGCGAGGCCGAAGGGGACCAGGGACAGGCCGTAGAGCGCCCTCGCGATGCGCACGCCCCTGTGGTCGGCAAAGAGGCCGAGGCGCTGACGGTCGCGGCCGCCGGCAAACCAGACGTACAGCACCCAGGCGGCCGCCACCATCACTGCTGTCGAACCAAACGTCCAGGCAACCAGCACGACGGGTGTTTGGAAGAAGAGGTAGGGCAGTCTCAAGACCAGCAGCCAAACCATGAGCGACGCGAAGATCACGCGTGCAGCGACGGCCGCGGTGCGCCGCCAGAGCAGGCCGATCCCGGATGCCAGGGAGATGAAGGCGCAGAGATAAGCCAGCGCCTCGCGCGCAGGCACCCATTGGGGCACGGGCTGCCAGACCTGGACGAAGTCGCCTTTCTTGAGGCCCATGACTCCTAGCCAGACCATGACCGCGGCAAAGAAAACGTGCCCCGCGCTTGCGATGCGGATCGCCCTGCCTTCGGCGCTACTCGAGTTCACGAGAACCTCGCTCATGGATCGGCTCCTCCCGCCGAACTAACCCGAACCTCCATAGCCCAGGATGTCAGAGACTGTGCCAAAACCTGTGGCGGTCCCGCGTAGCGGGCACCTCTCGATAGAACGGTGCGCAGGGTTTATCGTGAGCCGCGTAGTGGCCATCCATTCCGACGAAGATTGGCGATGAGGAAGCCGCTGCGGCGACGGAGGATTTAGTCACATCTTCTATCGAGAGCTGCCCGCTACGCGGGCTATCCACACGTTCTGACATAGTCTCGTCAGCCTTATGTTGTGGGCCGCCTTAAACGCCTCGCACTGGTGCAGCACCGATTTCGGTAATTCTTGCCGTCGTTTCCTCCATCTGCGCAAATTGTTCAAATGTCAATATTTCAAGCCTGGCACCGTCCCGCCGCCTTTAGTAGAGATTCTCCGTGCAAGCTCCAGCGATATTCATTTTCACTTCGAGCTAAGACCCCAAAACCTCTCAAGCTCTTGCCGTGCCGAACGGCAGATTTGAGGTGCGGCGTCTACGACCTTTCGATAAGTGTCAAGTATTGTCTCATTCCCATTGTCTGAAAGAACGCCTTGATCTGTCAGGTGAATAGATGGGATAGCCTCGAGTCCAGCATGTGAGTGCCATTGAAAGAGTGCCCAGAGCGTGATAAGAGGATAACGCGTACACATGCTGAACCATTCGTTGTATGACTCCTCCGTACATTCTCGCAGCTTCCATAGTTTCTCGTTGGCAGGGTCCATCAATTCGTAGCCCAAGACGAATTGAGGATCAAGCTGTTGAGTAATTCCATCGATCCAGCGGTCGAAAATAAGTTCCTCAAACTGACGCCAACTCAACAAATCAATGTTTGTAAACTTCGCGGCATCGAATGCGCCAGATTGAAAGCCGCTCCGAGAAATCAAGAACCCTCTATGAGCACCTAGTTCGGACACGACAGTTCGAAAGCTGTGGACTACCGACTTCGGGACACGCCTCCCCCAGTTCTTGCACTCACATATGTAATTCGCATGCGGCACAACTGTGATGTCTTGGACAAAAACGTCAAGTTCTACGCAACCACGGGGAAGGTCGACTTTCGCCCCGATTTCGACTTGGCAGCCAATCTCGGAAAATACCTGCGCGACACAATCCTGTAGGTCGCGCCAAGATTGAGGAACTCGGTCAAATATTTGCCGCTTTAGTTTCGCCAACTTATTGTCGCCAGATTTAGCCGTCTAACGAGGCGCATCGCGCGCCGGCGTTCAGACCCGCGTGAGTACTCGAACCCGTGGTTGGCCACGGATCAAAACCACGTGAATCCACGAAGTGGGTGACGTGTTTGGCTGTAATCAAATACTGTTTGTCATCAACTTCGATGGTGAAGCTAGAGGAGTGTACCAGAGAATTCGCTAGTCTTGTATGGGCGGTCCTCCGTGGCCGCCCCTCCTTCGAGAAAGCGCTTCCTCCACTAAGGGGCGGCCACGGAGGACCGCCCATACAGGAGTGCCCTCAGTCGCTAGCGAAATGCTTGTTACAAGCAACTAGAGCCAATCGTATTGCCATTAGTGCTTCACTACCAGTCTTTCTTCAGCATCAGTTCCTCTATCCTGTACGCGTGAAGCATCTCGTGCAGTAGCAAGTCCCTGAACATTATGAATACGGAGTAGTGACTAAACTCTTCATGCTCCGCCGTCCGTTGCCATTCTTCTACAGTTAGCTCTTTCAATCGCTTAACGAGGCGCGCCCGTTCTCGCGCATACTGGTCAAGCGTTTCGTCTAAATCAACCTTTAGTAGTGAGCCGGCCTCCTCCTCCGGAGATGGTTCCATAGATCTTATGTAAGGCGCCGGATCAGAGAGCATCAACTCCAGGCGTGAGAGATAAGCTGTGTCGCCGGTAGCTAAGTGGCAAGCATGTTCGTGGGCGGACCATTTGTTAGGGCTGGGGCGACGCTTCAGATTTTGTGAAGGCACCTCGCGAACGAGGCCGACAATAATATCAGGAGCGCCCTCTAGAGCAGCTATCAAGGTTTGCGTATTATTCATAATCTCACTCGAGTTGTGCGACGCAGTAAGCCGCCTAAGATGAAATCATCGTACTTGAAGCGGTGTTGATCGTACCGCCGTCAGTACACCTATTCAATTGGAAGAGAACTCTATTTTGTCTTAGCTGCTTCGTTCATCTTCATTCGTGCTTTGATCAGCTTGCGCAAGAGCGCAGCGGGAAGTTTCTTGTTAAGCGGAAGGCGAACCGTTGCCTCGGTTGTTTCATAAGCCGCCAGTTCGCTTTTGTGGTCTTCGATGATTGGAGTCGGGATGTAGACTCCAATGTGAGTCTTCCAGATGCTGAAGTAAGCCAGCCGGCCTTTGTATTCATAGTAAGGCATTCCGTAGCTGATCCGCTCGACGGCAGCCGGCGCCGTGTTTCTAATCAACATCCGCAGCTCACTCAGTAAGGCTTGAGCTTGCTTGGGAGCTGCCGCGATGTAGGAGTCCACGTCTTTCGGTTTTGGTGTGTTTTTCATGACTAACTCTTTCAAGAATGTTTTTGGCTGCCGCCCCTTGGTCACCAGCCCCGTAAAGGTTATCAGCCATGCTTGTCAGTGTGAAGAAACCGCTTTGCGAGCTTTGCGGTACTTTGCGAACTTTGCGTTCAACGTATCTCTTTTTCAAGCGGATTCCTTGCGCAAAGCTCGCAAAGTACCGCAAAGCTCGCGGCGTCGGGTGGTTTCTAAGGAGGATCAGAGCAAGCTAGAGCTTTGAACTCTGAACGGCTCAGTGTGAAGCGGCTTTGCAGCCTGGAGGGTTTCTGTTCGAGGCTCTTGATCCCACCAACTCCTGAAACTTCTTCCGCGCCTTGCCGTGAAGGTCGTCCCATTCCAGCATCCACCACCATGGCGGGCTGTCCTGGTGTGCTATGAAGGTTGCGACCTCGTCCCAGGTTTCAAAACCGAGTCGCTCGACAAAGTAGCGCGGAAGAAGCAGGGGCAGGAACCCGACCTGCATCCAGTTAAGGATGTCGTCGGGATCAGGGGAGAGGAAATCAGCGGTTGCGCCGAAGACAATTCGGTGGCCCTTGTGTTCATCGATGAAGCGTCGAGCAGACGGAAGCACTTCGGCTTCGAGCCAATAGGAGCTTTCAGATTTTGGGGGATTCCAGTATTCGCGCGCCGAAAGCAAAGGGTCCACCTGCGCCGGCCGGCCCCTCATAACCACGCCGGCTTCCTCGAGGCGCCACACTGCCCAACGATAGCCTGCGTCGACAAAGGCCTTGCACTCGGTGCAAGCGAAGTAGACATTGCTGGTAGTTGCAGCCATTGCTTTTGCCTGTCCTTTTCACCTAGGCTAGAATGGGCGCGGCGCGGTTCGGCTGCCACTGAGAACCGTCCTTGCACTTGCGAGAATATGACTGGGCCGGCGAGGAAGTCCTTAGAACGGCCTCAAGAAGTTCTCAATAATGTTTCTCAAGGCAACCTATGGGCGATGAATCCAGGCAATATTATGAGTTCGGCCGCTTTCGCGTTGACACGGCTCAACGGTTGCTGCTCCGCGATCAGGAGATCGTCGCGCTCACTCCAAAAGTCTTCGAGATGCTGCTGACGCTGGTTGAAAGCAGCGGTGAGGTTGTCTCGAAGGACAGCCTGATGAAGAAGGTCTGGCCGGATACCTTTGTTGAGGAAGGCAATCTGACCCAGAGCATCTCGCTGTTGAGAAAAGCGCTTGGTGAGGGACAGAACGGGCACACGTACATTGAGACTGTCGCAAGGCGCGGCTACCGTTTCGCGGCTCCGGTGCAGGCCGTTTGGGATCGAGGCGTCGGTGTCGGCGTCGTTGAATCGGTGAACGCGGCGGTGAACACGAAAGTAGCAACTCGCGCCGGGAACGCGTTCCGTGGTCGCGGGAGAATGTGGCTCGGGATGCTGCTCGTGTTAGCGTTGGCGGCCGCAGGCTTCATTTACTTTGTCCGAGGGAACAAAGTCGCCGAGACCAGTAACGTCATTGAGTCGATTGCCATTCTTCCATTCGTCAACGAGTCTTCCGATAGCGACGCTGAGTACCTGAGCGACGAAGTCACCGATAGCTTAATCAACAACCTCTCGCAACTGCCAAAGCTTCGAGTCGTGCCGCGCAGCGTAACGCTCAGCTACAAAGGGCACGAGAGCGACCCGCGCAAGATCGCTCGCGACCTGAACGTGCGTGCGGTGCTGACGGGCAGGGTCCATCGCAGGGGAGACACGCTGAGCATTCAAGTTGACTTGATCGATGTAGCAAATGTCTCGCAGATGTGGGGCCAGCATTATGATCGCAAGGTGTCGGACCTTCTGTTGGTTCAGGAAGATATCTCGCGCGACATCTTTGAGAACCTGCGGCTCAAGTTGAGCGTCGAGGAGCAGAAGCAGCTCGAGGCTTACAGTCTTTATCTGAAGGGTCGAAACTACTGGAGCAAGCGGACCGAGGAAGGGTTGTTACAAGGCATCGAATATTTCCGAAAGGCGATCGAGGCCGACCAGAACTATGCGCCGGCTTACGCGGGGTTGGCCGATTGCTACAACATGCTTGTGGTTTACGGAATCAATCAGCCGAGCGAAGCATTCCCAAAAGCGAAAGAAGCCGCGACGAAAGCCTTGAGCATCGATAGCTCGCTGGCTGAGGCTCGGACTTCGCTTGCCTTCATCAAGCACCGGTGGGATTGGGCGAGGGAAGATGCTGAGAAGGAGTTCCAGCTCGCGATCAAGTCCAAACCGACGTATGCGCCGGCTCATCAATGGTACAGCTCATACCTCGTCGCAATGGGTCGCTTCGATGAAGCAATAGCCGAAGCGCGGCGCGCCCAGGAGCTCGAGCCGCTCTCGTTCATCAGCAACTCTCACATCGGTTGGATACTCTATTTCGCGGGTCGCTACGATGAAGCGATCGAGCACTGCAAGAAGCTGCTCGACGTTGATCCCAACTTCTTCCCGGCGCGTCGATATTTGGGATTGGTTTACGAGCAGAAGGGGATGTACAAGGAAGCGATCACCGAGTTTCAGCAAGCAGCCAAGCTGTCGGGGAGCCCGCTGATGATGTCGTTGCTTGCACACGCTTACGCAGCATCTGGCAACAGAGCTGAGGCCGAGCGGCTGCTGGTGGAACTTGGTCGGCAGAAGCAGCGATACGTTTCGCCTTACACCGTCGCGACTATTTATGCCGGGCTCGGCCAAAAGGATCAGGCGTTCAAGTGGCTCGACAAGGCGTTTGAAGAGCGAGATATATGGTTGATGAATTTGAGAGTTGACCCACTGTTCAAACCGCTTCGATCTGACGGGCGTTTTACTATCCTGCTCCAGCGCATCGGGCTCTAGCAAGCTGCTGAAAAAGGATGAGACATCTCTCACATCGGATGCCGATTTGAAACTGAATACTCATGCATCGTCGACTTTTTAGCAGCCTGCTAGATCGTCTCGATCAGTCTTGTAAGCAGAGCAGCTCGCCGCGCGATGTCGCCGATGATGATGTGCTCGTGTTCGGCGTGAGCGCCGGCGCCGTCGACTCCCAGGCCGTCGAGCACGGGCACGCCGTGCGCCGCGATGAAGTTACCGTCCGATCCGCCGCCTACGGAGCCTTCCTTCAAATCAAGCCCAACCTCTTTCCCCAGCCGGCGAGCGTGTTCGAATAAGTGAGCAGTTTGATCGGTGCGAACCAGAGGCGGGCGGTTTATCCCACCACGCACTTCCAGCCGAGCGCCGTCGATCACGGGCCGAAGTTTCAACATCGCTTCGGTTATTCGTTGACCGTCGGCGATGTTTTGAAAACGCATGTCGATGAAGGCGTGAGCTTCGGCGGCGACAACGTTTGAAAGCACGCCGCCTCGCGCTACGCCGACGTTGACGGTGGTGCCTTGCTCGAAGTCGTTGAGGTTGTTGATGGCCAGCACCTGATGCGCGAGCTCGGTTATCGCGCTTATGCCGGCTCGAAGATCGTTGCCCGCGTGAGCCGGACGTCCGTGAATGATCAACTCAAACTCACCGACTCCTTTCCTGGCGGTCTTGACCGTGCCGCCGGGTATTGGCGGCTCAAGCACGAGCGCGGCGTGGGCCTTGCGAGCTTCGGCGTCGATTACCGGGCGAGAAAAAACACTTCCCGTCTCTTCGTCGCAAGTCATCATCAGTGTGACTGGTCTTTCCGTGGCGTGGCCCAATTCCTTGATGGCCCGCATCGCGAACGTAGCGAGCATGACACCCGCCTTCATGTCGAAAATGCCGGGACCGAAGGCGCGATCATCTTCAATCCTGAAAGGCCGTGCCGCGAGGGTTCCAAGCGGCCACACGGTGTCTAGATGCCCAACAACCAACAACTGCTTTGTGGCTTCCGGGCGGGCCTTGCCAAAGCGATCAAACCGCGCGACGAGTGTGGAACCATATCGCCGATCGTTGATCAAATCGACCGCAGCGCCGATCGCAGTGAGTTTCTCTCCAAGGCTCTCGGCGATACGACGCGTGGCTTCCGGTTCGCGTGACATGGACTCCTGCTCGACCAGCCATCGAGTAAAGTCGAGCATCTCGTTAGTCTGCGCTTCGAAGAATGATCGCAGGTGCAGGCCGTTGCCGTTGGCTTCCATGGCAACAATTATTAGCAGAGGGAAAAGAGGGTTGCCAGCAAGGTCAGCGTCTAAGGAGGCCGTCTATTGTCGACGCAAGGTCGTTGATGAAGTCGGAGTTTGGATTGAATCCGCCGCGCGGCTGGCCGACGCCGGTGCCCTGGCGGTCAAGAATGACTATTGTCGGCAGTTGCGCGAGCTTCCCGCTGAAGCGCTTGAATGCAGCCTGATTGCTGTCGCGCAACACGGTGACTGACGCCGCCGCTCCGCCCGCTGATTTGAGTTGTACATCCGTTAGCTCGGATGGCGAGTTGACGCTCACCCAGCACACCTTAACGTCTTTGCCTTGATAACGTTTGGCAAGCGACTCCAGCGCAGCCAATCCCTCGCGGCGCTGAGGGTCCTGCACGCCGCTAAAGAGCAGCACCACGACTTTTCCACGCATGCTGGAGATAGGAACGGTCTGGCCGTCCGCTGTCCCAAAACTAAAGTCTTGCGCGCTCACTATCGATACTGAGCACGACAACATTGCGATGACGGCGAGGAGCTTATTAAGTCTTGTCAAGATATTCATTCTCCCTGTTCAGAAACAACTTTCACGAGTATTGGATGCCGCTGGAGGCTGGAAAGTTGACGTGACGTTCTTGGTTCACCATTACACTGCCCCTCCAGTTTAACAGTCTGGACAAACGGCCCGCAAATCAAGGGTCGGATAGCCTCCCGAAGCGGAACTTGCAACGGATAACGTCCACGTAGTAACGAATTTATTCGTTGGGATTCTCAGAAACGAATAAACTCGTTACTACGTGGGAAGTCCGCCTTTTAATCGCACCCCTCCCGGAGATACTCTTCTCGCCTGATCGCTCGTGCCCTCATATAATCGTACTGAAATCCGAGCGCCGAATGAGGAACCCTGAATGATCGCAGCAATCCTTTTGGCAGCAGGTGAATCAAGACGGATGGGCGACTTCAAGCAATTGCTGCGGCTCGGCGATAAGACTTTCGTCGAGCACTGCGTAGACAATTTGCTCGCGTCCGCGGTTGATCAAGTCATCGTCGTAACCGGACATCGCGAGGCGGAGGTGCGGCGTGCAGTTGCAAATCGACCGGTCGATATCGTGCACAACGCTGAATATAAGAGCGGCATGGCGACCTCAATCAAGAGCGGTGTTCGTTACGCGAGCGACAGGGCGGACGCCTGCGTTATCTCGCTCGTTGATCAGCCGCGAATCGACACGGCGGTAGTAGACTGCCTGATCCGTGCTTACAAGGACGGCGCGTCAGACAGGAACAACTCGCTGATAGTGCTTCCGACCTATGGAGACAAAACCGGCCATCCGATTCTTGTCGACCTTTTACTCAGAGAAGAGATTCTCGCGATGGATCCCGAGTCAGGTCTACGACAGGTCGTCCAGGCGCACTCGGGTGCTATTAAGCGGGTTCCGGTATCGAGTATGAGTGTTTTGGAAGACTGTGATGTTCCCGAAGACTACGAAAGGCTTCTCAAACAGTGATGGGTACACACTGCTCAATACTAAATAACCACCAACCGGTAACCTTGTGACCAGAAAGAGAAAGTGGTCCCCATTTGGGCGGGGACCACCTTCTGTGCGAGCAGGTTTCGTGGGTCGCGCTAAACAGCGATTTTTTCTGAACGCGAAGCGCGCGATGCAGGAACTTCAAACGGAATCACTCGACCGTGACTTGCTGCGATCTGTCTTTCTAATAACCTGGCCTGTCTGAGTACGAGACTATTGGCGGCGACCGCGGAAGCCAGCAGATAGCTGTTACCACCGCAGCGAGCGCAACTGCCCGATAGATCCATGTACGTCTTTACCGGATGATCGTCGTCGCCCGAACAATTTCCGCAGATTATCTGGACCCCAACCCTCAACAACTCCGACCGCGACTGCTGTAACTGCGCCGGGTCAGAAGTTCTGAACATCATCAGGCACGCGCAGGCCAAACCGAGCGCCAACGCCGTTGCCACCATTATCGTAAGCATAGGGGAGCCTCCTCAAGCTGTTGTCTTAAAAACAATCGTTCAAGGATAACCACTCGTTCCTTCGCGTTTTCTTTGCTCACTAACATAATCCTTTACGAGCAAACACCTAACAAAGATTGTCGAAGCACAATAAGCAATGAGTGTGCCATCTGGTTTATAGGACCGCCCAAGACTTGTTGAAGAAAATATAAGGGATGAGGCCTTAGCCCTGGACGGATATGGGATACAATTGCACTGAAACGATCCAAAGATGGACAAAGTTTCCGGTCATTCGTGCCCGGCCTACCTGGTCGTCCGACTGATATTTCAACTGCAGGTGATCAGACGCGTACCTGGCGACAGGATCATCATCGTCGGATTGCTCGCCACAACGCCAGCAGGATGATAGAGCCGACTACGGCGAGCCCGAAGTGAAGCAAACGGTGTGGGTTCGCATACCCGTCTCTTGCGGCGACGGGCCAGAGAGCGCTACCAATCAGGCCACCGACGATCGAGCCACCAATTCCGAGAAGCGCAGTCGCGAAGCAACCCATGGGATCGCGACCCGGCATTAGAAAGCGAGCAATCGCTCCAACGATGAGTCCGATTATCAACGAGCCGATTATAGATGCGAGCATGGGTCCTCCTTACGTTTTGCCCGATCTTAGCGAGCGTGTCCTGCTGCTGTCAACGAGCGGAACTTGGTTTACAGCCGAAGTTCATGATGACACCGTCACCACTCATGGGAGAATCGCGAAAAGTTATTCTCATTAGGAACTTCTAAGTGACCACGATTCGTAGCTGAGCGTCTGATAGATACGGAAGCAGAATAGTCCGGGCACGTCCGCGATTGTAATCGCTTGGTGTCGGTCTCTTATGAAGTCACACTATGTAATGGTAAGCGGCAGACGAACGGCGCTTGTTGCGCTTATCGCGATTGTGTTTGCGACTCCTGTCGTACGCGGCGCTCCGACGTCCGCTCCGCATGAGTCGACACGCCCAACCTTCTCCTTCGATATTAATTACCTCGCCGTCCAGTCGGATTTCGATGGCGACCACCGCCTCGATCAGGCAGAACTTCACCTGGCTGGAGCGCATCATTGCATTCGCGTTCGTTTCGGCAACGCTCGCGAGACTCACCTTGACTTCGGTACGCGCCCGCATTCGAGCGGCGTGCTGATAGTGAAGGACGCCAACGGTGACAATAGGCCGGATTTGATCTGGGTCTATCATTCCCGATCCGAATCGGCAGTCATATGGCTTAACGACGGCGCCGGCCACTTTGCGAAGTCGAGCGATGGAAGCAGTGATGCCATAACATATTTATTTGGTGATACCGATTACGCCGAAACCGGGAGGCTTGAGAGTAAAGAAACCTACCTTGCCCCGCCCCGGCCCTCATCGGAATTTGCTCAAGTACTCAACTTTGACCTCGAGTGTCTCGCGGCCGTTAAGAACCCGCGCCACGATTTCCGTCGCGACCTCAGCCGCTACCTGTCTCATCTTCGCGAACGCGGACCTCCGCAGCCTGTCTAGTCGAATCCGATCCCAACCACAACTCTTTTGTCCAGGCGCCAGTGCCAGGCCGAACTAAGGGACCGCGTCTTTCGTGCAAAGTTACTCGCGTTCGCGGCGGGTGTTGTGTTGTGGGCGGAGAACGAGAACAAGGCTGAATCGAAAGCGGCGAATCTACTGGTGACTCCCAGTCCGCAAGTTGAAGGTCGATCGAGAAGAGGTTCGCGCCTCGGTCCACAAGGAACTGAATGGAGGGAACAATGAAGAAGCTTTTGATGGTAGTTTTGACTTTGTCTCTATTTGCGATCGAAGGGGTGATTCGCGCGCGTGCGCAGGTGGTTGACACGATCGGCGCTGATGTTCCGTTTGGCTTCACGATCAGGGATCACACGCTCCCGGCTGGCAGCTATGCGATAAAGCGGCTCGACTCACAGCCCGGCGTCATGGAGATTCGCGATGCTGACGGAGAACGTGTTCTTCTCTTTCTCACCGGGTCGGCTCAGTCCGCAAAAGAGCCGAAGCAAACAGAGTTGATCTTCGATCGCTTCGGGGATCAGTACTTTCTCGCCGAGATATTCGAGGCCGGGAACGGCGCTGGAGCGCAGGTACCGAAATCGCGCGCGGAGCGCAGCCTGGAAAAACAAATCGCTACAGTCAAAGTGAGCGTCCCGGCTCGAACCGCACTCAATGCGATGAAGTAGAAGCGCTAACTCCGCGCAGGCGAGCTTGCGGAACAACGCAACTCGCCTGCGCACCAAGCCGCATCGCACAAACTAACGCTCGTTACCTGTCCAATATTAATACGCCCGTCCGGTTTTCCTATCCATGCGTGCTCTCGATTGTCTGATTTGATTGCGATCCAGATCAGACCCTCGAAACAAACCTCTCACGTCGACACACAAAGACATTCTGACGTGCACACCGAAGAAAGCTTTCGTCTAATTGGTTTTTGTCTGCGCTCCGTCGCCGCAGCCATCTCGAATTTTGTCTCAAGCTTGCTCCGCGATGTCACTCCTTTGTTAAACCGCCTCGGATATTTGCGTTAGTCATAGGACGACGCAAGAGGTGGCATTCAGTTTGCCGAGGTGGAGTTCGAACTCGCCGGCCTTTCAAAGCGAGGGTCGCGCGAGAATCGCAGCAGCGCGCGCAGGAAGAAGGAAGAATGAGGAGGACGAAAATGGTAGCTCAATTCGGCCAGTTCGCAGCAACTGTCTTGAACCATTTCGCGGTTCCGGCAACTAACCAGGATCAAGAGGAGTTTAAGGTCCTCGATCACAAGACCAAGTCGGAAGAAGCGAACGAGTTTGAGCACGGACTGTCCGCGCGGGTGGTCGGCCAGGAGCGGGCCTTGCGCGCACTTGCTCAAATCTATCAGGTCTATCAGGCCGGATTGAACACTCCGGGGCGTCCCATTGGAACGCTCCTCTTTCTGGGCCCTACGGGAACAGGAAAGACTCGTTCCGTCGAAGCCGCCGCCGAAGTGCTGTTCGGCAGTCCGAGCGCATTTGTCCGCGTAGACTGCGCGGAGTTTCAGCACCCGCACGAAATTTCGAAACTGATCGGGGCGCCACCCGGTTATCTTGGTCACAGAGAAACGCCCCCGATGCTCTCACAGGAAAACCTCGACTCCTATCACACCGAACGCACCAGGCTCAGCCTTGTCCTGTTCGATGAGATTGAAAAGGCGTCGGATGCGTTGTGGCAGTTGCTGCTCGGAGTGCTCGATAAGGCGACGCTCACACTCGGTGATAACCGCCGAGTGGACTTTTCCAGAGCAATTGTGGTGATGACCTCAAATCTTGGCGCGCGAGAAATGGATCGCCTGACCGAGGAACCGCTGGGATTCGCGTGCATGAACAATCAGCCGGTCGCGGCGCTCGACACTCAATTCCATCGCGTCGGTCTCGAGGCGGCGCGCAAGCGATTTTCCCCGGAGTTCATGAACCGACTTGATAGCGTCGTGGTGTTCCACCGTCTGACGGATGACTCTATGCGGCAGATTCTCGAACTCGAGCTCCAGTCCGTGCAACAGAGAATTCTCCAGTTGAACAATAGCCGCTTTGTAATGCGTTACACAGACACGGCGAAATCGTTTCTGCTTGCGCGAGGAACCAGCGCTCGCTACGGGGCTCGTGAGTTGAAACGAACGATCGAGCGATATGTCGTTCTGCCGCTTTCCAATCTGGTCGCAACCAGACAAATCAGGGACGGCGACGTTCTCCTGACTGACATGGGCAATGAGGAAGACAGCCTTATCTTCATGAGGCGGCAGACGACCGCTGTATCACCGGAGTTCGATTCTTATGACTTTCGTTTTGATCGAATGCGCCGGGCTCAAGTCATGGCTGGCGCGGCGCGCTGAGTAACGTCGAGAGAAATGAGCGCCCGTGGACGATATCGTCATCCCACGAAATTCACTCGTAGCGGTGTGATCAAAAGTGGGACTTGGGTGAACTTGGGTCACCCGGAACACAGTGCGGGGAATCGAGCGTTCCGCCCGGCAACCCCGTAGGGGTGCGATGTTTATAGGTACGGACGCCGACGCAGACTTCTTCGCTCCGTTAGGAGCGGCATAGAGTTGAGCGCAGGAACATTTCACCCTACGGGGTTGGCAACCTAGGGAACGCGCCACCATAAACATTCTACCCTACGGGGTTCAAGAGAATTCTCAGGACACTTCTTCCGGCGAAGAGTCGCGGGCGGGTCCCAGCTCAAGTCCCGCTTTTAATCACACCCACTCGTAGCTATCGAGAAGGAGTCAATCGTGTTATCAGGAAAGATAGCCCTAATTCTTTGACTCATCCTTCTACTCCCTTATCAATCGCTTGGCGATCGAGACGCCTTGTAAGCGCCATTACTTCTTACAACCCTTTTCTCTTCCTCCAGCTTCTCCAGATGCGCCACCGTCGAGCGCTCGGCCAACCCGTACATTGAAGGATGAACATCAGTGTAAGCGGATTCCACTATCTCATGCGGAAGTGACGCGCCCGCTTGCACTGCCGCGAGGATCTTATTTTCACGCATCGTGCGATGCTCGACGTATTCCTCAATCTTTTCGCGAGCCGCGCCTATGGCCGGCCCGTGCGCGGGAAAGAGCACTGAAAGCCTCGGCAATTCGAGCAGTCGATGCAGCGAAGCAAAGTAATCCTTCATGTTTCCTTCGGGCGGATCGATCACCACGGTTCCAATTCCAACGACCAGGTCCCCCGTTACGATCGCGCCGGTAATCTCTTCGTAGAAGCACAGGTGTCCGCGCGTGTGCCCGGGCGTATGAAGCGCTCGCAATCGCCAACCCGGATCGCCGGCGAGTTCGATCAGTTCGTTGTCTTCGACGAGCCGGTCAACCTCGACCGCGTATCTGATTCGATCCGCCGTCAGCTTATGAGCCGCGACCGGTACGCCGAGCCGCGAACGCAAATACGCGGCGCCGCCGATATGATCGGGATGATAGTGTGTGAGGATTATCTCTCGCACTCGACGACCTTCGGTTATCATCGCGTCGAGGAATACGTCCAGTTCTTTTTGTTCTTCCTCGTAAGGCGAGGCCGGGTCGATGACGATCAGCTCGTCTCCCCCGATGATGTAGCAGTTTGTGTGAGTCGCCGGAGGAAGCGTCGGTGTTCTGACGGGGAAGAGAAAGATGCCGGGGCGAAACTCGATCCGCCGAACCATCCCGTGCTGGGCTTCGGGAATTGCGGTCAGTGCGGCCGGCAACTCCTCCACGTTATTAGCGTGCGCCGCGAGCGTTCGAATGATGTGAAGCGTAGGCGGCGCCATTATTATTTCGCCGCGCTGCCAACTCGCCAGCGCTTCAGCCGGTCTTATCCACTCACCGGTTTCAAGCTCGCCGGTTTCGATCAGCGCCTCCTGTCCCTCAGGCATCCACGCGAGGAAGAACCACGTGTCAAACCGCCGCGGAGCAAAGTGCGGCGTCACCCATCGTCCTGCCGGTTCAAAGTCCGGACCCACGATCTCGAGCGCGTCTTCATCGAGAGTTTGTTTGAAACTCTTGAGGTTCTCATTCATAGCTCGGCGCTTCTCGGCGATTCGCTCGAGCGACAGACGCTCCGCGCCGTGCGCCAACAGCACGCCAGTTTCTTCGAAGAATTCCCGGACGGCGCAGGCTCGCATGACGGCTTCTTCGCCGTCGCAACCTGCTACGATGATCGAGCCGTCTTCTTTATCGAGTTGTCCGCCTGGAAAGGCATGAAAGCCGCCCATGAACTTGAGCTTCGGGCTTCGCTTGACCCAAAAGACTTTTGGGTCGGGTTGGTCTTTCAACAGGATGATCGCGGCTGCGTCTTTTGGTGTGACCGGCATGATTGGAATATATCACGAGCCGCACGCGACCTGTATGGGCGGCCCTCCGTGGCCGCCCCTCATTGGCATACGTTTCGGCTCCGGAAAGAGGGGCGGCCACGGAGTAAGTCAGGCCCGTATTAACGAGCCGATACGGTGAAGAAACCGCTTTGCGAGCTTTGCGGTTACTTTGCGAGCTTTGCGTTAAACGTATCTCCCTTTCTCGAGCGGATTCCTTGCGCAAAGCTCGCAAAGTACCGCATAGCTCGCGGCGTCGGGTCGTTTCTAAGAAGGGCCGCCCCTACAGGTGTCACGCCAGTTCCGAGTCAGGGCAGGCTAAAGCCTGACTCTGAACGCTGCTGTTGCCTGCGGAAGCGTGCAAACTATAATGGAGCGTGATGCCGGTGAAGAAGTTCGACTCCAATCAAGACTACTATCGCGTGCTCGGCGTCAACGAACAGGCGAGCAAGCGAGAAGTCGATCGCGCCTATCGGAGTCAGGCGCGCAAGCGGCATCCTGACGGCGGCGGCAGCGACGAAGAAATGAAATCGCTCAATGAAGCTCGCGCCATCCTGAGCGATCCCGAAACTCGAGCCGCCTACGATGCCGAGCGGCGTCCGGCGTATGAGGCGCACGGCCCGGCTCATACATCGGCGCGAGAATTCGATCCCTACGCGGCATCACGAGCGGGTACTTTGAAGATTCCGGTGGCGAACGCCGATCTGGCCGGGTTGTTAATGAGCGCGGCCGCGTGCTTCGGGTTGGGACTCCCGCTCTTGCTGCTGGTAGAAATGCAGTGGATGTACTTTCTCTGGCCGCTGCGAATCATGGCGCTTGGAGCGCTGGTGTTGGGAGTGTTGCTGGCGCATTCAGCTCTTCGAATGAAGCGGCGCCAGTTGAAGGAAAACAGCCCTGACTATCCCCGATCTCTCGCGGTGGTCCACGAATTGATCTTCTGGATTGTTTCCGTGGGATTCCTGGGAGCCATTGTTATGCTGCTCTACACTTGAGCCCGGAATGCAGGACGCTGCCTCGACTACTGACGAATGCTCTTGGTGCCAGGCGCTACCTTTATTTTGAAATCGACTGACAGTCCCTGATTCTTTTTCAGGTTGCTGAGACTAAACGTCGTAACGTTGCTGTTCTTCTCAGTGACTTGATATTTGATCGGCAGCCAGGTTGACTGATCGACCCACAAGGTTAGTTTCTGGACCGATGATTTGCCTTTTGGGGTGAGATCAAGCTTGGCGGTCGCCGCATTGCCTACCTGCTCGTCTCCAACGTATACGATGTTGTATTGACTCTTAAGTTCGGGAACCGATTTGTACGGCGTTGCTATGAATGAAAACTCCTGGTTCTTCGCAGCCTGTGCCCGCCTGGAGGTAACGATCATTTGATTGATGCTGGGCTGGTATAAGTCGATCTCCTCGCAGAGCACGGCGACTGCCTGGCCTTGCGGGTTGTCATAGTTGATACGCACTTTGTCGCACTTCTTATCGTGAAGAAAGAAGATCTTTCCGCTATAGATCTCTTTTCCGCCGATCTGCATATTGCGCTTTTCCTGACGCATATCCGATTCAATGGTCTTGATGGTGCGAGCGGTCCGCTCCATGTTCGCGAGCACTTCATCTAATTTCCCGTTGGCACTCGGGCGCGAAACGCTGATGTTCGAGATCGCGAACGACACGGTTCCCATGACAGCGATGATGAGAAACAGTCTGGTAATAAGATTCATTCCTGCTCCTGCTTCGTAAATCACACCTGAAAATACATAACCACAGATGAACACAGATCAACACAGATAGGTTTTTGGATTCTGTGTTGATCTGTGTTCATCTGTGTTGATCTGTGGTTCAACTCACTCACTACGCTGACCTTGCATCTATTTCTGATACACAACGTAACTTACTTCTCCTGAAACGTCTTCGGCTGTTTCGATGCGCGCGATCTTTGCCGCGTGGCCATACTTCTGTTCGAGTCGAAGCGATAATTCTCGTTCGAGATTGTTTGGCTCAATCTGCCCGAGCTCGACTTTTCTGATCACCAGCGCGGGCTCAGAAGGAGAGGAAGCGCGCTGAGTGAATACGCTGTTCGGCACCAGGAAGATGAAAGCGAGAATCACCACGCACATTACGTCGTACTGCCAGCTCCCACGATCGTAGGACCAGAACAGAGTCTTCTTCAGTGTGGCCAGAATGATCTTCACAATATGCCTTGAATTGTTTCCGAAGCAACGACCGAACGAATCACGTGTCCGTCTCTCATCTCGATTATCCGGTCGGCCCGCGCGGCCGCTTCGGCGTTATGAGTGATCATTATGATCGTCTGACGGAATTCCTTGTTGAGCTGCCGCATCATGTTAAGAACCACGTCCGAGTTCTCGGTGTCCAGATTGCCGGTTGGCTCGTCCGCCAGAATTATAGCCGGGCGGTTGATAACCGCGCGAGCGATCGCGACTCGTTGCTGTTCTCCGCCCGAGAGCTCGAGCGGCTTGTGATTCATCTTGTCTTCAAGCCCGAGAACTTTGAGGACTTCATGGCGACGAGCCGAGTCCCGATTGTCTTTGCCGGCATAGATTCGTTCCGCGAGTTTCAGATTGCCTTCGGCGGTCAAGGTGGGAAACAGATTGAAGCGCTGAAAGACAAATCCGATCTTACGGCGCCGCAAGTCGGTTCGCTGGGCATCGGTCATCGCGGTCAGGTCTTCGCCTTCGATCATCACGCGCCCGGCCGTAGGCTTGAGCATCCCGCCGACGATATGGAGGAATGTAGACTTGCCGCAGCCCGACGGACCCATGATCGCGACGTATTCGCCGGACTCAACTTGCAGAGTCGCGCCGCGAAGCGCCGGCACCTCGACCGTGCCGACGTGGTAGATCATCTTAAGGTCGATTGTTTCAAGAACGGTCATAGTCAGTAGTCCGTAGTCAGTAGTCCGTAGTCCGTAGCCCCAACGCAGCGCTACTGACTACGGACTACTGACTACG
>DATNBZ010000279.1:0-11463 GCA_035607285.1 Blastocatellia bacterium | reverse complement strand
CGTTCCCCTGTCAACGCTTGGACTGTTGAATTACTTCAACCGCCCCATGACTCGGGGCCAGACTGGCTCGCTGCACCTTGTCTGTAGCGGACTTTCACCGCCAACATATTGCCGATTTCACCGGCGCTCCCCCGTAGGGGTAGAATGTCTATAGTGGCGAGTTCCTTATGTTGCCAACCCCGTAGGGGTGAAATGTTCTGTGCTCAACTCTATGCCGCACCTAACGGAGCTAGGAAGCTAGGAAGTCCACGTCGGATTCCGTAACCATAAACATCACACCCCTACGGGGTTGCCGAACGCTCGATTCACCGCTCTGAGTTGCCGGCTTAGGTGACCCAAATCCCAACCAAGTCCACTATTAATCACGCCCGCCGTGTCTTCACTGTCGCTTGCTTTGACTCGGTGGCGCCGAGCAAACGAAATTAGCCGCGTCGTCCGTGCTGCCGCTCCCTTTGTAGCGAGCCACCTGCGGATACGGGCAAAGCGGCCGCGTCCTGGTAGCCGGGCTCTTGGGATCAACGCCCTGGCGTTTCGTGGCGATGATCTGATCCGGAGCGACGCCTTGTTCCACCCAGCGCTCGAGCGCAATTGTCATGTCGTGCTGCGCGTCGGCCGGAATGCTGGTAATCAATGATCCAAAGCTGCTCGGCCCGGGGCCGCCTATGCAGTGCTGCATCCCTGGGACCATATAAAGTCGAACGAACGATCCCGCCTCGTGCTGGCCCATCTTCGCGGTCACGCTCTCAAAATAGTTGATCGTGTTGACCGGTGGAAGCGCCGCATCGCTCCAGCCGTGATAGAGGATCAGCTTCCCGCCGTGGGCTTTGAAAGCCTTCAGGTTAGGATCCGTAGCGTTGAGAATACTACCGAGCTTTTCGTCCGCGAGCTTGCCGTCTTTTTCGAGAGTGAATGTTTTGAAGTCCCACTTCGGATCGTTGTAGATCATGTTCGCGAAGGTTTGGGTTGAGAAAAAGAACTGCAGTCCCTTGTTAGCGCCCGAGCCGGTGATCCACGCTTGCCAGCCGCCCGGCCCGGTCTCACCCCCTGCCTCGAATCCAGGAATAAGCTGCGCGCCCTTCGAGTCGCGAGGCCCGGAATAGATTTTCTTCAGGGCGATAACCTGTTTCTCTGTCAGGCAACTGTCAGACTCGGCCCCCTTGCAGAGCAAGACCGACGGATCGAAATTGCACTTGTTCGGTTCGTCAATCACGCCGTCAGTCACACCGTCGCGCGCATCGCACGCGGCAAGCGCGGCGGTCTCGATCGCTCGCAACTTCGTCGGCGGAATGTAGCTGTCCGGATCGCCCAGCGTCGCCTGGAGGTTGTAGGCAAAGCCGCTGAGGATGCGTGTGAATTGATTAGCGGGCGCGCCGGCGATCAGCCCGTCGTAGTCGTTCGGATAGCGCTGCGCTTCCATCAACGCCTGTCTGCCGCCGTTCGAGCAACTCGCGAAGTAGGAACGCTTCGGGCCGTTGCCATAAAACGCATTGATGATCGACTTGGCTTTATCGGTCATCTCGTGGACCGCTCGATATCCGTAGTCAACGATCTTCTCCGGATGTCCGAGCGCCCAGCTCGCGTCGGTAGTTGTGTGACCGGTGTCGGTCGAGGCGGTTGCGTAGCCACGGCCCACCGCCGCCGCAAGCGCAGGTTGAGAGATCACGCCCGCAAAGCCGCCGTTGCCGATGCCCTGAAACTTTCCATTCCATCCCGAACTCGGCATCCATACTTCGAATCTGATGTCCGAATCGCTCGAAGGCTTTATCACGCCGGTGACCCGACAGAATGCGGGCAGCTCTTTGAAGGGCGCAGCCGGCCCCGTCGCGGGAGTGAACGCTCCGGCGCCGACGGTTTGTGCCGACGTGATAGTCGTGTTCGCGAGCTTGAGGTCAGAAAGCTTCTCGCAGGTCTGCGCTGCGGCAGATTTAGAACTGAGGCTCATTGCAATGCAGATCACAACGATAGTCCACGTCGATAACAACAGTCGCATCATCATGTTCAGTTGAACTTTCATGTAAGCCTCCGGTCCGAAGAGTTTCGCTGATAGAACAAGGACGCAGTAGATGTTCGTAGTCCCGCCTTCAGGCGGAAGTTCGTATTCACCGCGAATTACCGCAAATACAAGGTACAAACTTCCGCCTGAAGGCCGGACTACGAACTTCTACACAGGCTCCCAGTTGGTGGTATTCAAACTACCTGCCCTGCCCTTTTGCCGCGCGTGAGCCCAGATCGCAAATGATTTTGAATTCCTTTGCGGTAACCGGTTGCACCGAAAGCCTGCTTCCTTTTTGCAGCAGCACCATGTCCTGAAGATCTTTGCGTGCTCGCATTTCGGCCAACGAAATCTCGCGTGCGAACTTCTGTTTGAACTTCACTTTGACACAGTACCAGATGGGCTTTGAGGGCGCGGCCTTTGGATCGTAATGACAATCACTGGCGTCGAACTGCGTCGGGTCGGGTTCGGCAAGCCCGCTGACTTCGGCCACGCCAACCGCAGCCGGGGGCTCGGCGTTCGAGTGATAAAACACTACTTCATCGCCGATCTTCATTCCGTTCATCATGAAATTCCGCGCCTGATAGTTTCTCACGCCTTCCCACAACGTTGACTTGTCCCGTTTCAAATCGTCGATAGAGTACGCGGACGGTTCGGATTTGATCAGCCAATATCGTTTTGCCATTGCTTGTCCCCTCGCCGCAACTCGCTATTTCGCCGAGGCGATCGAGAAATGAGGGTTCTCGATAACGCCGATCAGGTTCCCAAACGGATCATTCACGGTGGCGACGCGGATGCCTTCGCCGACATCCTGCACGGGGCTATGAGCGGAAGCTCCAAGTTCGAGAAGCCGATTGAACGCGGCTTCACAATCGCTGACGCCCCAGTAAGCTCCAACGCCGCCGGCGCCGCTCGTGCTCATGTTTGGATCGAGTCCCAACTCGTAGCCGCCGACGTTGAAGCCGACATAGAAAGGTTGATCGAAGTAGGGTTCGATTCCCAACACCGAGCTGTACCACGCTTTCGCGCGATCCAGATCGCTTACGTGATAGATAACCGTTCTTAGTCCCTGAAACATCTCACTGCTCCTCCTCAACGCGCGCGTGCGACGCCGCGCTTCGGGTTCTTCAACCCGGTTGAAAGTTTGTTGCCGACTTCTCTGATCACTCGCGCCGCGACTGCGTTGCTATGTACGTCGAGAAACTTCCTTACACTGTTCGGATCGCGCTTTGACAACTCGCGAAGCGCCCACGACATTGCTTTCACAACCATGTCATCACGATCACTCACCAGCAGCCGGCAAACTTCAAGCGTGCGCTCGGCGTCGCCTTGTCCGCCCTGGGCCTTGCTGTTCAACGGCACGGTGCTGACAAGCGCCGCTCGGCGCCACCACCGATCCTTCGAACGCGCCCAGCGGTGAATGACCTTATCGGAAATCTGGTGTTCGCGCCACGCGGGTCCGGCAAGATAGCAGGCAAAACAATCTACCTCGCCCCACTCACCGAAGCCGCGGCCAAAGCGCTCGAGGTGCTCCTCGCGCAAGCTCGCCGCCGCTGCCGCGTGATGCCTGATCAATTCGTAAGCGACGAAGCGATGGACCTCGCGCGCGTCCAGGAGTCTCAGCGCAACATCGATCACAAAAGCAGCCAGCGCCTTCGTCAGCCGCTTCGAGTACTCGCGGCGAACGCCTCGGACCGACTCCGTTCTGAAGCTGCGAAGCGATCGGATCTGTGTCGCGATCTCACGCGCGAGTTCTTGGGCGCTCTCAATCCTGGTTGCAACCGCCATCTTCTATCGGACACCCCATTCCCAGATTCCATAAGCGATTTTCTTGTCGAGCGCGTGCCCCGACTGTTTGAGTGAAAGAGCTATCTGCCCTCGATGATGCGACTCGTGAGCGAGAATGTATCCCAGAAACGCAGTGACGTGAGGCTTGAATCCTTTGACCTTTCCCTCTTTGACTGCTTTCGTGAACAACGCTTCCATCGCCTTGCTTGATTCTTTGAGGGATCGAACCAGGAGCTTCTTGTCGGCCGCCGCTTCCTTCTCGACTTTCTCGAGCCCGTCCATCAACTCGGGCGCGGCGGCCTTCAGCCACATCAATCGAACGTTGTGAAGATGTGCGAACTGCTCGGCTACGTTTCTGCCTTTGGAAGCGGACACATCGTTCAAGGCTTCCGGTTGGATGGCTTCCAGCATGTATAGATTGATTCGGTTGTTGATATTCCAGGTGTCGATGATTTCTTTTTCTGGATCGAGGGTCATGTGGGCTCCTATCAAAAGTCTCAATGGCACACTGGGTAGTTCTACAATTGCGCCGCGCTTCAAGGCAAGCGACCTGAGTTAAGAATTCCCTGCGCAATATCGGGCGCCGGGTGTTCAGAGTACCGACTTTAGTCGAAGCGGGCGCCTGCTTCGAATGAATTTGATTCTTCAAAGCGCCGCAAGATACAGTGATCATCAATATGAGCTACTGTGGCATCGCCCCGGGACATCCCTTCCACGGACCGTATCACGCTAAAGAATATGGCTTTCCGATTCGCGACGACTCGAAGCTCTTTGAGAGACTGGCGCTCGAGATCAACCAGGCGGGATTGTCGTGGTTGACGATTCTGAAGAAGCGAGATGCGTTCGCCGCGGCGTTCGACGGGTTCGATATCGATCGAGTTGCGGCGTACGGAAAACGAGAACGGTCCCGTTTGCTTCGCGATTCGGGGATCATCCGCAATCAGCTAAAGATCGACGCGGTGATTGAAAACGCAAAACGGATTATCGCTATTCGCGAGAGCCATCGGTCGTTCGCGCGCTGGCTGGACGCTCACCATCCGATGACCAAAGACGAATGGGTCAGGCTCTTCAAAAAGACGTTCAAATTCACCGGCGGAGAAATCACCGGAGAGTTTCTGCTCAGCACGGGATACCTCCCGGGCGCCCATGATGAAACTTGTCCGATCTATCCAAAGGTCCTGATGAAAAACCCGCCGTGGGCAAGAGTGTCAGATAAACACATGTAGGGGCGGCCCTCCGTGGCCGCCCCTGTTTTGCAGGCATGTCGCATTTGCCAGCGAGGGGCGGCCACGGAGGGCCGCCCCCACATGTCCAACAGTTTGCGCACGAGTAGTTGTGATCACAAAGCGTCTTGACATTTGTTGCGCCAAAGAAATATTGTCTGGATTCTCTATTACACACAGTCTGAGTGGTTCCCACGCAACAAGCTAAATCGGATGTTATTTCCATCACTGACTCAACAGGAGGAAACGGTATGACCCACCAACGAAGCACAGTCAGCACGGTATCAAGTCGAGCATTGATTTCGAGTCTCGCGATGGCAATGGCCGCGGCGGTATTCGTGTCAGGTCTTCTGCCGGTTGCCTATGGCTTTAACGCGGACGCTACGAACGCCATTACGGGGCTGGCCACTCACGCCTCATTTCACTATGAGATGGTGCGCGTGCTCGCGATGCAGGCGGGGTTCAATAAGGACGAGGCAGAGCAGATAGCGGTGGCCGGCGAGGCGGTGGACCTGGGGACGTTCACCGGCTACAAGCTTACAAACCGCGCGATAACCATGACGATTGGAAACACGAACCGTTTCGGGCCTAACGGATTGCTCTACCATTTCGCCCGGCGCTCGTCGGAGTATGAGCAAGTCCCTGTGCCCGGCTCTCAGGGCAACACGTGCGAGTATTTCAAAAACGGTAATGCGAATAACAAGTACACCGCTCCATGCACAAAAAAGGGGCCTGAGCTTGATCAGATCAGGAACTGGGCTTTTGATCTGAAGGGACCCAAGCCGGCTTCGAGTGAACTGCCCCTCAACGCGAAGGGCGCGCCCGTTAAGGCGAAGACGCTGGTCGCGCTTGGGATCTACCTGCACGCGATCGGAGACACCTACTCTCACGAGAAGTGCATGATCGATCAGTCGTGGCGGTTCCATAAGCCAAACCCGTTTTCATGCAACACGAGCTGGCACACGGATCCGCGCGGCGACTTCGGCGAAGGCACGCCGTTCACTAAATCGGCGGCCAATGAGGTTTGGAAGGCGCTTCAACAATACCGGGGAGGCGCGGCCTCAAACCCGCCTTCGTTCATCACGGAGTTCATCGCGCTCAAGGTCGCGTGTGATCGCGTGAAGTTTGCGGTTGATGCGTTCAATAAGCTGGCTAATGTAAACACGCAGATAACCTGCTCGGCGACTCGGGCGAAAGCGCGCCGGCGTAGTCGTTGATGATCAGTTAAGAAGATCCGTGTGAACGCGTCAAATCCGCGTCATCCGTGGTCTATCTTACTAATCGAACCATAGACCACGGATGACGCGGATTTGGCGGGTTCGCACGGATAATCCCCGGGACTGTTTCTCTAAATCTCTCGCAGCGCTTTTGTGATTGGCATTCGGGCTGCAAGACGAGACGGCAACAAGCCGCCGACGAATCCAAGCACGAGCGAAAAGATCAGCGCATAAACAACAAGCTCCGGTGTGATTCGAAAACTGAACGCAAGCTCGCTGAAGGTCCTGAAGTTCATCGTCCCCGTAGCTATTCCATTCACCGGCAACGCAAGCAGACAACCGACAACGCCGCCAATCAACGCGAGCAACATCGACTCGATGACGAAGCTCGTCATTATGCTCAGCTTCGAAAAGCCGAGCGCTCGCAGCGTGCCGATCTCGCGAGTCCGGTAAGCTACGGCCGCGTACATCGTGTTCATCCCACCGAAGCAGGCGCCTATGCCCATAATGATCGCGACGAAAATTCCGAGCCCGCGAATGGGACCTGACGCAGTCGTTTGTTCCTGGTAGTACTTCACTTCGGGTTTAGCTTCGAGCTTCAATCGCTGTTCGGCTTCTATGCGGCCGACGAGCTGATCTCGCGTTGCGATGCTCTCGGCTCGAACAAGCGCTGAAGAATAGCCGCTGCGATCGAAGGCGTCGGCCACATCGTTCACGCTCGACCACATCTCCGAATCAAACGAGCTGCCGCTAGCGTCGAACACCCCCACGATAGTCAGCGCTCGCCGTCCAAGCTGAATCGTCTGTCCGGGAGCTACGCCGGAAAACCGGTCGGCGATCTTGCGGCTGACGACCGCTTCTCCTGAATCGGGACGAAACATCCTGCCGTCGACGATCTTGATTTGCGGGTGTAACGTAAGCCCCATTTCCGAGAGCCCGCGAAGAGTGACGTTTGATGACTGGCCGGTCTCGCGACGCGGCAGGTTTACGACTACCGCGATTTCCGCTGAAGCCTTCGGCTTAGCGTCTTCAGTGCGAGCTATGCCGGGAAGGGTCTGGATAATCTGGAAAGCTTCCTTGCTCAAGCCGCTCTGCATTTCGGTCTGAGAACCCTGCCGAATGATCAGCACATTCTCGGGCGCGCCGGTGGTGATCAGCGAGCTGTTGAGACCGTTGGCGAGCGCGAACAGAGCTACGAAGACCGCAACTACAAGCGCGATTGTTCCGACGGTCATCAAGGTGCTGACGCGCCGCACGACGAGATTGCGAAGATTATATTTTAACGGAATAGCCATTTGTCTCTTCTCGGCGTTCTTTGCGGTCCTTTGCGTCTTGGCGCTGAGTATTCTGATTCGAAACCAGAATACTCAACGCAAAGACGCAAAGGACCGCAAAGAACGCAAAGCCTTCACGCTACTCTTCGAAGTCCATCAACTATTCTTATCCGGGCGGCGTTCCATGCCGGAATGCCGCCGCTCACCAACCCAATCAAAGCCGATGCTCCCAGCGCCAGCGCTATCGTGCCGGAGGTGATCTTGAAGTTCTGAAGAAACAGAGCCAGCACATCGCCGAGCCCCACGAATTGGTAGACCACTTTCGCCGCGACCGCTGCCAGCACGCCGCCAATCAGAGCTATCAAGACCGACTCCGAAAGCATGAGCGACAGAATCACACCGGGTCTGAACCCAAGCGCTTTCATCACCGCGACCTCGGTGAATCGCTCGCGCGCCGACATCGCCATCGTGTTAGCGCCTATCAAAGTTATTGTGAACACGACGATCAATCCAATACCGCTTATCAAGCCTTTCACGTTGCCGAGCATGGAAATAAAGCCGGCCGCGAACGCCGCTTCGGTTTCGGTCTTGGTGGGCGCCGCCGAGTTCTTGAACATACTGTCGATCTCTTCCATCACGCGCGCGGCGTTGCCGGGCGAATCGATTCTCACGCGATACTGGCCGATTCGGCCCGGCCTTCCCAAAGCCTCCTCGACATACTCGCGATGAAAATAAAAGTTCGTTTCTGCAGGTCCCGTGTAAATTCCACGAAGCGTCAGCCTCGGGTCTAAAGGGTAAATGGCGCCTTTCAGATCAATCACGTCGCCGACCTTCCACCCAAATTTGTCGGCGAGTTTCTTCCCGGCGATTGCGGCGGTTCTCTCCTGCTGAAAGGCGGCTTTCTCTTCGGGCGAGATCTGCATTTCGAATTGGACGTCGAAGAGAGCTTTCGTATCGACGTAGAATTGCGCAAACGTATTTCTAGGTTTGTCTTCCTTGTAGATTCCGCCAAACCAGTTAGAAGCGCAGGCTGCGACCACACCGGGGACCTGCCCGATTTTCTGACCGTAAGCCTCGGGCATCGAATCGGCAATCGAAGTGTTGCGTCTGACGATGACTCGATACTCGCCGCCGGTCAGGTTGGAGATGCCGCCGAGCGCCGCGATCACCGCCTGCATCGTTGCCAGCAGAAACACAGATACCGAAACGCTCAAGATGGTGAGCACGGTGCGCCGTTTGTTTCGGCCGAGGTTTTTAGTTATGAGCCGCAGGTACTTCATAGACGCCTCCTGATCTGCTCAACACGCCCTTCTCGAGATGCAGCACCGCGTGCGCGTGACCAGCGGCGCGCGGATCGTGAGTGACCATGATGATCGTCTTGTGAAACTCTTCGTTGAGCCGCTTGATCAAATCGAGAATCTCTTCGGCGGACTTCGCATCGAGATCACCCGTAGGCTCGTCGGCCACCAGCAACGTAGGATCAGTTACGATTGCCCGGGCAATGGCGACTCGCTGTTCCTGGCCGCCCGACAACTGACGCGGGTAATGACGCTCACGATCTTCGAGACCGACAACCGCGAGCGCGGTCATCACGTGCTCGCGTCGTTTGCTCTTCGAGAGATTGGTCAGCAGCAGCGGCAGTTCGACGTTCTCGAAGGCGTTGAGCACCGGGATCAGATTGTAGAGCTGAAAGATAAATCCGACGTGACGCGCGCGCCATTTCGCAAGTTGTTGCTCGTTGAGTTTTGCAATGTCCTTGTCGTCGATGACTACGCGTCCGGAGTTCGGCTTATCGATTCCGGCGATCAGGTTGAGCAGGGTCGTCTTGCCCGATCCCGAAGGTCCCATCAGCGCGAGAAACTCTCCACGCGAGATCTCGAGATCGATGTTGTCGAGCACCGGGATATCGATCGCTTCGCGGCGGTAGTGTTTGGTAACTCGTACGAGGTTGATCAGCGTTTCTGCCATCCTTAAAACTCTCCCGGAATTAGGTAGTGGGGTATTAGCGTGTTGCCAGCAAGTAGTCCTCTGCGTCCTCGGCGTCCTCCGCGGTTTCTCCTGCTCAGTGGCTCGGAATCAACCGCAGAGGACGCCGAGGACGCAGAGGAGAAACGCGAATGTGAGCGAGCAACACACTATCACCCCACTACTCGGAATTAACGACAAAGACACGAAGTCACACAGATGTGATTGGCTAGCTCCTTAGTGTCTTTGTGCCTTTGTGGTTAACTTCACGTCTTCACTTTTACCCGCGCGCCGTCAGTCAGGTTCTCAGCGCCGCGAATGATGACTTGCTCTCCGCCGGCGAGTCCCTGCTTGATTTCCACTCTGTCGCCAAGCTCGGCTCCTACTGTGACCTGCTGCGAGATCACGCGGCCGTCGTTGAATACCAAAACGATCGTCTTTCCATCGCGCTGGTTGATGGCGGACCTGGGAACGGTGATGCGAGACGCTTCGGCTTTCGCGCCTTGCTCCTGCTTTTGCATGAAAGTAGCTTTCGCGTTCATGTCCGGAAGTATGCGCGGATCGATTTCCTTGAACCGGACCTTCACCTTTACCGTAGCCTTCTGGCGATCGGCCGTAGGAATAATCTTGCGAACTTCCGCGGCAAGCCTCTCACCGGGCAACGCATCGAGCGTGATCTCGGCTTGAAGACCGGGCGTGATCTTCCCGATGCTCGATTCGTTTATGTCGGCTTCGACTTCGAGCGAATTGGGATCGACGATGGTGACTACTGATCCCCGGGTATTCGCTCCGCCGAAAATCGCGGGCGCGACGGTCTCGCCTACTTCGGCGTCTTTAGAGATGACCAGCCCTTCGAACGGGCTGCGAATATTCATGTATTCGAGCTGCGCTTCGGTCAATCGAATGCGAGCTTCGGCGGATCGCACCTGTGACGACGAAGATTCGATCTTAGCCTGGATCGCCTTGATCTGAGCTTCGGCTGAGCGAACCTGTCCCTCGTCGACATGGGCTTGCGCGGTTGCGTTATCCGAGTCGGCTCGGGAGGTAACGCCGTTCTCGACCAGCCTCGTTTGTCTGGCAAGCTCGAGTCGACTCTTCTGCATGTTCGCCTGTGCTTGCGAGAGGCCGGCGCGCGCCTGTTCGAGTTCCGCCTCCGCCTGAGAGTGCGCGGACTGATAATTCGCAAGCACGCTTTTTGCGTCGCTCAACTGCGCATCGAGATCGTGGTGTTCGAGCCGGGCGATTATCTGACCCGGTTTCACGCGGCTCCCGGTGTCAACGCCAAGGTATTCGAGTCGCCCTGATATCTTGGGACTGACCGCAGCTTTTCTATCAGCCACAACGTACCCCGTGGCGGTCAGTATCTCGATGCCGGCGCTCGAGGATTCGACTGTCGCCCTCGCGACCTCAACCTCGGGCATCGTGGCCGAGCTCCACATGCGGTAGCCCGCGAGCAGCGCCCCGGCGACCACGATCAGCACTGTACCCAGCAGGACTACACGCAAGCCGCGCCGCGGGCCTGCTTCATCATCATCGCGTTGAATTCTCAGCGCGGAGAGATCGGGCTTGATCTTGGTTGATTGTTCCGTCAGGTGCTCCATTTCTCCGGTTGTTCGGACCGTTCCTGGCTAGCTATGCGCCGATAATCCTTGAGTGTGCCTCGCACCCGACTATAAAGCAGCGCGAACGAAAGTGGCAACACGCGGAGCCCGAAGGTATACACGTTGTCATCGCGTGTTGCCGGCAAAGCAACCCTCTGCGTCCTCGGCGTCCTCCGCGGTTCGTCTTGATTAGTCGAGGAAGATCAACCGCGGAGGACGCCGAGGACGCGGAGGAGCAACGCGATCGTGAACGAGCAACACGCAGATGGTCCCGCTACGCTCGTGGAGCCGCAGTTGACGTGTTCCAACCCGCTGGGTAGAGTTGCCTTACCTTAGCGCTGGCAGCCAAAGTATCCCTCTTTTCCGCCCGGAGGTTGCGTATTCATGAGCCGGTTCAGTGAC
>DATNBZ010000269.1:0-119785 GCA_035607285.1 Blastocatellia bacterium | reverse complement strand
CTCAATGCTCGGAGACAACGAGAGCTGGTGCCTGATAAGCAACTTCACCAACGGCACGTCTCCGGTTGGCCCGTTCCGCCAGGAAATATTCCAGGCGTCGACCGATGGGACCCAAAGCGTTAGAAGGCTGGCGCATCATCACTCGGTCTATCGAGACTACTGGGACACGCCTCGAGCCGACATAAGCCGCTCAGGAAGATTCGTTGCGTTCACTAGCAACTGGGGAAGCACCACTCGCCGGGATGTCTTTATCATCAAAGTCCCGCAAGGTTCGGGGAGTGGCGGCGGCGGCGCAGACACGACGCCTCCGATGATCTCCAGTGTGAATGCTTCTTCGATTACCGCTTCGGGCGCGTCTGTCAGTTGGACGACCAATGAGGCAAGTGACTCACAGGTCGAGTACGGAACGAGCGCGGCGTATGGCAGCGCTACGACATTGAACACCTCGATGACAACCAGTCACAACGGGACATTGAGCGGGCTTGCAGCAACCACCGTGTATCACTATCGAGTGCGCTCGAGAGATGCAGCCGGCAATCTGGCGGTCTCCGGAGACTTCACCTTCACGACCACTGCCGGCAGCGGCGGCGGCGGCGGAGGGGGCGGCGGCGCTACTCAGAATGTGGTCTGGATGAGTGCTGTGAACTGCACCGCGACAGGTAACTCTCTGCAGAAGACGTCCGGGCTTGGCGATACGCCGGATGCGGCCGGTACTTCACAGCAGCAGATCGCCTCGGGAGACGGTTACGTTGAATTCACCGCGGGAGCGACTGGCAAGATCAGATTCTGTGGTTTGACGCACAGTCCTTCGGGCACTGATTTTTATGCGATCGACTTTGCGATCAAGCTGACCGAAACCGGGGTAGCGGAGGTCCGTGAGAACAACTCCTATCAAGGCGAGATCACTTACACTGGCAGCGATGTCTTCCGGATTGCGATCCAGGGCGGCGTCGTGAAGTACTACAAGAACGGCGCGGTCTTTTACACAAGCGGAAGAGCGGTGTCTTACCCGCTTAAGGTGGACGCTGTATTCATCAACCTGAACGGCACTGTGAACAACGCAGTTATCAGCGATTGATTTTGATGAACACCTGTAGGGGCGCCCCTCATTGGCAGGTAGTGTTCGGATTCTGCGTTGCTTAAATAACCTCCGCGTGCTTTGCGGTCCTTTGCGCCTTTGCGTTGAGTATTGGGTGTTGAAGTAGCAAGACACAATACTCAACGCAAAGGCGCAAAGGACCGCAAAGCACGCGAAGGACTGACCACACGTTACAAGGTCTACGGAGCGTAGGTATATTCCGCTGACAGGGCGCCCGTTGACGTTCTTACTTGCAGCCTGTCGCCTGGTACCGCCCACTTGTAAAGCTTCTTCCCGATCACCATCGTTCTTGGGCTTGAATTATCCGGCAGAGACTTTATCTTCTCGCCATTCAGCAGAACCACCGATCCGCTGTCAAAGTTGATGCCGAAGACTATGAGGTGTTTACCACTGCGCGCGGTGCTTGTAATCACAGGTCCTGTGCCGGCGCCGTCCTGAAAAACAGTGAACGTGTCACCTTGAACTGAGATCGAGCCGGATCTCGAATCGGAACCTGAGTTGGGTGAGACAGAGTATCTGATCGTGCCGCTGGCGCTGCCCGACCCGCCTGAAACGATGGAAATCCAGCCATTGTTAGCGGATGCGCTCCAGTTGCAACCGGTTCCGGAGACAATGTCCACCGTACCGCTGCCGCCGCCGGAGTCAAACGATTGGCTCGAAGGCGACATCGTATAAGAGCACCCTGCCAGCGGTTGCCTTACTTCACAAATAAGATCGGCGTAGTTTCGATCGCCGCCTCCAAGCTGATCTTCGAACCCGATCCTCGATTTTCCTTTGTTCAAACAGGTCACATCGCAGTGCCCCATCCTGTCCGGGTTCAAAGAGCCCGAGCCGGTGTAAAACGTGCGGTCGGTTTCGCGGACATGTATGCTGAAGACCAGCTCAACGCCTGCCGGAAATGAACCCAGGCTGACGACCGTACCGGCGTCGCGGTTGGTTGCGATGAATCGCGTCGATCCCGGAGAGACCAGACTCAGCTCGCTCGTGAATCCTGCAATGGCCGGAAGGATTTCGACTACGACCTCGCCGCCGCCTGATAGAATCCGGCCTCCGATTCCGCCTTCACAGGTTGATCCTTGAGCGAGGGCTCGCGTGTTCGACGGAGTTGGTGATTTCATCCAGAGCAACGACAGAGACAAGCCAAGCACTACAAAGATCCGCAATCGCTGTGTATTGTTCCAACCGATCATATGCCCCTCAGTATCCGAAAATTGTTCTTACCTCAGAAAAGTCACAAAGACCCTCGACTTCCAGACGCGGACCGCGACTTCTGCACTAACCATTGAAGCCCGCAGGTGACTCATCTAGAATCGGGCCGCCACCGTCATCTTCTAGAAATTCTGAACCCTTGGTCATTTCCTGAAGGTGAGATTAGTTTTCTTTGCGAGCTTCGCGGTCCTTTGCGAGCTTTGCGCTGAGAATTCTTCACGGGAATACGCAACGCAGAGAATTCTTCACGGGAAAACGCAACGCAAAGACGCCAAGGACCGCAAAGCTCGCAAAGGGCAAACAAAGATGGTTATGAAGAAACACGTTTTCATTGCGGTGATGCTGGTCTTCAGCGTCGCAAAGATCGATTCGGCTCAAACCAGCAAAGTCGCTTCCCCCGTGTCGGCTCGGTCAGCCGTCACCACCGACCATCGGATCTATAACGAGGGAACGCCTCCGGCGCTGCCCCGCGCGGGAGGAACTTTTGCTGATCCGACCTTCGGCACGACGATACTTCGAGTCACCGACGAAAGCGATGGCGCCAGTTGCAACAACTTCTACTCGTATTGGCAAACTTTCAATCTGGACAGCACGCGGTTCTTCATCGCATGTGACACAAGCCCCAAGCTCTACAGGATGGACCCGAACGCTTTCAGGATTAGCGGCAAGGAGCCGCTCTTTGACCGGCCCCCGCAAGGCAGCGGTTACCTTTCCGCCGAAGATGCGATATGGAGTGGAACCAGCGCCAGCGAGCTGTACGGATATACCGGGCTCAAACTTTATTCTTATGACGTAGCTTCGAAGACGTACACGCTGATCAGGGACTTCAGCGCGGAACTCGCTTCGGGTTATCTGGGCCAGATGAGCAAGAGCCTGGATGACAATGTCTTCGCGTTTACGAAGAAGGATACCAACTACAAGCCAGTTGGCTTTCTTGTGTGGCGACGAGATCAAAACAAGATACTTCGCAACGCAAATCTGCTGAACTTCGATGAGGTTCAGGTGGACAAGTCCGGGCGCTTCATTACGGTGAAGGCGAAGTTTGACCGGACCGTCGACGTGCAGGTAATCGACTTGCAGACCGGAAGCGTGGAAAACCTGACTGATCCGGCGCCGGACTTTTCGCCGGGACACAGCGACAACGGACGGCAGGTCGTCGTAGGCTACGACAACTGGAACAACCAATTCACGATTCGGAAGCTAACCACGCCGCATCAGTTTCAGACGGTGATCGGATTTGGCAACGACTGGTCTCAGGCGAATCACGTGTCGATGCTCGCGGACAACGAAGCCTGGTGTGTCATAAGCAACTACACAGCGGGCGCCGCGCCTGTCGGCCCATTCCGCAACGAGATCTTTCAGGCTTCGACCGACGGGACCCAGAAAGTCAGAAGGTTGGCGCATCATCATTCGACCTATCGCGATTACTGGGACACTCCGCGAGCAGACATCAGCCGGGACGGAAAATTCATCTCCTTCACAAGCAACTGGGGCAGCACGACCCGTCGAGATGTCTTCATCATCAAGGTTCCCCCGATAACCCCCTGAAAGGGTCCGACAAACTTCAGGTCCGACAAACTTCAGTTTGTCGTCAGGTCTGTCGGACGTTGGAATTCGGCATTCAACCCGCGACAAGCTGAAGCTTATCGGTCGCCCGCTACGCGGGCTCTGGAGTTGGACATTTCGCCTTCTCAATCTCTTGCCTTACCAACTATCTGTGAGCAGCCAACAACCCCGAAGGGGTTTCTTCCCAAAGCCCAGGGTTGCGGTACTCCGCTACCCTGGGTGACGGTGTCGTGCCGAGACTACCCAATTCGTTTGGCCCAACCCTGAAGGGGTTGCGGCCTGCCATCGCATGATTACCCACTCCCATCGCATTCGTCGTTCATCTACCTCGCGAGCCACGCCGCAACCCCGTTGGGGTTGGCGCCACCCCGTT
This sequence comes from Blastocatellia bacterium, assembly GCA_035607285.1. Lineage (GTDB taxonomy): Bacteria > Acidobacteriota > Blastocatellia > UBA7656 > UBA7656 > Onstottus_A. The sequence continues at coordinate 115,538 of DATNBZ010000269.1, read as the reverse complement.
GGGTAGTCTCGGCACGACACCGTCGCCCAGGGTAGCCGAGTACCGCAACCCTGGGCTTTGGGTCGCAACCACTTCGTGGTTGTTACGCCCGCTACGCCGGCTATCGACAAACTGAAATTTGTCGGGCGACAAGCAGAAGCTTGTCGGACAGGACGCCCCATAACCCTGGACGGCGCGTTTCAACTCCCGTAGCCCACTGGAGATGAGGCGCTATTAGCAATTTCACAGATGCGAGTGCGGAAGCGCTTGATTGCGATTGTGTAAGCAGCTCCAATCCCTGGCTCTCACGGAGCAGCTCGATATGATCACTTCAAGCAGAATGCGAGATAGGTAAAGGACAATTCCCCATGTTCAACTACGCCTACAAGCGGGTTTATGAAAAGGTCAACTACGAGCTTCGGACTCTGGGCGGGGGCCGCTGGGCCTCTCACTGCCGTCCCACCTCGATCGGGTTGATGCTCAGCTATCGGTGCAACGCGCGTTGCGTTCACTGTGACATCTGGAAGAACCGCGGAAAAGAAGACTCTCCGTCCCTCGATCAGTGGAAGACGGTGCTGACTGACCTGCGCCAATGGCTCGGTCCGGTGCACATCTTCATCAGCGGCGGCGAAGCTTTATTAAAGCCATACGCCATCGACGTGGCGGCACACGGCTCATCCTTAGGTCTGTTCGTAGAGTTCCTGACGCACGGCTACTGGGACGATCAATCGAAGATCGAGAAGCTTGCGCTCGCGCAGCCGTGGCGAATCACAATCTCACTGGATGGCATCGGTGAGGTTCATAACACGATTCGCGGACGCGAGGGCTTCTTCAACAAGACCTCAGCTTCGATTGAAACGCTCAAGCGCGCGCGCAGGGAACACAAGCTGGATTTCGAGATCCGCCTCAAGACGGTAATCATGCGGCAGAACATCGAGCACGTCTCCGATGTGGCCCATTATGCCAGCCAGGAAGGCATGCACGTGTTCTATCAGCCTATCGAACAGAACTACGACACCGATGAAGATCCAAAATGGTTCGAGCACAGCCCTACATTTCCCACTGATCCCGAGCAGGCAGTAGGGGTCGTCAATCACTTGATCCAGCTAAAGCGGGATGGTCTTCATATCGCAAACAGCTACGCTCAACTGCAAGCTATGATTCCTTACTTTCGCAACCCGGACGCTCTGCGCATCGCGACCCAGAGTCATAGCGCGCATGAAGAGAAGACCCTGTGCTCGGCCCTCACAATGATGCAGATCGAAGCCGACGGAGGCGTGACCACCTGCACGGCGATGGAGCCGGTGGGCAACATCAAGACCGGCGGCATTCGAGAAATATGGGAGATGCGCCCGCAATGGTGGGAAGGCGTTTGCTGTCTCGAGAAGCGCTGCACTACAGCCGAGAAGGCGGCGATTGCGCTCCCGGTGCTTAGTTCTTATTAGTCAAGTGAAAACCGTCGTCTCAGTCTTTGGCATTGAGCCGGCCCGCATCGGCGGGGCGGAGGCCTACGCGCGCGAGCTTTCGCTTCAACTCGAAAGACGCGGCTGGCAAAGCGTTCTGTGCTTCCTCAAAGAACCACCCGAGCCGGTTCGCGCTTACCTGCAATTGCCCAACGTTCGCATCGAGGTGCTCGAGGATTCATGGCGCGGGAAGTGGCGCGCAGTCCTGAGAATGAGACGAATACTGCGGCGATATCGTCCGGAGATCTTGCATCTGCATTTCACCGGATTCATCGGCCCGTATCCGTGGCTTGCGAAACTCTGCTCCGTCAAACAGGTCTTCTTCACCGACCATTCATCTCATCCCGAAGGCCATATCATCCGCCGCGCTCCGTTGTGGAAGCGACTTGTCGCGCGGCTGGTCAACTCACCCATAACGCGAGTGATCGCTGTCAGCGATTATGGATATCGCAGTGTGGCCGGGCGAGATCTGATTCCTGCCGAACGCATTGAGATGGTCTACAACAGCGCGGACCTTTCGCGAGCGAGCGACTCTCGTGAGCTGGCTTCTGAATTCAAGCGAAGGCATTCAATCCCTGAAGAGCGCGCCCTGGTCGCTCAAGTGAGCTGGCTTATACCCGAGAAAGGTGTCGACGATTTACTTTCCGCCGCGGCTATTGTGATCTCGCGGAATCCTGGGATTCACTTTGCTCTTGTCGGTGATGGCGCTTACCGGGGCCGATATCAACGGCAAGCCAGGGAAATGGGCATCGGCGATCATGTGACCTTCACCGGCCAGGTCGAGGATCCCATGAGCGAAGGCGTTTACGCGGCGGCAGACGTAGTTTGTCAGGTCTCTCGCTGGGAAGAAGTGTTTGGATACGTGATCGCGGAGGCGATGTCTTCTTCCAGGCCGATGGTTGCGACGCGAGTCGGCGGAATCCCGGAGCTTGTGGAAGACGGGAAGACTGGATTTCTGGTCGAGCGCGGAGATGCTCAGGCAATCGCGAACAGGGTTCTCAAACTCATCGACGATTCCGAGCTACGCAAACGAATGGGCCGTGCCGGTCGAGAAGTTGCGGTCGAGAGATTTGATCTCGTCTACAACGTAGAAAAGGTCGTCCGCTTATGCGGTCTCGAATCAACTCAGACGGTCGCGGTTCGCGAAAGCCTTGCTGCTGCTCTTCCGTAGCCGTCTGTCCTTGGCGTGCTTTGCGGTCCTTTGCGACTTTGCGCTGAGTATTGTGTCTTACTCCTTCAATACCCACATACTCAACGCAAAGGCGCAAAGGGCCGCAAAGCACGCGGAGGTTATTAAGCAACGCAGAATCCGAACACTACCCAACCAGACGCAAAATTGACAAAGCCCGATCTCTCAGTAGACAATTCACCAACCCAAATTCGACAACGAAAGGTTCAGATGCACAAGAAGTTCACTGCCTGCGTTGCGCTACTGGTCGCGTTGCTATTGCTAACTGCTTCGGTGAATGGCGGGTGGCAGGGCGCTCCTTCAATTGCCAAACCCGATACCGCCGCGCTCAATTCCACCGAAGAGATACTCAAGATCGTCAGTCGCCTGCGCGGGCTCGGCATCAAGCAAGCCGTTCAGAGCGCGTTCAAGACCAAGGACGAAATCGAGCAGTCGATAATAAGAGACCTTGATGAAAACACTCCCCCCGAAGAGTTCGAGGCGACGCAGAAGACGCTGACCAAGCTCGGGCTTGTGAGCAAGAGTTTCCGTCTGCGCGATTATGTAGTTCAGCTTCTGCGCGAACAGGTCGCCGGTTTCTATGAGCCGAAAACGAAGGAGTTTTATCTCGCGGCCTGGCTGCCGGTGTCCGAGCAAAAGCGTGTGATCGCACACGAGCTGGTGCACGCGCTTCAGGACCAGCACTTCAACCTGCGCCGGTTCGAACGCTGGCCCAAGGGTGATTCGGATGCCGAGCTCGCCGCTCACGCATTGGTGGAAGGCGAGGCGACGCTGGTGATGATCCAATACGACTTCGAACAGCAGGGCATGAAGCTCGACCTCTCAAAGATTTCATCGCTCACCGACAGTATGCTCGAACAGGATAACGACAATGACGCGAAGAACTATCCCGTGTTGGCGGGCGCGCCAAAAGTGTTGAAAGAAAACTTACAGTTCCCATACCTGTACGGCGCGGGGTTCGTCGGCGCTGTGCTCAAGAGCCGTTCCTGGAACGGACTGGACACGAGCTATGTAAGTCTCCCTTCATCGACGGAACAGATCATGCACCCGGAGCGGTTCCTGGACCGCGATGATCCGGTGAAAATCGAAATGCCCGACCTCGGCGGCGCGCTTGGGGCGGATTGGAAGAAAGCTGATGGCGACGTAAACGGTGAGTTTGGTTACCTCGTAGCGCTGGCCGAATTCGTACCGAAGCGCGCGGCAAAGACTGCCGCTGCAGGGTGGGGAGGCGATCGCTACGCTCTATATGAGAACAAGGTCAGCGGGGCGCTGATGCTGGCGCAGTTCACAACCTGGGATACCGAAATCGACGCCAAGGAATTCTTCGACGCCTATACCGAGCGCACGGCAAAGCGCTACAAGCTCGCGAAGCCGATGGAATCCAGTCAACAACGCCGAGTTTGCGAGACCGGCGAAGGCCTTGCATCAATCGAGCTTCGCGGTAAAGACGTGGTGATGATCGAGGGTGCGACGTCTCGCGAACAACTCGCTCGAGCGGCGGAGCGAATCTGGCAAAGTAAGAAGGGAATCGTGAACGGCGCCAGGTGATCGATTCCTCAGCGTCCTCGGCGTCCTCTGCGGTTTTCCTGATCAGTGCCGGGAATCAAACCGCAGAGGACGCCGAGGACGCTGAGGACTGCCTTGCCGGTCAACGGACTCGTACATCACGACTCTGCGTTGACAACCGCAAACAAGCCTATATCATTCCGTTCGTGTCTCGATCGAACGCCGACGACTTCTCGCACACTCAGCACGCAGCGGACCTCGCAATCGTCAATGCGCGCATTTGGACGGGCAGCAAGTCTCAGCCGATAGCGGAGGCACTCGCTTCCCGAGGCGAACGGATCGTCGCCGTCGGTTCAAACAACGACGTAACTAAGCTCATCGACTCAAAGACTCTGGTCATCGATCTTCGAGGCAAGCTCGCGGTGCCGGGCTTTATCGACTCACATACCCATTTCATCGAAGCGGGATTTCACTTGCTCTCGGTTGATCTGCGTGACGCGCCGACCCCCGAAGAGTTCGCTCGACGAATCGGCAATCACGCGGCAAAGCTGCCCGCCGGCCGTTGGATCACCGGCGGTGATTGGGATCACGAGCGTTGGACCGGCGCTGCGCTGCCGACGAAAGAGATGATCGATTGTTTTACGCCTGAGAATCCGGTGTTTGTCTCACGGCTTGACGGGCATATGGGTTTGGCCAACAGCACGGCGCTGCGACTGGCTGGTATCACCAAAGAAAGCGCGGACCCTCCGGGCGGAACGATAGTGCGCGATCCGACGAGCGGCGAGCCGACTGGCATTCTCAAAGACGATGCGCAGAGCCTGGTACATCGAGTGATCGCCGAACCTTCTGAAGCCGAGCGCGATGAAGCTCTGAAAGCTTCGCTCGCCGAAGCAGCAAGCGTCGGCGTGACTTCGATCCAGGACATCACGCCCTGGAAGGACTACGCGGCTTACAAGCGCTTTCGCGATGCGGGCCGGCTGACCGTGCGGGTGTGCGCGCGCACGCCGATGAGCCAATGGGAGCGCCAGGCGGACACAGTGGCACGTGAGGGCGCGGGCGATGATTGGCTGCGGCTGGGCGGGCTCAAAGCCTTTATGGATGGCTCGCTCGGTTCGACGACAGCCTTGTTCTTCGAACCGTTCGAGGATGCACCTCACACTTCAGGGTTGATGATTGCGGACAACATTCCGGAAGGAAAACTGAAGCAGAATATCAGTGACGCCGATAAGGCGGGCCTACAGTGTTCGGTTCATGCGATTGGTGATCGGGCTAACAATATCGCGCTTAACTATCTCGAAGAAGTCGCGAAGGAGAACGGCCCGCGCGACCGTCGATTCAGAATCGAGCACGCGCAGCATTTGATTCCCGGCGACGTTTCTCGCTTTGGCAAGCTCGGCGTGATCGCTTCGATGCAGCCTTATCATGCGATCGACGATGGCCGCTGGGCCGAGAGGCGGCTGGGCCCCGTGCGGATCAAGTCCAGTTACGTGTTCCGTTCGCTGCTGGACAGCGGCGCGACGCTGGCGTTTGGTTCGGATTGGTACGTCGCACCGCTGTCCCCGATTCTGGGAATTCACGCGGCGGTGACGCGGCTGACGACCGACAGTCAAAACCCGCAGACCTGGCTACCTGAACAAAGGATAACAGTTGAAGAAGCGGTTCGAGCTTACACGACGTCCGCAGCCTACGCTGAGTTTGGCGAGAAGACCAAAGGATCGCTCGAGGTCGGGAAGCTGGCTGATGTAGTCGCGATGTCTCAGGATATTTTTCGGATAAACCCAACCGAGATACAACAGACGAAAGTGATTTGTACAATCGTCGGGGGCAAAGTGGTCTACGGCGAGCGTTCAGAGTACCGACTTTAGTAGTGAAAGACTCTTATGACAAAACTCGCGCGCGTACTTAACCTTCGTGACTTGACTCTGCTGATCATCGGTTCGGTGATCGGCTCCGGAATATTCCTCGTGCCGGGGGCAGTGCTCACCCAGGCCGGCGGAAAGGTCGGACCAGCCATGTTGGTCTGGCTTGTAGGCGGAGTGTTGTCGCTGCTGGGTGCGTTGACCTACGGAGAACTCAGCGCGGTGAATCCGAAGGCGGGCGGGCTGTATGTTCATCTTCGGGATTGCTTTGGGCCGCTGCCTGCATTTCTGTTCGGCTGGACTCTATTCTTTGCGATGAACGGCGGCACTGTTGCAACGCTCGCGGTCGCCTTCAGCACAATGCTATCGCAGATAATTCCAATGTCGATTGCGATGAACAAGATTGTTGCCGTCTCAGTGATCGCCGTTCTGACGGTGGTCAACGTCAAAGGCACTCGCACGAGCGCCGATTTGCAGAATTGGACAACCGGGATCAAGGTCGGAGCGATCCTGTTGATGTCGATCCTCCTTCTTGCGTTCGGGCGCGGCTTCGGCGCGGCAAGTCCGGCAATATGGCCGACTGAATTCAGCGGCTCGCTGCTTTCGGGCTTCGGGCTCGCGATGATCGGTGTGCTGTGGGCTTACGAAGGATGGCAGTACCCAACCTTCAACGCAGGGGAGGTAATCAATCCGCAACGGAACTTCCCGCGCGCATTTCTCATCGGCACCGCGACTTTGATTGGGGTTTATCTGATTGCGAACCTGGCGTACGTAGCCGCGCTCGGACCGTCCGGGGTGGCGGCGTCGGGCAGCGTAGCCGCGGAGTCTCTGAGCGTTGTGATCAATCCTACGGCGGCGAGACTGATAGCAATCGCGATCCTGGTCTCAGTTTTCAGCGCAGCCAACAGCAACTTGCTGAGTTGTCCGCGCGTGTACTACGCGATGGCGAACGACGGGTTGTTTTTCAAAAAGCTTGCCGAGGTTCATCCGCGCTTCGGCACTCCTGCATTCGCCATCGTTGCCGGTTCGCTGTGGGCGGCAGTGCTCGCGCTTGCCGGAAGTTTCACGGACCTTCTCACCTACGTCGTCTTTTGCGGATGGCTTTTCTACGGCCTGTCGGCGGCCACAATTTTCGTTTATCGCAAGCGCCTTCCGGACGCGGAGCGGCCTTACAAAGTTCCCGGCTATCCCTGGACTCCGTTGCTGTTCATCGCCTCCGCGTTGGTTTTGGTAATCAATACCCTGATTAATAATCTCCGAGACGCTCCCATCAAGACTGCATTGGCGGTGTCCATGATTCTACTGGGTCTGCCGGTCTACGCGATCTGGCGCTGGCGAAGGCCAGTGGTACCGGAGCCCGCGGCTGCGGAGGAAGCCGGCTGAGATGGTTCCGTGATATTTGCGCCTCGATGGTAGTACAAATCACCCAGCAGTATATCTACGGCCTGTTCCCATCGAATACAATGATCCTCCCAATATGCATCGTTGCCGGTCAGGACACGATATAGTGTATTTGCCCCGCTCGCCGTTGCTTCTCGGCAGACTCGATAAGTCCCGCCGCTAGACCACTAAAGAGCGCGGCAAACTAACCTTCCACAACCGGCATCGCTAAGTATGAGAAAAGATTCGGGCATCTCTGTTGCACTGTTAACGGAGAGGCAAGAAGGAGGGTCGCGAATCATGCTTAACCAAATCAAGAACCGTTTATCTGGACTTTCGACGCGCGGCATTATCGTCGTCGCATTCCTGGCAATCGTCGCGGCGTCGGGCGTTGCGTATCTGCTCACGCGAAGCGGCACAGATGCGAAGGCGGACACTACGATGCAACCGGTAGCTGCGCGGATCGATCAAGTTGACGGTAGCGTCGCAATCGGGCGTATTAGCGCCGACGCCGCCAACGAGCAACCGGATTGGGCTGAAGCGACGGTCAACACGCCCGTGAGCATTGGTGATCGCATCTACGCAAAAGACAACTCGCACGCATCGATTGCGTTCACCGGACATGATTCGGTTCGGTTGAACCCGGAAGCGTCACTCGATGTGCTTGCGCTGGCGGATCGCCGAACGCAACTGGCGCTTCGAAGCGGTTCGGCGACCTTCGATGTAGGACAGCTCGCGTCGGACGAGTTGTATGAAGTCGCAACGCCGTGCGGCTCGGTCGACTTCGCGCAGCCGGGTCTCTATCAAGTTGGGTTGGACGGGGACAATGCGGTCATATCGGTGCTGAACGGAGTCGCGAGAGTGGTCGGTGGCGACGGATCGGGTGACATAAACAGAGGGCAGGTCTATACGCTCGCATGCCAGACGTCGAGCGAGGCGGCAGCGTCACAGATTGCGCCTGACCTGGCGGGCGAAATTGTTGACGGCTACTATCGCGATCGATATGCGCGCGTCTACGACGGCCGCTATCGAAACTACGATACGTATCTCGCCGATCCGAACTTCTATGATCCGTATCGGACGTCGCTGAGTTATCAATATGTGGACGCCGACATTGCCGGCCTGTCCGATCTGGACTACTACGGTGACTGGGTCAGCCTCAACGATTATGGTTATTGTTGGGCGCCGCGTGTCAGCTCAGGGTGGGCGCCGTTTCATTCAGGCTTTTGGGATCTGGATGACGTGTGGGGGCCAACCTGGGTTGCGAGCGAATCGTGGGGATGGGCGCCTTATCACTATGGCCGATGGGCGTTTGTCAGCGATCGGTGGTTCTGGGTCCCTGAAGTAAGGACTCGCGCTGTGTACAGTCCGGCGACTGTTGCGTTCTTTTCAGTTGGCGAGCAGATCGCGTGGTTGCCGCTCGGGCCTCGCGAAGTGTACGTTCCGAGATACTACGACGGAAACTTCCAGCCGCGCTATCTTGCATCAGCCGACGTCATCAATGTCGTGACGAGGCAGAGGACCTTCGTTAATTTCAACGCTCCGGGCGCGGTCACTGTAGTCGGCGTCAACGCGCTGAGAGGGCAAATTGGACCGGGCCGCTTTACGTCAGGCGATCCGAATGTCGTTGCGAAGTCGCGCGTTCTGCTTGACCCGTTATCGGTCGCCGGCGTGCGTCAGGTTGCCGTGAGTCGCGAGGATGCGAAGCGGCGTATTAAGCTGGCGCGCTCTGAGCAGGAGGTCTTCAACAAGAATGTCGTGGCAGGCGCGAAGGTAGCTTCAGCGCCCGGGCGACAGGATCTGGCTAAGGCGCTCAATGTTCAAGCTGTGCCCGACCAGTGGAAAGGAAACAAACTGAAAATCAACCAGGGCGGCGAGGTCGCGACCGCGCGTCGCGCGGACGGACTCCCGCAGCCGGCGTTGAACGCGGGCCAACGCGAACGGCAAATGTCGGCGCTCGCCACTCGCGCTCAGCAAGGCGATAAATCCGCTCGTCGTGAAATGCGCCAGATGATGCGCGAGGAGCAACCCGCCGGTAAACAAACGGGCGCGCAATCTCCGGTGGGCGGGCAACAGACTCTGCAGTCTCGTGAACAGATGAAGCAGGAGCGGCGGGCCGAGCGTCAGCAACAAGCTGCCTCGGCGGCCCAGCAAGGAGTCTCGCGTCAGCAGCAGATGATGAAGCAGCAACAGGAGATCAAGCAGCAACGCAAGATCGACCGGCAACAAGCCGCTAGCGCGTCGCAACAACAGGCCGCGCGTCAGGCCCAGCAACAGCAGATGAAGCAGCAACGGAAGATCGAGCGTCAGCAGCAGATGCCTCAACAACAGGCGCGTCCACAACCGAAGCCACCTAAGCAGAGGCCGCCGGATGTCCAGTTTCAGCAACAGCGTCAGGCAGTGATGCAACAGCAGGCGGCTCGAGCGCAGCAGCAGGCGCAGCGTCAGGTGGTGATGCAACAGCAGGCGGCTCGATCGCAGCAGCAGGCGCAGCGTCAGGCAGTGATGCAGCAGCAGGCGGCTCGAGCGCAGCAGCAGTCGCAGCGTCAGGCCGTGCGCCCGCAGCCTCATCAGGGACCGGCGCTCATCGGTCCGCCAATTCGACAGGATCAGCCGCAACAACGTGTCGAATCGGCGCGGCGAAAACCTCCGAAACAATGAAGAGTGAAACGTGATGCGTGAAACGTGATCTCGTTATGCGAGTCCTTCACGGATCACGCATCACGTTTCACTATTCACTCTTTACTTGCTTTAGCGGCAAGAACTTCATAACGAGCATCGTCACTACAGTCCGAGCATGTCGGAAGGTTCAACATACTCCAGCCCGGCTCGGTCACCTGCCCCGTGCTGTCCATCGCCCCCACGAATCCGCCGCGAATGTTGGCCACATCGCTGTAGCCCATCTGACTCATGATGTCGCACGCCCGCGCCGAGCGGCCGCCGGTCTTGCATCCGATAAGCAGTTTTGCATCTTTCGGTAGTGCGGCTTCGACGACCGCCGGAAACTCCGGATTGGGCGTCATCTGGGCCCCGGGTGTTATGTGCGCGATCGGAATGTTTATGGCGCCTTTCGCGTGACCGGCCTCAAATTCAGGCACCGATCTTACATCCAGGTAGAGATACTCCGGATCGCTCTGCATGAGTTCGTATGCTTCTTTCGGGCTTAATTCTTTCATTGCGTTCTCCTTTCTTATACTCGTGTTAGACTGAGCGATTATAGCCGAGGATCGCATCGCCTTTCACCCTGCCCGCCGGCCGTTAACCAGCTAATCGTTATCGCTTAGGGATTTCCCGCAACAAATTTACAAGAACTTATGCGCTATTGTTTCGTTGACACAAACCCACATCCCCCATAGAATCGGCTCCTTGGCAGGGACTCCACTTCTCGAGTAGTAAGAACGAACAAATCGGTTTAGGGAACAGCGAAACTCGCTGTGTGTTAAAGGAGAGTGTATTGACTAGAGCAGGGGCAGGCCGAATTTTCACCGCAATCATCCTGGCAGTGTTTACCTTTTGCAATGTTTCCTCTGCGAAGTCTCGGGGATCTCATAAGGTCAGCAAAGACCAAACGACGCACCGGCAATCAAAGCTATCGCGTAAGAGTGCGAAGGATCGCCCGACAAGCATGCAATCGAGCCGGCAATCGAGCCGGCAATCCCGAATAGCTCGTAAGAACGGGAGAGAACAACGAGTTGATCGGCATTCGCGACTGGCTTATGCGGGCAGCAAGAGATCTGGTAAGAGGGAACGGTCGAGCCGGCGGGACCGGTTGGCTCAGAAGCAACGCAGGGAGCAACCATCCGGCAGACGGACCCGAGTCGCCGAGCGCACAACTACCGAGAGAACGAATAAGCAATCGGTTGAAACGTACAGCAATAATCAAATAGTCGGCGGCGCTCAGCGGACGCAAACAGAGCCGAAGACATTCTCAACGCCGCGGGACACGGTCCAGCCTCGGACCGCCGCGGAGACTCAAACGAATCCGGATCTGGAAAATGCAGTAATTCCACCCTCGCCCGTGATCGTCAAGAAAAAAGCCAATGCAATCCTGATCCCTGTGGAGCTTGCTGACCCGGATTTGAAGGCCAGGGATTTGAAAGCCAAGTCAGACAACAAGTCAGACAAGCAGTCTGATATGCCTGACACGAACCCTGAGTCGAAGTATGAAGAACGCGCCGTTGTTGCTTCCGGGCCGAGCGTAGGGAGCAACTTCGGTTATCGGCGCGATCCGTTCACCCGTCGAGCGAAATTCCATTCAGGCGTGGATCTTAAGGCGCGCTGGGGAGACGCCGTCGGCGCAAGCCAGGCCGGCATTGTTCAGTTCGCAGGTTGGCATCACGGCTACGGCAATATGGTAATCGTAGCTCACGGCGGCGGAGTGACGACTCAGTATGCGCACCTTTCAAGTTTCGACGTCGAACCGGGAGCTCACGTCGAACGCGGCACAATAATCGGGCGCGCGGGCAGCACTGGACGCGCCACGTCGCCGCATCTTCATTACGAAGTTCGCCTTGACGGTAATGCTATGGATCCCCTGCAGCCTCTGGCCCTCGACCCCTCATCCGATTACTTCAAGCTGTCACGACCGACGGTGGACGCCGGTCGTGGTAGCGCAACCCAAACCGCCGGGTCGTCGCGAGACAAATAGGCGGTACACTAATCCCCTTTTCCAAAACGACTAGATGGCCCGCCACAAGCGGGCCTTGATTTTTCCAGCAACCAGACTGTTGGTAGTGGGGTATTAGCGTGTTGCCAGCAAGCATTCCTCTGCGTCCCCGGCGTCCTCCGCGGTTTCTCCTGCTCAGTGGCTCGGGATCAACCGCAGAGGACGCCGAGGACGCAGAGGAGAAACGCGAATGTGAGCGAGCAAAACACTATCACCCCACTACCATGTATGTTCGCTCGTTGCAGCCGCTCCTGTTTCAGGGCATCATCAAATCAGCCGGACGCATCACACCTTGGTGTTACTAAAGAGAAGGGAGCAATGTTTAGTGCTTAGGATCTTCCTGGTATTGATCGTACTAGCGACTTTTCTGCCGGTCGCTATGTCCCAGAGCCGATCGGTTAAGGCGGAGCGCGCGATTGCGGCGACCGCATCCGCGGCTCGTAATCCATTCGTTGCCGGCGAGAAACTAAGCTATGACGTGTCCTGGGCAGACTTCATCGTAGCCGGTGAGCTCACAATCCAGACCGATGAGGGGCGCAGCTTCGACGGCGTGGAAGGCTATCACGTGACCGCGCAGGCCAGGTCCGTTGGACTTGTCAGCCTGCTCAATCTAAAGGTCAACGACGTTTACGAATCGTTCATTAATTCGACGACGCTCGAACCGTTTCGTGCTGAGAAGCGTTCACGTCACGGCAAGAAGCAGGCTCAGACTTCAGTCGCGATAGACCAGCAGAAGCGCAGCGCGCAACTCTCCGGAGGACGCACGATCGAAATACCTTCGGAGACTTTCGATCTTGCGGGCTTGATCTTTGCAATGCGAGGAATGGACCTGACCATCGGGAAGTCGCATACTTTCACGGTCATCGAGGATGAGAAGTTGTATACGATAAGCGTTCATCCTGAGGCCCGGGAGAAGATCTCAACGCGCGCCGGCAGCTACGACACGGTAAGGCTTGCGACGAGCATGATGAAGGGCCGCGAGAACGACAAGCTATACAACCTTCGAATGTACATCACCAACGACACTCGCCGATTACCAGTGCTGATAACCGCCGAGCCTTCGTGGGGTTCAGTGAGGGTCGAGTTGACTTCAGTGACGGCGTCGCCCGCGCCCAGGAAGCCGTAACGCCAAGTCCGGACGAAATAGCTCAGTACTGGCTCGTTTGTGCTCTTTGTTGAGCATTTAGGCTGCTGATTGCGGTGAGCAAGCCGAGGCTTGAACTATCAACAATAGCCTGATTGACACTGCCCCGCGCGTGTAGTAGGTTTCGGTTATGACCTGCTTTGAGCGGCAGACGAGTTGCACAGTTCACCAACGATAGTAGGATTATTTACGTTGCGCGCCGGTGAGCTTCGCGCTGACTGAGCGCTCTTTTTGTATGGGAGACAAACCAGCAGCTTTGAAGAAAGTTACTTTACCTGAAGAAGGCATAAGGGCGCTTTTTGGCCCTTACGACGAGAATATCAAACAACTCGAAAGCTTGATTGGCGTGCGCGTCAATCTGCGCGGGAGCGAACTCACGCTCGAAGGTGATGAACGCGACGTCCAGGTAGTCGAGCGAATCCTTGAAGACTACGCCGCCCTGTTTGAAGAAGGGCGGCGAATGTCGAACGACGAGTTGAAATCCGCCTTCAAGCAAATCGCAGAAGACCGCGCCTACACCCTGCGCGATTACTTCACCAGGACCCGGCTCAATCCGACGGGCAAAAAGCAAGTCACCGCGCGGTCGACGAACCAGCGCAAATACATCGAAGCGATCGAGAAGTCCGACATTGTGTTTGGCATTGGGGTGGCCGGAACCGGAAAGACTTATTTGGCGGTCGCAATGGCCGTTCAGGCCTTGATGCAGAAGCGCGTTAATCGAATCGTGCTCGCGCGTCCGGCGGTCGAAGCCGGCGAGAAACTCGGCTTCCTTCCGGGCGATCTGCAGGACAAAGTCGATCCCTATCTGCGGCCGCTGTACGACGCGCTCTTCGATCTTGTTGACTATGAGAAGGTGACGCGGCTACTCGAGAAGCGAGTGATCGAGGTAGCTCCGCTCGCGTTCATGCGCGGCCGGACGCTGGCCGACGCGTTTATCATCCTCGACGAAGCTCAGAACACGACCTCCGAGCAGATGAAAATGTTCCTGACGCGAATTGGATTCGGCTCAAAGGCAGTGATCACCGGTGACATCACTCAGATCGACTTACCGGCCGGGCGCCGATCGGGGCTCGTCGAGGCGCAAAGGGTAGTCGCGGGCGTGGACGGCATCGAGTTCGTTTATTTCACCGAGAAAGATGTCGTTCGCCATCACCTGGTTCACATGATAATTCAGGCTTACGAGAAGCACTCTAAGACAAAGCTCGAAGACAAGCTATGAGATTGCCGATTGCCGATTGCCGATTGTCGATTGCGGACTGAAAACGGAGAGTCGCACCCCGTCTCCCACTTTCAATTCAATGCATTCGCCAATCGCCAATCGCCAATCGCCAATCGGCAATCGGCAATTCCGTTATGCCTAACCCCGTGCCAACTGGTAACGCAAAACTCACAACCCGGCTTGCGAGGGGATTGAAGGCTTTCTCTGCGAGCCTCTCCGAACAAGCTGTCATCGACGCAGCCGTTGGGCTTTTTATCATCGTCGCGCTGTCCATCCTGCTTCTTCGCGACTATCAGCGCCCCCGAGTCGAGCAACTGCCCGCGGGCAGCGTCGCAACTTCTGATCTTATTGCGCCCGACGATTTGAAGGTTGAAGATCAGGCGGAAACCACCCTTCTGCGTGACCAGGCGGTTGCTTCGGTGTTGCCGGTCTTCGACCACAACACCAAGACCGCGCGCGAAGCAACCAGCAGCCTGGAGCAACTCTTTGCGGCCGGGCGCGCGGCGCCCGCGGACATGGGCGTCGAGGACTTGCACACAAAGATTGAAGAGGAGATCGGGATTCCGCTCGACCCGGATCAAATCGCGCTTCTCGTGAAGCACCGGTTCAGTCCCGACCTCGAGCGGCTGATGGAAGAACACCTCGAATCGGCGATGATGATGCCGATCGTCAACAGCCGCAGCCAGTTCAGAAGGATGGGTGCAAACGCGTTCGTTCGCCGTGATCTGAGGTCGGGGCAGGAAGTCGTCGTAACCGACTTGTCTTCGATCCGCGATAAGCTGACGGCGAGTGCGGCGCTCAGATCCGAGAAGTTGATATGGCCGGCCGAGTACGATGCGCGTGATCGCAGCCTTTCTGGGGAGATACTCGGATCGTTGATCGTTCCGAACCTTGAATACAACGAAACCGAGACTGAAAGACGCCGAACCGTGGCTCGCGATGCGATCTCCCCGGTGATCGTCAGCGTGCAGCGTGGAACGCCCATCGTTTCAAAGGGTGAGAAGGTAACTCCCGCAAAAGCATTACTGCTCACGCAGGCGGTCGCGCATCGTCCCATTGGGCAACGCGCAATCGAATTCGCCGGAACGATCGTGATCGTGATGCTGCTCCTGTTGGTGTTGTGGCAGTATATGGTCCGTTATCAACGGCAGCACCTTCGTGTGCGCAGGCACTTTCTACTTCAGATTACCTGCTTCGCAATTACCCTGGCGCTTGCGAGGCTCTTCTTTGCCTTCGCCGCGGCGATGAGCCAATGGTCAACTCACTCTCCGTTCAATTCACCGACCGGCTATCGTTATCTCGCGCCTCTGGCGGTAGGCGCGGTGTTGATAACGATTCTAACCGACGCCCACGCGGCCTTCATTTTTTCGGCAATCCTGTCTGTGTTCGTCGGTGTCCTTTCCGGCGACGTGCATCTTGCCGCTTTCACATTGATGTCGAGCGCGGGAGCGATCTACCACTTGCAGAATTGCCGGGACCGAACCGCGCTGGTCGCGGCCGGGCTTTGGATCGGCGCGATAAACGCAGCGACCACGTTGTCGCTTGATTTGCTCGGCGCGAACGAACCGCGGCTCTTCGTTCTACTGTTCGATTCATTTTGCGGCTACGCGGGAGGCGTGCTTGCCACGATGGCCGCGTCGATCCTGCTGCCGATGTTCGAATGGCTTTTTGAGATAACCACAAGCATCAAACTTCTCGAGCTCTCTAACTTGAATCTCCCGTTGCTCAAGGATCTGGCGGAGCGCGCCCCAGGGACGTATCACCATTCGATAATGGTTGGCTTGCTCGCCGAAGCCGGCACCGAAGCGATCGGAGGTGACGCGTTGTTTGCCCGCGTTGCTTGCTATTATCACGACATCGGCAAGACGGTGCGGCCCACTTATTTCGTTGAAAACCAGTCTTACATGGACAACCGGCACGACAAGTTGTCGCCCAAAATGTCTTCGATCGTTTTGGCCAATCACGTCAAGCAGGGAATCGAAATCGCGAAGCAGCACAAGCTCCCGCCTCGCATCATTGCAATCATTCCGCAGCATCACGGCACAGGGCTGATGAAGTTTTTCTATTACAAGGCGCGCAAAGGCAACGACGACGACTCGATGGCGCTCGAGCATGAATTCCGCTATCCCGGGCCCAAACCGAAAACGAAAGAGGCGGCGATAATCATGATCGCGGACTCATCGGAAGCGGCGGCCCGCACTGTGGAAGAGCCGACGCCGGGCAAGCTGCGCAACATGGTGGATATGATAATCGGCCGCTTGCGAGACGACGGTCAGTTCGATGAGTGCGATATTACGTTGCGCGATCTCCGGATTGTGGCCGAAAGCTTCGTCAAAGTATTGATGGGGATTCATCATCATCGCATTGCTTATCCGGGTTATGATTTCAATCAGTTGTCTAAGGTTGCGCCGGCCGTTGAAGCGTTCGATTCGGGCACTCAGCCCGTTGCGACGATTGCCAAAGCGACTTCCGCGCGCAAGCTTCGAGAGGCTCGTGGCAACTGAGGTCGTAAATCGCCAGCGACTCACTCGCATTGATGTGCAACGTATCGCAACCCTGTCGGATGCCACACTGAGTGCCGTTGGACGCGCAGGCACATCGCTCAGCGTAGTGTTCGTTCGCGACCGCGCAATTCGTCAACTGAATCGCAAGTACAGAAACCAGGACCGAACAACCGATGTGCTTTCCTTTGCATCGGGCGACGCTTTGGCGGGCGAAGGGCCAGGGGCCTTTATCGGTGAAGCGACCTTTCTGGGAGACGTAGTCGTTTCAGTCGACACAGCTCGTCAACAGGCGAGCGAAGCCGGGCATTCGATGAATCGAGAACTTGACGAGCTTGTGATGCACGGTGTGCTTCATCTTTGCGGCTTTGATCACGAAACCGATAGCGGAGAAATGAACCGCCTGGAATTGAAGCTGCGGAGGAAGCTTCTTACTGAAGAGTGAAGCGTGAAACGTGAAACGTGAAGCGTGAAGCGTGAAACGTGAAACGTGATGACGGGAGACGTGCGCTGCTTCACGAATCACGTTTCACGAATCACGTTTTACGTTTCACGCTCCAATTCTCTTATGTCCATTGAGCTCATAGTGACCGGCGTGCTGGTACTGGTGCTGGTATTTCTGTCAACCATCGAAAGCGCCTACGAGTCTCTGAGTGAGGTCTCGCTCAGAGTGTTGGGGAGCGAGCGCGAAGACAGCCCTCGCCGTGCCGGCTTCCTCCGTGAGTTGATGGAGCACCGGCGACGGTTCGAAATGATCCTGGTGCTCGGCACACAGCTTTCAATTGCCGCAATCGCCATTCTGCTCACTGATGTATTCATTGACACCGGTTTGCGTGCGCCGCTGCTCCTGGCCCTGGTCGCGGTGTTCGCGGTCGTCATGCTCTTTCGTCAGCTTGTGCCTCGCCTGTTTACTCAAAACCACCCGGACGATGTTTTCTGGACTCTGCTCCCGCCACTCGAAATCTTCTATCGGTTCTTCTCGGTGTTCGTTGCGCCGCTCGCCGCTCTTCTGAATCGGATGAGAGCCGAGGAGCCGGAAGCTGCTTCTGCCGAAGACGAAGCCGAAGAGGGCAAAGAGGAGATTCAGGCTTTCATTGATGTGGGCGAGGAGGCGGGCATCATCGAGGAATCTGAGGGCGAACTGATTCAGTCAATCATCGAATTCAGCGAAACTCGCGTCGATAAAGTCATGCGCCCGAGGCCGCAGATCGTTGCAATCGAAGCGAGCGCAACCGTGGCCGATGCCAGGCAGTTGATGATTGAATCCAAGCACTCGCGGATCCCTGTCTATCGGGATCAGATAGACACAATCGAAGGCATCGTATACGTGCGCGACCTCCTTGCTCTATGCGATACCGAGAAAATGTCGATGCGCGTAACAGGGTGCATGCGCCCAGCTTACTTTGTGCCCGAGAGCAAGTCCGTTCGCGAACTGCTCGAAGACATGCAAAAGGCAAAGGTTCAGATTTCGATTGTCATTGATGAATACGGCGGAGTCGCGGGACTTGTGACCCTTGAGGATATTATCGAGGAGATCCTCGGCGAGATCGAAGACGAAGATGAGGGCACCCCCGCCGTAGCGATAGTCCAATCGGAAGATGGATCCTATTTGATCGACGGCGGCACGGAGATCAGAAAAGTCGAGCTTCTCTATGACAAGGAGCTCGAAGCGGACGACTTCACCACCGTGGCCGGGCTGATCGTCAATCAGCTTGGTCACGTGCCCGCGGTGGGCGAGACGCTTGACTTCAAAGGCCTGCGCCTGGAAGTAGTAGACGCCGACAGCAAGCACGTAAACCGGGTTCGGTTGAGACTCATTGACGAGCCGGCCTCCGATCGTGTTGATTCGACCGCGGCCGTCGAGTGAGTGGGAAATGCCCGCCGGGCGGTTGCCTTGAAGCGAACCCTTGCGTATCCTGAATTCATAGGACGCATCCTCTCCCGCGTTCGGAATCACTGGACGCATCTCCCCCGTTCGAACTCACAACCGTTCAACCATGGAGGATACTATGAACACAGTTTCTCGCAGGACAGTTGTTGGCACCCTGTTCTCCAGCGCTCTTCTGGGGCTGGTCTTGCCGTCGCGCGCTAAGGCTGCCGCGGATCAGCCGCACATGCAGGCGGCGCTTGACGCATTACGGACCGCTGAGCGTGAATTGCACGAGGCTGAAGCCGACAAAGGCGGTCATCGAGTCAGGGCCGAAAAGCTCGTGCACGATGCAATCGCTGAAGTCGAGAAGGGGATCAATTTCGACAGGCGCCACTGAAACTGACGAGAAGCCGCTGCCTCCATGAACCCTGATCGGCGGCTATGAACGTAATAAACGCACGCCGGCTTTTGAAACATAACCGGGTGGTGATGAAACAAAACGCACAGGTTCGACAACGGTCCAGCCTGTGCGTTGTTTTTTCTGACCTGCGTCTCAGGGTGTTGAATCCGACCAACTCGGGCGTGTTTGAAATCCCACCAACGCAGTTGGTGGATCGTTCATATTCAGCCTACAGCCGGACGGCCGCGCGCTGGTCCCGAATCCCACCAACGCAGTTGGTGGATGGTTCATACTCCGCCTACGGTCGGACGGCCGCGCGAGAGAAAGAAAACACGAAGGCTAAAGAGGGTGGTCGCCTTCCCTGGGAGGCTGAGTATGAACAATCCACCAACTGCGTTGGTGGGATTCGGGACTGGGGCGTTCAGCGGTCGTTCGTAGGCTGAGTATGAATAATCCACCAACTGCGTTGGTGGGATTCGGGAAAGGGGTTCTCTGTTTGTGTAGATCTCTTAAGCCGGGACTTCCGCCAAGTGTCCGATGCGCCCATAACGCCGGTCACGTTTTTGGTAGTCCACCAGCGCGGCCAGAAGATCGCGCTCACTGAAGTCCGGCCACAACGTTTCCGTAACGTGGATCTCCGCGTACGCGATCTGCCAAAGCAGGAAGTTGCTGATGCGCATCTCGCCGCTCGTGCGAATAAGGAGATCAGGATCCGGCAGGGATCGCGTGTAGAGGTTGTGCTTGATCAGCTCATCATCGATCTGGTCGGGTTGCACTCTTCCGGCGGCGACTTCACGGGCAATCTTCCGAAACGCATCTACGATCTCGGCGCGGCCGCCGTAGTTGAGCGCGATGTTCAATCGCAGACCGGTGTTCTGAAACGTAGCAAGCTCGCCTTTTCGAATCTGCTCGAGCACGGAAATATGAAGCTCTTCGCTACGGCCGATCATTCGAAACTGGATGTTGTTCTTCTTGAGCGACTGCAGCTCTTTGCCGAGGTATTCGACCAGCAGATCCATCAATGCGCGAATCTCATATCGCGGCCGCTTCCAGTTCTCGGTGGAAAAGGCGTACAGCGTCAGGCACTCGATGCCCAGACGCGCGGCGGTCTCGACGGTTCTTCGCACCGCGTCCGCGCCCGCGCGATGACCGGCGACCCGGGGCAAGCGCCTCTTTGCCGCCCATCGGCCATTGCCGTCCATTATGATCGCCACGTGCCTGGGTAACACCGCCAGATCAAGATCGCCGAGCAGCTCTTCATTAGTTGTTCGGTCGATTACCGCCAGGTCAACACTTCGCATTGCCATATGAATGTGGACTCCTTCGTTCCGCCGACACTGTAGGGGCGTGCCTCCTTAGAAACCACCCGACGCCGCGAGCTTTGCGGTACTTTGCGATCTTTGCGCAAGGAATCTGCTCGAGAAAGAGAGAGATACGTTGAACGCAAAGCTCGCAAGTACCGCAAAGCTCGCAAAACGGTTTCTTCACGGTATCGGCTCGTTGAGACGAGTTCGTTAATCCGTGCGCGTCAGTGATATTAAGGCGCTTCGAGCGCAATTCGCTTCTTTCCAAAAAACACGACATCGAGAATATCGCCGGCCAGACCACCCTCCGAAATCCTGAGTTGCAATGCGCGGCCATCGGGCGGCAGCTCGAACACAACGTCTGCCACGCACGAAGCTCCAGCCGGTATTGCATCGATGCATTGCTGACCCTGAGTCGACTCGAGCTGCTCTTGCGCGCCCCTCGCCAGGTGGAACTCCCTGCCAAAAGTATCAACCATTACCGCGCTGTTTTTCTTGAACCTGTAGTCGACGCGCTTAGCGCGATTTGCAACCTTGATCGTCACCACGTAGTAAACCCCAGCCGGAGCTTGAGAGCCGCTTTTTCCGATGCTGCTTTCTTTGCGGATTCCGACCACCGAGAACGCGAAGTCATCGTATTGGATTTCCTGATTCAAACCGACTATTTGGTCTCGCCGGTTCAGCAAGGCAAGAACCGCCAACAGCGAGATGCCGATCGCGGCCAGTATCGCCAGCGTGACTGCGAACCCTTTAGAACGTTGTTCCATCGATCGCGAACCCCAACTTGGAACTGGAGACTCCGTACCTTAGACGATTTTGCGAACAAATGAGTGAGCAACAAGTGAGAAACTTGTGAGAAGCTTCGACTTCAGTCACTTCGACTGCAGCACGGGCAATTGGGAATGGAGTCTCTCCACTACCGCAGGCTTGCCGTCGTGATTCGAGGCGGCCACGGCCGCGGTGGTTAGCATCGTCGGGTGCGAACCGAAACCGGTCAGCACCGCTTCGAGCATCGGCAACAGTGAGGTCACGCGTTTGGCTCGAATAACCCGGTCCCACAACGGCTCAAATTTCTTCCAACCTCCCGCATAAGCTACGTGTCTCAAGCGCTCTTTGAGCCCGGGTTTTGCTGAGGCGCCTCGCATAATCGATCCCCATTTGTAGAAATCTTCGTAAGCCTTCCAGTAACCGGTCTCCAGAGTTTCGGGCGTCATCCGCGCCGGCTTGAACACGACGTGCCGGGTGTCAAACAGATCCCAATCAGCGCTCATTATCCGGTTTTGCGCCTCGAGTCTTTGATACAAAGCGGTGCTTGGATATGGAGTGAGAATGTGAAACGTAGCGGTCTCGATACTCTGGTTGATGGCCCATTCGACGGTGCGCTCAAAGACGGTCTCGTCGTCATCGTCCATCCCGAAGACGAAGCTCCCGTTGATCATCACACCGGCCTCGTGTAATCGCCGGATCGCCGCGGTGTAGTCGCGATCGAGGTTCTGATACTTGTTCTGCTCGACAAGGTTGTTGCGGTTCAGCGTTTCAAACCCGACGAACAAACTCCGTAGCCCGCTCTCGACCGCTTTCTCAACCAGACGCGGGGCCAAAACTGAATTGACGGTTCCCGCCGCTTGCCAGAGCCGCTTCATGCCTTTCATCCCGTCGAACAGCGCCGACGCAAAATGAGGGTCTCCGAAAAGATGGTCGTCCAAAAAATAGAGATGGCGTCCCGGCAGCCGGTCGATCTCGGCCAGCGCCTGATCGACCTGCTGCGTATAGAATCCCTTGCCACCTTCGAAGAACGCGACCTTGTAGCAAAAGTCGCAAGTGTGCGGACATCCGCGCGACACCACTATCGAGTTCGGCACCAGGTAAAGGCGCCGCTTTATCAGATCGCGACGCACCGGAGGCATGCCCGCGAGGCTGCGAACTTTCGATGTGTAAACACGGCCCGGCCTGCCATCGCGGTAATCCTTCAGGAATGCCGGCCAGGTGTCCTCGCCCGGACCAAGAAAGATTGTGTCGGCATGGCTCATTGCTTCATTAGGAAGAGACGTCACGTGAAGGCCGCCTAAGACGACGTACGCGCCTTTGTCACGATAATGATCCGCGATCGCGTATGCGCGCTTTGCTGAAGTGATATAAACCTGGATCACAACAAGATCGGGCTCGTCATCGAGAAAGAGCTTTTCGACGTGTTCATCTTGCAGCTCGACCTGCGCATCAGATGGCAGATACGCAGCCAGCGTGGCGAGGCCTAGCGGAGGGAACAGTGAATATTTGATCGGCCTCCAGAACGGGCTCTTCGCTTCGGTCAGCGCCGGCAGTATCAATTTGACTTTCATCCGGGCTCTCCTATTAATAAGCATCAATATATGGGCGGCCTCTGTAGAAACCAGGACGCCGCGAGCTTTGCGGTACTTTGCGAGCTTTGCGCAAGCAATCCGCTCGAGAAAGAGAGATACGTTGAACGCAAAGCTCGCAAAGTACCGCAAAGCTCGCAAAGCGGTTTCTTCGCGGAATCGGCTCGCTAATACGAGCACTGCTTACTCCGTGGCCGCCCCTCTTCGCGAGTTCAAGCGTCTTGCTGATAAACTGCTGCTTGAAAGCAACGCGAGCCGGTCGCTCCGGCTCTAAGCTGAACTCTAGCGGCTTGCGACTCTGGAAGAATGAGCGATCGGTGATAAAGTTATGAGAAGATCGAATCAATGAGTCAGGTTAGAACTTCAATAAGCTGTTACCGCTTCGACGACTTCTATCTCGACGGGAGGAACCGGCAACTCTTGCGCAACGGCGAGCCGGTCCCGCTCAACTCAAAATATCTCGACGCTCTTTTGTTGCTCGTCAGCCGTCGCGGAGAGCTGGTCGAGAAGCAGCACATCTTCGAAGAAGTGTGGGACGGCGTGTTTGTGACCGACGCCGCGCTGACTCAGTGCATCAAGGACATTCGCAGACAGCTCGGCGATGACGCGTCTAACCCGCGCTACATCAAAACGGTCCCCAAACACGGATACGTCTTCATCGGCGACGTAGTCGATGTGGGCGACGAATCGGGCGCCGGCGTGCGAGCCTCGGCGATTGCCGGGACCCGCGTCACGGGCTCGCGCGCTGCAAGCCCGAGCGCAGCAGTCTCGCATGCTACAGTCCCGCGGCCCTACAAGTTTCTCGACTATTATACCGAGCAGGACGCCGGACTCTTCTTCGGCCGCGAACAAGAAGTTGACGCGATCTGCTCGCAGATACTTGCGCATCGTTCCTTCATCTTGCACGGGCGATCCGGTGTCGGTAAGAGCTCGATCCTGCGCGCGGGACTGATGCCGAAGCTCAAGGCTCAAGGCCATCTCGTCCTGGTCATCCGCAGTTTCACCGACCCGGTTCATCAGATGGTGAATTCAGTCTCCGGGGCGCTCGACGTCGAACCGGCGTCTGATCTCAGATCGAGTCTCAACGATCTCGCCGGACGGATAGATGACGGGCGCTGCGTGATCTTCTTCCTCGATCAGTTTGAAGAATTCTTCTCTCTGCTGGGCGAAGAGGCGAGGCGCAACTTTTTGAATGTCGCCCGCGAGCTTGCGGCCGGTTCGCTGCCGGTCCGGCTTGTCTTCGCTTTGCGTGAAGACCTTCTCGCGGAAATGAGCCAGTTGAAATCGGCTATACCCGAAGTCTTTCATCACGAGTACCGGCTAAAGCGTTTGAGTCGCGAGCAGGCAGAAATAGCCATCACCGGGCCGGCCCAGGCAGTCGGATGCAGGTATGAGCCGGAGTTGCTGACTCGCCTGCTCGAGGACATCGGCGATCCGGGAGGGATCGATCCGCCTCAGTTGCAGATTGTGTGTGACAACCTTTACGACGCGCGGGACGAGGCTTGCGCGATCGGGCTTGAAGCTTACGAGCAGCTCGGCGGCGCGCGGCAGATACTTGCGGGTTATCTCGAGCGCGTCCTGCGCCGCTTCAATGCGAGCGACTTGCGAATAACAAAACAGATCCTGACCGCTCTCATCTCAGAGGACGGCCAGCGGCTGGTCCTCAGGGCGATCGAGTTGGAAGACCGGATCGCAAACCGTTCGGGGGATGAGCTTGCAACGGGATTGTTGATGGATGAGTTGGTGGCCGCTCGCGTGTTGAGACGCCGCCGGCAAGACGGGTCGGCGTGGATCGAGCTGGCGCACGATTTTCTCACGCCCGAAGTTTTACGATGGTTGACCGCCGACGAGCTTGCGCTCAAGCGAGCGCGCGGTGTGATCGAGCGCGCGATGGAGAACTACCTCGCCCACGGTTTGTTGATTGATGCAGACGCGGTCGATCTGGTTCTTCCTTTCGGCGAGCAGCTTGGATTGACCGGCGCCGAGTCCGACCTTCTGCTGACCAGCGCCTTGAATCGCGCGCGTCCCGCGCCTGAGTGGCTGGTCAAGTCCTCTCTTCACGCAGAGTCGTTGATCGCCGATGCAGCGGAGGCCACGGAGTCCCCCGTTCGAATAACCGCGACCGAAGCCGCAGGCTTGCTGCGCACCGAAGCAATGAAAAGGTTGTTGCGTAAGCTGGCGCTTTGGGATCGAGACTTGATGGTCAGAAAGTTCGCGAGCATCGCGTTGGCCGAATGGATCGGCACGGGCGTCGAAGATACATTGTCCGATGGCCACGGCGGAAAACACGCCGGACTCATTCGTCAGGCGATCAGCCTGGCAATGGTGCGCGATCACGACAAAAAGCTTGCGCGGCTCTCGCACCTTTCGATTCCCGTCGCCCTGCTGGTTGTCGGCGGACTGATGTGGGTACGGTTCAGGCGTGACGGCTCGGAAATAATACGGGGCGGAATCGGAGGAATGCTCGGCGGCGCGGGTTCCGGGATAGTGGGTGGAATCTTACTTGGCTCGGGGTTGGCCATCGCTCGCGAAGCGAGTGCGCTTGAAGGCGCGGAGCTTGTGCTGGTGCTGGTCACGCTTGGCTTTTTCATCGGCGCGGTGGGCGGCCTCGGCGTGAGTTTCGGAATGGTATCTCTGGTGCACGTCGCCTATCGTCACAGCAAATGGTGGTCGGTCGTGGGAGGCGCGGCGGGCGGCGCTTTAGTTGGGGGCAGCACCAAGCTGCTCGGTGTAGACACCGTTCGAGCGTTGTTCGGCCAAAGCCCGACCGGTGTGACCGGCGCGTTTGAAGGCGCGGTCATCGGCGCCGGCTTGTCGCTGGGCATCGTGATTGCGACGATGCTGATACGCAAGACGCGGTCGTGGCAAAGAGTATTGGCTGCGGCTTTGGGAGCGATGTGCGGAGGCATCCTGCTAACGGTGATCGGGGGGAACCTGTTCAGCGCGAGCCTCGAGATAGTCGGGCGGATGTTTGCGAATTCTCAGATCGGAATGGACCCGCTCGCGCCATTGTTTGGTGAACTACATTTCGGCCAGACGACTCAGATCGTGATGGGAGCGATTGAAGGACTGCTGTTCGGCGCAGGCGTTGCGAGCGGGATCGAGGTATCGCATCAAGACAAGCATGACGTAGTCTCGCCGATGAGGATGCGTTAATCCGCGCAAATCCGTCAAATCCGCGTCATCCGCGGTCTATTCACGACTATTGGAGTGCATCAGAGAAATCGGTAGCCCTGTGTGGGCGGTCCTCCGTGGCCGCCCCTCTTTGCAAGTTGAAGCGTCTGCGCTTACCAAAGAGGGGCGTCCACGGAGGACCGCCCATACAGGGGTGCCCTTATTGCTATCGAAGCAAATAAGTCAGCTCATTGATCGATCTATATCATGATAGAATCCACCAACGAGGCCATGTTATGAGCACGACCATCCAATCGACGAGTGCTAACGATCTGCTGCAAATGCCCGACGACGGCTTTCGATATGAGCTCGTGAGAGGAGAACTTACGAAGATGTCACCAGCGGGAAATAAGCACGGCCGCTTTGCAGCAAATATCACCGGGTCGCTGGTTCCTCACGTTAAGGCCAATAAGCTCGGTGCGGTCTACGCAGCCGAGACGGGCTTTTGGCTCGCATCGGAGCCGGACACCGTGCGCGCTCCGGACGTTGCCTTCGTCAGCCAGAAGCAACTCGACGAAGTGGGCGATGTAGATGGTTTCTGGCCTGGCGCACCGGATCTTGTTGTGGAGGTGATCTCACCGAGCGACGCCTACACCGAAGTCGAGGAAAAAGTCTTTGAATGGCTTGGAGCAGGTACGCGCATCGTTGTTTTAGTCAGTCCGTCGAAGCGCGCAACGTATCGTTCTCTCACTGACATCAGGATACTCACTGAAGACGACACGTTGGACGGCGGAGATGTGGTCCCCGGCTGGACAATGTCAGTAAAAGAGATCTTCGCTTAGCCGCTTAACTTATGCGTCCTTTTCCTCGAGGTCGCTCTGATTTGAGCTGATCGGAAAGGCAGTTAGCGCGACGATGGCTGTAGCTGTACGAGGGATTGGACAGGGAGAGGCCGTCCTTCTTCTTCCAGACGCCAGAAGCAGTCAGCTACACCCTGAGGGCCTTCCATGCGGCCGTCGTAATCGCGACACATCTGAGGGCGAGTCTCGTAGACGCCGCAGACGTAGTTGGTCTCGCCGCCCGAAGTCTTGATCTCCTGGAGCGCATCGCAACGCTTAGGAATAGTGAAGTAGTATTCGGTGCGGCCTTGCTCCTGGATGTACTCGATCTTCAACCCGTGAAGCTCCATCCAATAAATCTCGTCGCGAGCTTCGTCATCAACCACGCCACCGGAGAAGGTCATCGCCATGCAGCACTTGCCGCAGATGAGACACAGCTCGGACTTTCGCTTCCCGGACAATCGCTTTTTCATACCGTCTACCTCGTTGAAGGTGCTATTTGAGAAAGCCGAGTATACCTGATTGGACTCAACGCATGAACTTGCGTCGAATAGCGAGAGCGAGCAACGCGGCTTGAACGGGCCCGAGAATAGTTTCGAGCAGCACGAGCGTTTGAGCCGTGCCGGTGAGCGGCTTCGGATCAGGCTTTTGCAAGCTCATCACGCCGAGGCTGTAGGTGAGCGCGCGTTTGAACGGCAAAGGCTGGCCAATGGTATCAGGTTCCGCTACGACCGCAGGAGTAGCAGTTGGCGTATTCGATTCCGGCTTTGTAAAACCGACTTGCGTGTAGAGGAGCATGAAGACGAGCCATATTCCGAATAGCATTAGGAACGCTCGAACGATTCGCTCACCGTAGCCGCTAGTAGCCCAGTACCACCAGTCGAGTCTCCAAAAGGCGAACTCATACCACTCTTCCTTCCAGATTGGATCCATTTCCTGTCGCTGCAACTCCATCGCCCAGTACCGAAACTTCGATGCTTCTTCGTAGCGGTTATTCGCTTCGGCGTTTTCGGCAAGCTGGCGGCAGGTTATGGCAAGCAAGCGGTCGGGATCCGAAATCTGTCTACCTGTTAGCGCCGCAATCTCTCCATCGATAGTGCCAAGCCATTGCACGTTTGCAAGGCTGAACCTATTCGCGCCGACGTTGACAAACCAGTGAGGCCGGAGGGTCACCGAGTGAAAAAAGACGTTATCCGGGTTTCTCTATTTTGGCATACTGGAGATCCAACAAGGTGAATTCTTGTTTTTGAAATCTTATGTAATCACCGAATTTGGCGTGCGAGAAGAATGCTTGTGCCCTGAATTTGGTTTCAGAGAAGTACGCCTCGGCGCCGAATTTGGCATAATTAAAGTCCGCCTCTCCCATAAATGTGGTGTAACTAAAACCAGCCAGCGCGACGAATGTTGTGGAGACGAACTTCGCCTCCCCGAAGGTAGCGTGACGAAACTCTGCTTCCCGAGAGAAGGTGGTCTTGCCGAAGTTCGCCTGTTGCTTGAAGTCTGCGGAATCGAAGTTCACCTCTTTCAGAAAATTCGCTTCAAAAAAGGTCGCATTTCCGCTGAATTGCGTTCCTCGAGGAGGAGCCGGAACATAGATATTAAAATGCTTGCCGTGGGTGTTCTGCCTAACGTTGTAACTGAATTCTGACCTGTCATTGAAAGTGGCCTTATTGAACCCTGCCGCCTCCTTGAACTCAACGCCACTAAATTCTCCAAGCGAGTTGAAAGTGCTTTCACTGAAGTCCGCCTCTCCCGCGAATTCCGCACCGCTGAAATAGACCTGTGCATTGAATGTAGCGTGATCAAAGCGCGCCGTTGTGAACCTGGCTTTACCGAAGTGCGCTAGCCCTTTGAAGTTGGCATTACTGAAAATCGCATCTTCAAAGTGAGTAGAGCCGAAATTCGCCGAACCATCGAAATGGGCTGTGGAGAAGTCCGCTTTGGAAGTGAAGGCAAGCTTAAAGAAGTCCTGTTTATCAGGAAACCACACCCCACGAAAATTGAAGTCATCGCTCGCAACCCTCTTCTGGAGGGCTTCCTTGAAATCTTGAGTCTTCTTACCGGGGTAGTGCAGTACGCAGTAGCGCCGGCCTTCATGTTCAGCGTAAAAAGCAAGTCCCTCGCACGCCGATCGCACGCCTCTCTCGCAGTCGCAAACGAAGTCGGCCTCGCTATTAAGTTCAGGCGCGGGTTCTCCGGATTCAGCATCCGGATTGATTGCTCCGCCAGACGTCGCTTCGATAGACTCTTCGGCAGGCGGCAACATTGGAGACAAATCTTCAACCATGAGTGTTCTCTCGCGAGCAATGCTACTTTCGCGCGAAGTGTAATTGAAGCTCGCCGGTTACGCCAAATTTATTCAACGTGAAAGTGATCATCGTGTACGCGCTGCTCACGGTGGCAATAAACACCATCGTAAAGAAAGCGAACCAAGAGTCTATAGAACGAGGTCGAGTGATGACGGGTCGGACTCCTTTAGGAGTTTCCTTTTCCCCGACCGCTACGTCTCGATCCATGATCGACAACCCGTGACTAAGGTTTCTATAGACAGGAGACTCCTACGGAGTCCAGTGCAGGCAGGCGAACTGCTTGAGAACGAAGTCGAGGGTGGCGCCGTTGGACTCCTTTAGGAGTCTCCTCCTCAGACGCAACTACGGGTCGATCCATTTGAAAACGTATCTCTCGTCGTGTTCGATCTGAAAGCTCTTCAACAGAGATAAGTACTCGTCTCGAAACGACCGCCGTGCGTGATGACGCTTCTGGTTCTCAATATAGCGAGCAACTTTACTCACGTGCGACTGCGAATAAGAGAATGCGCCGAACCCTTCTTGCCAACTGAAGTGGCCGCGGACCCACCGTTTGTCGTTGATGAGCCGCGATGAAGCGACCTTGATATCTTTCACGAAGGTCGACAGGGCTATGTTAGGTTTCATTCCGATCAGAATGTGAACGTGATCGGGCATTCCATTTATAGCAATCAGTTTCTGGCCGGCGTTGCGCATCGTGCCGCCAATGTATTTGAACAAGTCTTCCTTGAAAGACGAGGTTATCAACGATTGCCGGCCGTTAACCGCAAAGACAACCTGAATGTAAATCTGAGTGTACGTGTTGGGCATGGGACACCTCCTGTCGCCCTTCGTTTATCACACGATATCGGGGCAAGCAATTGATAAACAGCTATAGACAGGAGACTCCTACGGAGTCCCGTGCGCCGTAGTGCGTTCAGCGCTATGGACAGGAGACTCCTGACGGAGTCTCGTGCGCCGTAGTGCGTTCAGTGCTATAGACAGGAGACTCCTACGGAGTCCCGCGCGCCGTAGTGCGTCCGGCGCTATAGACAGGAGACTCCTACGGAGTCTTACGCCGTGTGCGAGATGCCTTGCTCGCTACCCAGCGCCGCTTGAGCCGCCGCCAATCGAGCGATAGGCACTCGATACGGTGAGCACGACACGTAGCTCAAGCCTGCTCGATGACAAAACGTTACCGATGAAGGCTCGCCGCCATGCTCACCGCAGATTCCTACTTTCAAACCAGGACGTGTTTTGCGGCCGCGTTCCGTGCCCATCTTTACCAACTGGCCCACGCCCTCTTGATCCAGCACCTGGAACGGATCGTCTTTGAAGACCTGTTTCTCGATGTAGGTCAGCAGGAACTTCGCCGAGTCGTCTCGCGAGATCCCATATGTAGTCTGAGTCAGATCGTTTGTGCCGAATGAGAAGAACTCCGCCACCTCGGCAATCTTGTCCGCGGTCAGCGCCGCGCGCGGCAATTCGATCATCGTTCCGACCAGGTACTCGATCGTCTGTTTGGTTTCGTCCATTACTTCCTGGGCGACTCGCCGAACGATGTCCGCTTGGAGCTTGAGCTCACTCACGTCGCTGACCAGCGGGATCATGATTTCGGGAAGAACTTTTATGCCCTTCTTCTGAACTCGAGCCGCGGCTTCGAAGATCGCACGTGTCTGCATCTCGGTTATTTCGGGGAAGACGATTCCCAGCCGGCAACCTCGGTGTCCGAGCATCGGGTTTGCTTCGCGAAGCGACTGCACCCGCTCCCACATATGCTGCGGCTTGACCTTGAACTTGCGAGCGAGTTTGCGCGTCTCTTCTTCATCGTGGGGAAGGAATTCGTGAAGCGGCGGATCGAGTGTGCGAATCGTTACCGGCAGTCCGTCCATCGCCTTGAAGATGCCCTCGAAATCCTTGCGCTGAAGCTTGAGCAATCGCGCGAGCCCGCCTTTGTACATCCGCTGCGGTTCCAGGATTTCTGTCTTGCGTGTACGGCGAGCCCGGCTCAACTCCTCCACTTTCTTGGGCGCCGTAGCCCGGCGCAGTTCGGCTTCCAACACCGCAAGCTCACGTTCGAGCTTCTTGTAGTCAAGCGAGCCGAGAATCATCTCTCGAACATAATCGATGCGATCGCCTTCGAAAAACATGTGTTCGGTTCGGCACAAACCGATTCCTTCGGCGCCGAAGCCGCGCGCGACCGTCGCGTCGTCAGGCGTGTCGGCGTTGGCGCGCACTCGCATTGTCCGGACGCCGTCCGCCCATTTCATGAGCGTCTTGAAATCATCGCCAAGCTCGGGATCGATTACCGGAGCGACGCCTTCAATCACCTGCCCGCTGGTGCCGTCCACCGTGAGCCAGTCTCCGCGTCGAACGCGCGTCCCGTTAACCGAGAATTCGTTCTTGCCATAGTTGATCGCGATGTCGCCGGCGCCGACAATGCAAGGCTTACCCCAGCCTCGCGCGACCACGGCGGCGTGACTGGTGGGACCTCCGGTCGAAGTGAGAATGGCTTGAGCCGCATCCATTCCGCGGACGTCTTCGGGCGAAGTCTCGCGACGAACCAGTATGACCGGCTTGCCTTCGGCGGCCCACTCTTCGGCGTCTTCAGGACTGAACACCACGCGGCCGCTCGCCGCGCCGGGGCTGGCATTGATGCCGCGAGTGAGGACGTTGACCTGAGCCTTGGGATCGATCATCTTGTGGAGCAACTGATCGATGTCCCCGGCCGGCACGCGAAGCACCGCTGTGCGTTCGTCAATCAATCTTTCTCGAACCATGTCGACCGCTACCTTCACCGCCGCCGGGCCGGTGCGTTTACCGTTCCGGGTTTGCAGCATCCAAAGCTTGCCGCGCTCGATGGTGAACTCGAGGTCCTGCATGTCCTTGTAGTGACGTTCGAGCTTGTTGGCGACTGCGACGAACTCGTCATAGATTGCCGGCATGTCTCGCTGAAGCTCGTCGATGTGCTTAGGCGTGCGGATGCCGGCGACGACGTCTTCGCCTTGCGCATTGACGAGGTAATCGCCGAAGAGTTTCTTCTCGCCGGTTGCAGGATTGCGAGTGAAGGCGACGCCGGTCCCGGAATCGTTACCCATATTACCGAATACCATGGTCTGGATGTTTACCGCGGTTCCGAGATCGTCGGGGATCTTTTCGCGCCGGCGATAAGCTATCGCGCGGTCGCCGTTCCAGGAACGAAAAACGGCCTTGATTGCTTCTTCGAGCTGCTTGTAAGGATCGGTCGGAAACGGTTTGCCGGTGTGGTCTTTGACGATTTTCTTGAACTCTTTGCAAATGCGTTTGAGGTCATCAGCGTTGAGATCAGTATCAAGTTTTGCGCGGGCTTTCTTTTTGGCAGCCTCCAACGTGTGCTCAAACATTTCTCCATCGATGCCGAGCACGATCTTCCCGAACATTTGAATAAACCGGCGATACGCATCGTAGGCGAAACGTTCGTTTGAGGTCAGGCGGGCGAGCCCTTTGAGCGTTTCGTCGTTGAGCCCCAGGTTCAACACTGTATCCATCATTCCCGGCATCGAAAACTTCGCGCCCGATCTTACAGAGACGAGCAGTGGATTGGACGGATCGCCAAACTTCTTGCCGGTGGCGCGCTCGACTTGTTGCATGGACTCGAGGACCTCGTCCCACATGCCCTTGGGAAACTTCGAGCCAACGCCATAGTAAGCGTTGCAAGCTTCGGTGGTGATGGTGAACCCGGGCGGCACCGGCAGCAAAGCGTTGGTCATCTCGGCCAGCCCTGCGCCTTTGCCACCAAGAAGGTCTTTCATATCGCCGCGCCCGTCGGCCCTGCCCTTCGCGAAGAGGTACACGTACTTGGTTGCCATAGAATCTCCCGTCTTGAAATGAAGCGCCCCACTTATTAGTGAGGATTTGGTGATAATGACTAAACTAATCGAATAATGGATAGCGGAGAGGTTGTCAAGGAAGGGTAGTGTTCGGATTCTGCATTGCTTGTTAGCCTCCGCGTGCTTTGCGGTCCTTTGCGTCTTTGCGTTGAGTATTGTGTCTTGCTACGTCAATACCCAATACTCAACGCAAAGACGCAAAGGACCGCAAAGCACGCGAAGCTTATTAAGCAACGCGCATTCGCGCGCGGCGACGTTGCATTTATTTCAGCCCGCAGGTTTCAACATGTTTGTGATACGAAACCAGAAGCTCAACCTTCTTTCGCAAGAGCTCGATTGGCACATAAGCCGGGATGTAGTCGTCCGCGCCGGCCCTGAGGCCCTCGACTACATCGGCTTCGTCGCATCGCAGCGCGGTCATCAGCAGGACTGGAATGTTGCGAGTGTCAGGATTTGCTTTCAGCTTCCGGCACAGCTCAATCCCATTGATCCCGGGCATCACCACGTCGCTGATGATCAGATCGGGCCGGGTCTCTTTCAACACCTCCAATGCGGCGCTGCCGTTTGCCGCGGTCACCACCCTGACCTCTTCATCACACAAGATCGCCCCCAACAGCGTCAAAAAGTCGGGACTGTCATTGACCGTGAGTATCAGTGTGGTTCCAGCGACTGGAAGCGTTTCAGGTAAAACCGATGCGGACATTTTGATTCTCCTTCGGGGAAGAATTCACTCCAAATCATTCGAGCCTCTATCGGACTCTTAAGCCCCAAAAGGAGCAAAGTAGTTTGGATCATAATTCCGGGAAATCTTGAATACAATAGTTTTTATGCGCCGGGAAGAGAGTAGTGTTCGGATTCCGCGCTGCTTAATCACCTCCGCGTGCTTTGCGGTCCTTTGCGCCTTTGCGTTGAGTATTGTGTCTTGCTCCTTCAATACCCAATACTCAACGCAAAGGCGCAAAGGACCGCAAAGCACGCGGAGGACTGACCACACGTTACAAGTCAGCAACTCAATCACCGAACGCTACCGGGAGGAGACTCGTCGGTCAGGTTCACTCTGGCCGAATATTGTTTACGCAATCACTGAAACCATATCGAGCACCTTTATTGCCAATGTCTGATCGCCGAGTAACGTTGATCTGGCGAGTGCTTCGTCTTTGCTCACGCCTTTGGTGAACAGGCGCCAGGCGAGGTCCTGATCAATCGTGAGCTCGGCGTCGGCGGCCTTGCCGGCTTCGACGTAGAGATTCCACGCGTCCCTCTCTCGTAACAGAAACCACTTGCCGCCGGAGTCGCCGGTTATCTTCAAGGCGATTAGCGTTCCGTCTTCTGAATCAACTTCCGCGTAGGCGCGAGGCAGCGCTCGCACAAAAGCGTCGAGCACCGGCGCGAAGAATCGCGGCTCCTTCAAGCCGGGCCTTCCAACTGCGTCGCGAATCTGTTGCTGATGATGCCAGCGCTCGGTGTACTCGCGCGCAAGGTCGAGCCACACGGGCGCAGGCTTGGAGCTCGCCCAGTCAACGGGACCGCCGGTCGCGTACGGATCGAGAGATTTGAAATAATCACATACCTGCTCGCCGGTCAGCTTCATCAGTTCACACAAGACGCGAGGACTCATTCTGCTTGTCGCCGTGACCCATGTGTCATTCAGCCGATTGATCAACGCAACCAGGTCGTCCCAGCTTATGGAATCGCTTCCCGAGTACGCATAGCGGTCGCGCTTGCGAGAAAGGATGCCGACTTCGCCGCCGAGCAAGTGACTCGCTATGTCTTTGACCGACCAGCGAGCGCACGCCGTTGGCTTGTTCCAGTCGTCGGCTGACAGACCGCTCAACAGTTCCAGGAGGGAGTCCAAAACGGGTTGGAACAAATCGGCGACTATGATTGGTTGAGGGGGTTTCATTCGGGTCAATCGCTCCCGCTAGTGACATGTAGGGGCGGTCCTCCGTGGCGGCCCCTCTTACCAACAGCGCTTCGCGACGGGAGGAGGGGCGGCCACGGAGGACCGCCCCTACATGTCCATCAGTTTCACGGTCACAGGCTAATTGCTACTTTCCTGCCGGCTCGAGTGTAGTCAGAACGTATTCGACACCCGACGATTGACACTTGACGGGGATTCCGAGCTTGGAGTCCAACCACAAGTCGGAAGTTCCCCGGCCGGTCTTTAGTACGACGTGCCGCGCGCGAAACTCGCCGGCGGGAACGCGCACGGCTTCCTCGCCTTTTGCGTCCCAGCTCATGAGTTCGAGCGTACCCATCGCCTGCTCGAGCTGCTCGGGAGTCAGGTAGCCGGAGATCCGGGAGTGGTCGGTTTCGGGCAGTTGCATAAAGCCGGCGGCAGCGATACCCGGTGACGCCAGGAAGAACCGCTCCGGCACCTCGAGTGTCTGCGCGATCACGCCGGAGACGCTTCCGCGCATTCGCGCGGTCATAGTGTTGCCGTCGATGTTGAATCGAGTGCGCGTCCGTTCTTCACCACGCACCTTTGTTACTTCCGCGAATGAGGGACGGCGCTTCGCGTCTACTCGATGAAACACTTCAGTGGTCAGATCGCCCACGGTTATCCTGCTGTGAACGAGGTAGCCTCCTTCCGCGGTGCTGAACAACTCCCATTGCTCGGCGCCGAATTGTTTTCCACCAAGATCGCGATACGAATAAGTGCCGGCGGCAAGCCGGGGCCCGCGGTCCCATCGGCCGTTGTAAACCGGCTGCTTTCCGCTGAGTATCGCGGCGAGATCTTCTTCCATGGTGGATGCGGAAGGCGTCTCGACTATGCGGCCGATCTCGCGGCCGCCGCGCTCGACGATCACGGTAGGAACGTTGGTGATGCGCAGCGGCTGAACCGCGCTCACCGGTTCCCGAAATTGATTGTCGATCGCGATGAGCTTGAGCTGAATCTTCGCGTTGTCGGCAGCGCGCAGGGCTTTGATCAACCGAGGAACATAGTTCTTGCTATCCGGGCACCAGGTTCCAAACGCGAGCGTCAACGTCGTGTCTTTATCGATTGCCTTGAGCGCGCCGACCGCTTGAGTGTTCGGCTGATAGTTCTTCATCACCGAGCGCCAAACCGGAACGGTGTCCCAAAGTTTATCGAGACTCATTTCGCCGGTTGCCCCCGGATGTGAGCGAATCAGCACGGGCTTTCCTTCGACGACGAAAAAATAGACCGGCCCGTCGACGCGAGTGAACTTGCCGGCAGCTTTTCTGGCGCCAGTTGATTCAGAAGTTGCGGACGTGCGATCGACGCCAAACTGAAACGAGCCTTTTGGGAGAGTCGTTACTGTATGTTCGGTCACGTCGAGAACGATGGCAGATTCGAGCTTCGTCGAGATTAACGCAAGCCGCGAAGGCGCATCGGCGGTTAGCACTTGTGCGTCACGATCCAGTTCGTTGTCGATGTAGACATCGCGAGTTGTGTCACTCCAATTCGAAGCTGCGGAAGGGCTTGTTTGTGCAGCAGCTATCGCGGTCAAAAAAAATACTGCGAATGATAATGTGACTTTCATGCCGGCTCGCTTTCGAAGTGATTATTTCCGGCACGATTATCTCACGATGGCGGTGTATCCGCGCAAACCCGGTAGTGTCCTAAAGTTGAGTTGGTCGACGGAAACTACCCGAGTCGGTTTTTGAAGTGCGGCGCGGTCTGTGCGTACGCGCCGCTTTGGCTGCTTTGAATCGCCCGCCAAGAGCCAAAGCGGCGCGTACGCACAGACCGCGCCGCACTCCAAATATGCCGTCACTCGGAATGAGGTCGTCGTCCTTGCGGTGTGTGAATACCAACACAGCTTTGGGACACGAGCTGAAGTCCTGGTCGATGCGTTATCCGCGAACGAGCCAAAGACAATGGACCACGGATTGGGCTCAGTACGCCCGCGCTGATTCAAACGGATCGTTTGCTCAAATCAGCAACTCGATCTTGAGGCGATCCAGGACTTCGCAGATTGGATTCGCCACTCCGTATCCTTCGATCCTTATCGGCCTGGCGGCGCTCGGATCAACTGGCTCTGGCGCCTGATTGTTCGACGGAACCGGAGGCGAATCCGGAGCGTTCGACGTGCCTGCGAAGATCAAACCGATGGCATTTTGCTTTTCGTCAACTACGAGCGAGCCGCTGTCCCCCTTGGCGACGAACCTCGGAAACGCGGGGAGCGCCGGCTCGATCAGCAACTGGTCTTTAAAGAACGCCGACTGACCGGTGCGGTCGTATCGTACCCGGATATCGAAGAAGATCGAGAACACTCGGCCTTCGGTATATCCAGTGGTTCGCCCGAATTTGCGCGCCGCTTCACCGATTTCAATATCCATCTTCGGGACATAACGTTTCACCGAGCCAATCATCGGGAGCACCGGCTTGTGTTGATCCGGCGCCCAGAGGCGCGCAATCGCTGCGTCAACGTGGTTGGGTTCATTCGTGTCGCCCGCGAATTTGATCTCCGAAAAGCTTATCAACGAGCCGATTGGCCGATTGTCGGCAGGTTCACCAGGACTCGGCTGGAGGATCAGATCGCCTTCATCAACGCTCGCCTTTCTCAAATCCGCGAAGACGTGCGAGTTGCTGAGCATGTGGACTTGCTTTCGGCCAGGCCGGTTGCTCTTGCGCGTGCAGAAATAGCCGATCGTCCCGCTCTGTCCGGCGAGGTTCGTATTGGCCCCGCTGATACCGCCGATGATCACTTCCTGGTAATCACGAATACCGTTCTCATATTGCCTGGACGGCTCAAGTTTCAAACCCGTGCCTGACAGGAGACCGGCCGCCGGCATTTCGATGAGCCGGAGAGGCACACCGCGATAATTATTTGGGAGCGACGCCGCTCCCGACCCATTCCACAGCTCATTACGCGCATCGGCGACAAAGACCTGAATGCAATAGTCGCCGCCGAGCATTCCAATGCCGACAGCGTGCATGTTTGGCGAGAAACCCGGTTGCAGATACTGCGAGCTCAATTCGTTTTTGATCTTGATGGTGCGCTTGAGCAGGTTGTGATTGTCGCGCCGAGGCGGGCGGCGCATTGCCATCGCCCGCCCGTACCTTTCCAGCAAGTACCACGCAAGCCAGCCCGCCGCCAACGCGCCGACGATCCAGGTTATCTCGTCGGAGTAGTAATAGCTGGTGGTTCCGCCGTCCGGGTTTTTGCGGACCCACATCAGGTGCCGGCCCAGCGCAAGCATCAAGATGGTAGCTTCAGAGCTCATCGATGGATCCCAATTCGATATAGATCGGATGACAAAACTCGATCTGGTTTACCGAGCCGCCTTCGCCTCCGCCTTCTTCGACGACTGGGGAGAAGTCAAACTGCTTGCCGGCAGCGCAGGACACATAAGTATAGTAGTCCGCCATATCGCTGTAGACCGCATCGTCGCTGTAATCCATGTTTTTGATTTCGATTCTGAAGGGAAGCCCCTCGACGCGCTTTAGCGAATGAGTGTTCTGCTCGCCGCCGATTCGAATTGTGAAATCAACTTCATCAGCTTCGATCTTCACGCCAATGGTTTCACCGACGTTGCCAAAGGTCTCGCGCGCAGTTTCGTTGCCGCTTGCGTCTTTCTCGATCTTTTCAAAGAACAGATTCCGGTCCAGCTTGTGAGTGTAGAACAGCCCGTTGCCGATGCAGATTTTTGACAGGGGATAGGACTGCACCGGCGTCGGACGAACCGCCGCGCCGTCATGCAAAGCATTCATGTGGACGAGCCAGCGAAAATCTTGAACGTCAGCTTCGCCCAACCGGTCGAAGTCTCCGTTCTGATAGATCTCATATCCATCAATCGCCGGAGCTTGCCTGGCTTTGATTTCGATCTGAACGTCTTCTTTTGGAAGCTGCTGGTAGGACGCGATGTCGCGGTAGGTGATGATGTCACCGTGAGCGCCGTCCTGAAAAACAGGCTGTTGAATCTTGATCGTCAATACGTGTTTGTTATCGCGAACAGCGGCGATCTCGCCTCGCAATTGATCGCGGTTGAAGGAAATAATCCCGAGACCGGTGAATCTGACAAGCGCGGTAGCGGAACTTTCTTTTATCGACATAATATTCTCCTATTCAATCCTTGACTTGAGAACACCTTCATATCGATGTGCCGTTTGCACCTCAAACGTAACGAACCATCGATGAGGAATCACTTGGAGCAAATCCAACCGGCTGCGGTTTTCTCGCATACGTAACTTCGTTCCCGCGGGATGGATTTTTTTCCTGCTGCGAAAAAATCGATCTGCCACGCGTATCTGAGTACAACGGTAACCGTGGCACAGCTCCTGAAAACATGCTGAGGTTTGATGGGGCCCAGGCTTATCTCATATCTAACCTTCGAATCACGAGGAACATTCTCGGCGATGATCTTGTTTCGTTCGCCTTCAATACTCTGACGCCATTTACTTTCGTATTGATTGAGGATGATCTGCCATTCGCGACTCTTGTCGGCTTCCAGGCATTCGGGGTTGGACCTCCTGTTCCCGAAGAACCACGGGGCGGAACGATTTGGAGTTAATATCACGGTCTGCGTCGTTGGAGTGGTGGGATTCCAACCGGGCTTTGGAATTTCCATGACCGTGTATGTGCCGAGAGGCAAGTCCGCGCAAGCGGTCCCGTTTCGATCCGTCTGCAGTCTTGTAGCAGCCTCTGTTCCACTTACCTGGAAAGCAAAACCGAAGAGGCCCGGTTCGTCTGCTTCGTGCGCGTGATTGCCGTTCAGATCGTTGAAGGCTGCAATGCAGAGTGTGCCTCTTTCTTGTTTGATTTCCTGTCTGCTTCCGAATACGACGTTCATCTTCTGACCTGCTATGACGGTCACTGTCAGCTTTGTATTAGTGGTCGCGCTCCAACCGCGCGGCGGCTGCCCAATCACAGTGTATTTGCCGGCAGCCAACTCCGAGCAAATGACTCCCTGAGAATCGGTCGTGAGTGTTGTCGGAGTGCCTGTTCCGGTCACCTGAAAGACAAGGCCGGGCAAGCCCGCTTCGCCCGCGTCTTGCTTGTGATTGGCATTCCGATCGTTGAATGTTGCAATGCAGAGTGTGCCTCTTTCTTGTTTGATTTCATGTCTGCTTCCGAACACCACGTTCGTCTTCTGACCCGCTGTAACGGTCACTGTCAGCGTTGTATCCGTGGTCGCGCTCCAACTGCGCGGCGGCTGCCCAATCACAGTGTAATTGCCGGCAGGCAACTCCGAGCAAATGCCCCCCTGAGAGTCGGTCCTGAGTGTTGTAACAGCGCCTGTTCCGCTCACCTGGAAGACAAGACCGGGGAGGCCCGCTTCGCCTGCATCTCGCACGCGATTGCCATTCGAATCGTCAAACGCCGTTATGCACAGTTTGCCCCGCTCTTGTCTGCTGCCGAAGAACACGTTGGCATCGTGATCAGCGGTAACAATGATCGCTTTCGTTGTTGGCGTGGTCGCAATCCAACCACCCTGCGGCTGCTGAACGACAATGTACGTGCCGATCGCCACATCCGAGCAACCGATTCCCTTGATATCGGTTGACAAAGTTTTAGCCGCGTCTGTTCCACGAACCTGGAAGACAAACCCCGATAGGCTCGGTTCGTTCGCGTCTTTCACGCCGTCGCCATTCAGGTCGTTGAAGGCCGCTATGCAGAGGTTGCCTCTTTGTCGTTTGCTGCCAAACAAAGCGGGCGCGGTTTGAGCCGCATTAACGGTGATCGTCTGCGTCTTCGGTGTGGTCGCAATCCAACCACCCTGCGGCTGCTCAACAACAGTGTATTTGCCGACAGGCATGTCCGAGCAAATTGTTCCGTCTGAATCCGTCGTGAGTAGCGTGGCAACGCCTGTTGCGCTCACCTGGAAGACAAAGCCGGAGAGCCCCGGTTCGCCCGCGTCTCGCACGCGATTGCCGTTCGAATCGTCGAACGTCCTTATGCAGAGTTTGCCTCTTGCTTTTCCAATTGCGAATGACAAGTTCGCGGTGTGACCCTCAGCAACGGTAACCGTTTGCGTTATCGGTGTCGTTCCGTCCTGGAGCTGCTCAACCACTGTGTAGGTGCCCACAGGCACGACCACGGAAGCGATCCCGTCAGGACCAGTCGTGAGTGTTGTTGTAACGTCTGTTCCACTCACCTGAAGGACAATGCCTGAGACGCCCGGTTCGCCCGGGTCTTGCACGCCGTTGCGATTCAGGTCGTCGAACTTTGCTACGCGGATGCTGCCTGTTTCGTGCCTGACGGCGAATAACAATCTCGCGGTCTGGTCCGCGGTAAGCGTCACTGTCTGGGTTGTCGGCGGGGTCGCGATCAAACCGTTGCGGGGCTGCTCAACCACACTGTACGTGCCGATAGGCAAGTCGGAGCAAATGCTCCCGTTGACATCCGTCGTAAATGTTTTGGCCAGGTCCGTTCCACGCACTTCAACTTGAAAACCAGAGAGGGCCGGTTCGCTTGCGTCTTGCAGGCCATTGCCGTTGAGGTCGTTGAATGTTGTTATGCAGAGTTGGCCTCGCGCGGGTTCGACCGTTACGTAAATCGAGCGGCTGACTGAAGCGACGCTGACAACCATGGTCGCCATCAACATCGCCGTTAACATAACGCGCCGCCATTTGAGCTTGCGTTGCTGCGTCTTCAGCGCGTTTTGTTTTTGTTCCAGGAGGCGCGACCCTTCATTCCAAACATCGCTATCCTGCTTGACTACACCCAGGGGCGCTCCGTCGGCCAGGCAAAAGGCCAACAGTTGGTCAACGTAAAGCTCTCCACATTTAGGACAGAATCTCATGATTAGAAATGTCGCTAGTAGTTAGCGTAGCCGCCGAACACGGAAAACGCGGCCCAATAGAATGGCGCTTTCGTTTTCTCTTCGCCCAACATCGCGAGCTGGGCTTGCCGCAGGCTCTCGGTGGACGACAGGCCCTTCTGTTTACGATTGTGATGGAACGCAATCATCAAATCTTTAGTGTGTTCCGAATCGACTTTCCATTCGCTTGCGACGACGACCGGCGCGCCCAGCGCCAGCAACGTGCGAGCTATGCCGATCGCGCCTTCACTCTTGTCGTAGCGCTCGAACGCCGTTTGGCATGCGGACATCACGACCAGCTTTGCTCTCGGAAGTTTGTATGAGCCCAGCTCGGATGAGCGCAGGTCTTCGCCGGCAAACAACATCTTCGAATTGCCGGGTGACTGCCGGTTGGCCACAAAGTGACCGGCAAAATGAATCACTTCGACGTTTGTGAAGTCGCGGAGAAACGCTGCCTTTGTCGCTTCTCGGCCGCAGGTCACCAGCGATTTCTTGTAGTCTTGCGCAACGGTTCTGGCTTCCGTCTCAGCATCGGTTAGGTCCGGGAGAGTTCCGTTCTCTTCGCGATCGAAATCGGGATTGCCGATGCTTAACAGGCTCTCATCCCGCACTCGTTCTTTTTGCCGCGCATTCTCGGTGGCAACAACGAGCACTGAAGCGCTGGGCGCATAAAATAACGGAAACTGCTCCAACAGATACTTGCCT
Organism: Blastocatellia bacterium; assembly: GCA_035607285.1. Lineage (GTDB taxonomy): Bacteria > Acidobacteriota > Blastocatellia > UBA7656 > UBA7656 > Onstottus_A. The sequence continues at coordinate 73,159 of DATNBZ010000269.1, read as the reverse complement.
TCGCTCGAGACGAGCCCCGCAAACGAGAGCTGATGCAAAGCCTTGTCGGGGATAAAGCCAACCTGCTTGTCGTTAGCGAGCCCGGACGGAATCAAGAGCTCGTACAACTCCTGTCCAGGTCTATTGATGGCAGCATAGGGCGCCTTCTCGAGTATCAACTGCTGATATGAATTTATCTTGCCTTGAAGCTCCGCGGATGTGATCTGCTTCTCAATCAGCTCGAAACGCGACCTGGTCACCACCCAAATCGCCAGCCTGCTCGGCAGAGCCGCGTATTGGACTACCTGCACCTGGTCGGGCAGGCGCGATTGGATTTCCTGCAACGTGAGCGGATGAGCGACTGAAGCGAAGTCGTCTTCGACTTCGGAAATGGATTTCTTCGATTGAACGAACTCCAACAACGAGCGAGCCTTCGACGCTTCAGCGAGGTCGAATGCAGCGCGAGCGTCATTGTGACGTAACGCACTCTCGACCGCTGCATCGAATACACTTCGCTCGTTGGCGAAGAAGGCCTGGCGCGCGGTGTCTTCTCGAATCGTCCTGCGATACTCTTCCGACAACGACAGAACGGTCTGGAGCTCGGCGGCAAAGCTTGCGTCGTCACTTTGCTCCTGAAGGCAAAAGAGCCTGCCCTTGTGGATTTGATATAACCCAACGCTCAGCTCGGGAATTCGCTTGAATAACTCGATAGCGCGATCGTAGTCCTTGACCGCCTCGGTGTAATCTCTCGCCTGGCTCTTCACATCGCCGGCTAGTCCGTAGATCAAGCCTTTGGTTCGGACGTTCACAGGATTGTCATCGGCCCCAAGCGCAATTTGCATCGAGTCGTCCGCGTACTTCAGCGCGGCGGCGTAATCCTTCTTCGCCGCCGCGGCAAGAACCATGTAGCGCAGAGAGTCATTGAGCTGTCTGGCATTCGGTTGCTCTCTAACCACACTCAATTTCTCCGTCGACAGGCTCAGCGAGGTCGAAGCGAGATTCAGCTTAAGCGAGAGGTCCGCCAGCGTTCCCTTGTTCCGCAGCCATTGGCTCCGGCTTTGATAGTAGAGACGGTCATCCTCGATCATCCTGCTTGCGTAGGACATTACAGGCTCGAGCTCGCCTACCTGCGAATAGTTCAGAGTCAGGGCTTCCTGCGCATGTTGGATTTCGAAAGTGTTATTGGTTGCCTCCGCCAGGCGAAGCGCCGTCTTGAGATTTTTGTTTGATTGAGACAACTGCTTCTGAAAGTTATCGCTGATTCCAAGCCAGTAATAGGCGGGAGTCAGGAGCACGATGAACCTCCTGCTGTCGGCTGTCGCGATTGCAGCCTCGAGGCGGCGGCGGCCTTCGGCAAGCCTGGCCGTATCGGGCAGGTACTGCGCGGCCAGGTCCTCCGCGATCCCGGCCTCGCAAACATCCCCGAGCTCGGTGAACAAAGCGGCGACGGCCCGGAATTTCGATATGCCTTTTGAATAATCACTCCTGATAATTTTAAGCGCGGACTGGAGAGCTTCCTTTCCCTCCAGGAGCCGGCCGGCCTTATCGGCGCTAAGACGCGCATAGAAGTTGGCCAGATCGATGAAGAAAAGATCGGCGTGTTGAGCTTGCTCATACGTGCCGATAAAGCTCAAAGCCTCGATACTCTCTCTTGCCTCGGCGTCGTCGCGGCGCTGGAGGGCTAACAGGTATAGTCTCGTCAGTTGAAACGGAACGGCCGCTCCCAGCAGGAGACCTTTAGTGTTGTTGTGAATCGTCTGCGCGCGCGCGTCATCATGATTGCGATAGGCAGTCAGGAAATCCGCCAACACTTCTTCATCGGATTTGAATAGCGATTGTGCGCTTTCGATTCTCGCGAGTTTCTTTCTCGCTTCCTCTGCCCACGGCGAAGACGGGTCCTTCTGGAGGTAAAGGGTCCATGATTCTCGGGCCTCTCGGGGCACGCCCATCTCTTGTAAGGCGAGCGATTTATTGAAGAGCGCTTCCAACAAATTACTGTCGAGTTCGGTTGCCCTTGTGAACTCTTCAAGACCCTGCGCGAGCTCCTCGAACCGTCTCTCCTTTGGCCCGTTTTGCGCCAGCTCGAAATGGGCAGAGCCCAGGTCGTTGTGGATCTTCGCATCCTTATCGTCGAATTTCAGCGCGCTCTCGAATTCCCTCATCGCCTCACGATACTTTTGTTGTGTTAGATAAAATACACCGAGTGCGTGATGGGTGGCTGCGTTCGGCGTTTCTTCTTCGGCTGTGCTCAGGGTGTTTTCGATTCGTCGCAGCCTTTTCTGTTCATTGGGCTCGGGCGAATCCTGCGCGCCGCGCAGCCGTCCCAGAGGCGCATAAGCAAAAGTAGAAATGCGTGGCTCGACCGGCCGCTCACGGCGATACATCGAGCGCAATTCCGCAAGCTGATCCGCGCCGCCGAGCCGGAAATACAACGTCAAACTCACCGCGGCGATCAACAGGACGGCAAACGCCCCGGCGTACTTCGGTTGACTGATGAAGGCTTTTATCGAGGCAAGAAATGACGGCCTGGTTTCGGGAGCTCGCGCCTTCACGGCCAGCGCCTTTTCTCTGAGCGCCTGCGTGAGGTCGAGTTTGAAACGCCGTTCGCTATTGCTTGCAAGCGTCGCGCGAAAACTCTCCGCGTCGCCAGCGTTGAGGCGGTCGAACACGTAATCATTGATTATCGCGTCTTCGGCGAGCGCAACCTGCGAACAAAACTCTTCATCGGTGAACAACATGTCTTCGAGCCTTTCGAGCACGGTTTCATCCGACACTCGACCAAGCAAATATTCGCGGACGGTCTCGTCGCTTTTCAGGGAATTGCCCATTGCTGTAGCCCGTCAATAAAGAGTGATATTCACGACGTTTCTGTAACGCCTTCCAGGTTCATGCACTGCTCGACACAAATCTTCAGCTTCCCCTTGGCTCGCATCACGCGCATGCGCAACGCGGTCTGAGTCATCTTCAGGCTTTTGGAAATGCGCTGGTGCAAATCGATCTTCGCCGACTTTTCTTCCGAAAAATAATCGAGGAGCAGGCTTCGAGTCTCGGGAGAGAGTTCCTGCATGCACTTATCCAGGCACTCGCCTGGAAAGGTCGGCTCTTCGGGAACAGTGGCGGCGATCTGCACCTCGTTGATATCGAGATGAGTGCGCTGTTTCCTCAGCCATTCGCGGTAAACATTCTTGGCGACGCCATAACAATAGGCAATCTTGCTTTCGATTTGTTCTTCGGATGCTTTGAGGATCACGCGATTAATTGTTTCGTCGGTCAGCTCATCGGCAAAGGAGCATTGCCGCAGAGAGAAAAAGGTACACAACCGAAAGCGCAGGTGCTCGTATTCCTCGCCCGCGCGTTCCATATCGGGATTTAGCCACTCGAGAAACCTCAGAAAGCTCTCGCGTGTTAGTTCTCTTTTCTGCTTCGCGTTCGGCAATGCTCGAGGCCCTCGATTCCCTGAGATGGGAATTTCGTGCGAAGCATACCGCAAACGCGTGTGGAGGTACAGTTACAAAATGGGGCCGGCACTTGCGCGGAAGCCCGAGCCTTCAAGGGCTCGGGCTTCGAAGCGATTTGCTGTCTCGAGTTCGCGAAAGTCACCGAATGCAGACCTTCACGATCGGCTCCGGGGCGGTGCCGGTACCACGCATTCTCGCTCCATCATCTAGCACTTCTTGCATTTTCCCGCGGCTCCTGCATTGTATATCGTGCGTATTTCAACCGGCGTCAATACTCGATTGAAAATCTCCAGCTCATCAATCATGCCCTTGAAATAGCCTGGCGGGCTGAACGAGCGCATACCGATGGTGAGCGGTACAGTGTTATCGAGCGAACCGAGCCGTACCGTCGGATTCTGCGGCAATCCCTGCACGCCGTTCAAGTAGAACTTAATCCCGTTTGGGTCGGTTCGATCGACCGTCACCGCAACGAAGTTCCAGCTTCCTGTTGCAACATTGACGTTCCAGTTGAAGTTAGTATAACCGGGCGAGCCACCCCCATCTGCTAATTCCAAACCTAACGAACCGTTGTACAGATAGAAATGGTATCCGCGGTAGTAGGGATTGTTTTGCCGCTTATCCAGGATCACTGAAACGACATTGCTATTTACGGTAGTCTTGATCCAACAATCAATCGAGAAATTGCCTGTTCCCATGTTGAGCCACGGTTGATGAGGCGACTGCACGTAGTCGTTCACTCCATCGAAACTCAAACCGTTGCTTACCATCGACGGTGTCGAAATAGGACCGCCTGAGTGAATGCCGTTGTTCGAATGAATAAGGTCCGATGCCGACAGCACCGACAACGGCTCATCGAAGGGATACCAGGCGACCATGCCAGTCGGAGGTCTTGTGCAACAGAACATGCGAAATTTCCAGGCATGATCGGGAAATGAAAATGGGCCAAACCAATTCGAAGACTGGACCCCCGTAATCGTTCCGCTGTAGCTGCCCCAATACGGTTGGCCTGTCCCGTTTTGAACTGGCGCTTGCTCTCCGCCGGCCGGGTCAAATACCACCCAGTACTTCGTCGAGGCACTCACGGAAACGGGGGTGAGAAGATCTGCGCCTTGCCATGAATTTGTGACCGTAGCGCTAAAATAGCCAGTGTCGCCCAAGTTAGCCAGAGGCTTTCCGCCACCATCGCTCCAAATTGCAAGTCCCATGGGAGCCGTTGACTCGCCCGTAAATATCTCGATACGCGAAATCGTTACGGTTGCAGTGGGAGTCCACTCGATACCCACCACCGGTCCGCCCATAATCCAACTGTTGTTGAAGGCACTGGTCGTATAGTTGGCGCCGGCACAGGGGATTTTTGCGGGCAGTATCGGGATTCTCTCTTCACTTTGCGACTGTGTTGCCTTTCTTTCGCTGGTTATTCCCTTATCGCGAGTATCGCGAGTTGGCGCCTGTTGCGCCGATGCCGTGTTAAGTAGAAGCAAAGCTGCCATCACGGAAGAAGCGATAAAGAAGAACCCTTTCCGAATCGAAACCTTGAGTGTGTTACTTGTGTTATTGAAAATCATGATCAACTCTCCTTAATTGAAAACAAACAAACCTCTCATTGCTAAACGGCAATGAGTCACCCAGCCCAACACTGGTTCAATTGGACTGCACCTGATCTGGAACACCGACGTGGATATCCGGCGTCTACGCGCGTTGCCTATGTTGAGTCTTTCGGCATGGGCCTCCTCCTGCTGAAATTGCACGAAGCTGCTTTCGATCTCGTGCTTGCGTCTATGAGTGGTTCTTCTCCGGCGAAACGTAACACGCAGAGTTCGGTTTCTCTCAGCCAGGATTCAGTTCTGGGTTGCGGGCTTTGCGACTGCCGGATCGGAGTCGGGAAGCTTGGAATGAAATGGTGGTGGTTTGGACGCGAGGACTCAACCAGTTCAATCCGGTTGACTCACTAAATATGTGGTCTTCACATCTGGCCGAACAGTAAGGAAAGTAGCATTAGCGAATCAGCCCTCGTGTGAGCAAACTAAGGCCAGTCTCATTAGTTCACTCCTAGCAGTTCGACTTCGAATAACAGCGTGGCGTTGGGCGGGATTCCCGGCCTGCCCTGAGGATACGCAAGGTGGCCGGGTATGATGAGCCGCCGCTTGCCGCCCACCTTCATTGTCATTATGCCTTCGTCCCAACCCTTGATCACCACTCCAGTGCCGATAGGAAAAGTATACGGCTGACCCTTATCAACAGAGCTGTCGAATTTGAAGCCGTTCTCGAGAGTGCCGGTGTAGTGCACGGTGACGTTCCGACCTTGCGTTGGGCTGGCTCCGGCGCCGACTACTTCGTCAACGTACTTGAGTCCGGACGGCGTGGTCACCTCACCTCCCGGGCCTGTCACGTTACCCGCGGAACTCGGCGTAGAGTTGCCGCCGCGCAAGACAATGAACAGCACCGCGGCTAAAGCGATCGCCGCGATTATGACGTACACCACCGCCCTCGTCAGTTGTTGATTGGAACTCTTTTTAGATGAGCGAGTGCTGCGCGATGAGCCGCTGCCTCGCCTGACTTTTCGCTTTCGACTCTTGGGCAAGTTCGTCCTCCGTATCAACTACATTTCGACTTCACGGGTCACAGGTCATTGTGAATGGCTTTCCGAAATATGTAAATTCGGGCCGAACATTGTCAAGCCGGGTAGTGGTTCAGTCTGACTCTTTCAAGCACCAGGGGAGAATTAACCGCTGATTTTCGCTGACTGCGTTTCGCTGATCCGCGCAGATCAGCGTACCGAAGGCGGCGCAAGTCAGCGGTTAATTGAGTCGGTGCGACAGACTGAATCACTCGCAAGCTGGAGAGGATGACCGTCAGGACTCATGCTCGTGAGGACCACGCCGCAAAGAAGCGCGGGGCTTGCTGAGGCAGTTCGCGCGCGAGCAGGTCTTCGACTTCGCCCGATGACGCCAGTTTCATCGCATCCTTCATAAGCGATTGAACGAGGTGAAATTCGACAGACCGAATCGCGTACTTCACCAGCGGTATCGAACCCGGCACCAGACTCAAGGTGCGAATGCCGAGCCCGATCAAGGCAATGGCTTGCAGCGGATCTGCCGCCATCTCGCCGCAAAGCTCGAGGCTTACCTGCTGGGCTTCGGCGACTCGAACGAGGTGTGAGATCGTCCGCAGGATGGCAGGGTGAAGCGGTTGATAAAGGTAGGCTACGTTTTCGTTCGCTCGGTCGACTGCGAGAATGTATTGGATCAAATCGTTTGTGCCCACGCTGAGAAAATCAGCTTCGCGAGCGAACACGTCGGCCATCAACGCGGCCGCCGGCACTTCAATCATCACGCCAATCGGAAGAGCCGCGTCGTGTTCTACGTGTGCATCGGCCATCTCCTGCTTTACCTCGGCGATGATTCGCTTGGCTTCACGCAATTCTTTTATCGTGCTGACGAGCGGAAGCACCACGCGCAGCCGGCCGTGCAAGTTGGCTCGCAGTATCGCTCGAAGCTGGGTGCGAAATACATGTTCGGCCCTGAGCGAGAGCCGTATCGCGCGAAGCCCCAGGGCCGGGTTCTGTTCGGCCTCGAAGCCTTCGAGCGTGAGCTTATCGCCGCCCAAATCAAACACGCGAATGTTTGCGCCGTTTTCTCCGGTCGCTTCGGCGAGCGTGCGATAGACCGCGTATTGCTCGTCCTCGCTCGGCAATTCCGGGAGCCTGTTAAGAAACAGGAATTCAGATCGATAGAGCCCGATCCCCTCGGCGCCGAACAGCTTTAGTGAATCAACTTCCGTCGAAAGCTCAACGTTAGCGCGCAATGTTATTCGCACGCCGTCGATAGTCTCGGCTGCCAGCGCGGTCTCCGCGGCTCGCGGCTTGCGCAGGCCCGCTTCGCTCTCGCGCTTTTCAACATAAGTCCGGAGGACAGACTTAGTCGGGCGAAGGATGACTTCGCCTGCGCTGCCGTCGATGACAATAAGGTTTCCTGTTTTAGCCAGCCGCGTAACGTCGTGAAGCCCGACGACCGCGGGAATCCCAAGCGAGCGGGCTATGATCGCTGAGTGCGAGGTCAACCCGCCGGTGTTAGTAGCGAACCCGAGCACGTGGTTGAAGTCCAGCTCGGCGACGGTCGACGGCCAGATGTTTTTTGCGACTATGATTACGTCCTGGTCGAGCTTCGACAGATCGAATCTGTCGTGCCCGGAGAGGACGGTCAATAACCGGGTAGCCACGTCTTCGAGGTCCGAGGTCCGCTCGCGAAGATATGGATCGTTTACCTGCTTGTAAGCGTCGATCGCTCGATCGGCGACGGAGCGCACCGCCCACTCGGCATTGACTCGCCTGATTCGTATCTCGTGTTCGAGCTCCTGGATCAGGCGCTCGTCTTCGAGCATGAGCAGATGCGCATCGAGTATGAATGAGTGATCGTAGCCAAGCACCTCGGCGAGCCGCACTTTGATGTCGCGCAACTGGGCTCGCGCTTCCTGAAAGGCTTCGCGTAAGCGGCGAGCTTCCATTCGCGCCTGGGCCGCGGACACGCCGATGTAGTAGAACTGATGCCGGCCGCGCTCATCGAGTCTGAGAACGCGTCCTGCCGCGATTCCGGGCGAAGCCGGAACGCCCTGGAGCTTCACATCACGCGAACGAGTCGCGCTAGAAGACGCCATCCGATAGTTCCTCTAGGAATCTCTGTTCCACCAGTTCGGCGAGCGCCTCGACTGCACGCTCTTCATCGTCACCTTCGGCTTTGATTATAAGGCAAGTTCCGCGAGACGCAGCAAGCAATAGAACGCTGAGAATCGATTTGCCGTCGGCGCTCTCTCCCGTGTCTTCGCGAACGAGCTCAATGCTGCTGTTGAATTGCGCTGCCCGTCGCACGAGGCGGGCCGCAGCGCGAGCGTGAAGCCCGAGCCGGTTTGAGATTGTTACGGTGCGTTGTTGCATTAAGGCGATGTGATTCTTGTAAGGTGGAGTGTACCAGAGAATTCGCTAGTCCTGTATGGGCGGTCCTCCGTGACCGCCCCTCCTTCGAGACCACCGACGCCGCGAGCTTTGCGGTACTTTGCGAGCTTTGCGCAAGGAATCCGCTCGAGAAAGAGAGATACGTTGAACGCAAAGCTCGCAAAGTACCGCAAAGCTCGCAAAGCGGTTTCTTCACGCTATCGGCTCGTTAATACGAGTTTCAACTCAACGTCCGCGGATCTGCCGCGTCGCGCAAGCCGTCCCCCAGGAAGTTCCATGCCATCACCGCCAAGAAGATAAACACGCCGGGAATCAACACCCACGGAAAGTCGTTCAGGACACGATTGTTCTGCGCGGCTACCAGCATGTTGCCCCAGCTTGCTTCGGGCTCCTGGATTCCCACTCCCAGGAAAGACAGCGCGACCTCGCCGAGAATAAAGAACGGCACCGATAGCGTGGCGGTCACGATCACAAACGAAAGAGTGTTTGGCAATATGTGGCGTATGATGATTCGCGAATTGCTGAAACCCATCGCCCGAGCGGCGATAACGTACTCCTGTTCCTTTATCGATAAAACCATTCCGCGAATCACTCTCGCTTCGGTCGCCCAACCTATGAACGCCAGGATGATGACGATGATGAGATAGATTTGAGTCGAGCTCATCCCCGTGCCGAAGAGCTTTCGCATGATCAGGATGAAATACAAACTTGGAAGCGCAAGCAGCACTTCGACCGAGCGCATCAACACAAAGTCAGTCACGCCGCCGAAGTAGCCGGCTATCCCTCCGACTATCATCCCAATGATCGTCGAAATGAGGATCCCGACTATTCCGATCGACAACGAGACCTGGGCGCCGTAGAGGATTCTCGAAAAAATATCCTGGCCGACTAGATCCGCGCCGAACAGAAAGAGGTGACCCGGTTCCTCGACGCCGAACAAGTGAATGTTCGAGTTCACGAGCCATAACACGCGATAGTTCTCGCCGCGGACGAACAAACGAATCGGGAATCGCGCCGATGTATCGTCGCGATAAGTCTTAAGCTGAGGATCGACAGGAACGATGCCATAAACAAATGGACGCCGGAAGGCGCCCTGCTCATCGAAGAAGCGGATGCGCGTCAGCATCGGCGGATGAAAAGGCAGATCGTGCCGGGCGTTGTCGTATTTGTACGGCGCGATGAACCCCGCCAGTATCGCAGCCGCATACATTACCGCGAGCGTGTACAAGCCGAGCATTGCGGCCCGATTGCTGCGTAGCTTGAGCCACAGAATTTGCGAAGGCGAGCGGCCTCGCGAGACTGCTGAAGGACTTGGGCCTCCAGGGACAAGCGCGGCGGCTTCGGCGGCTTTTGAGTCTCCGACGAGCGCCGCCACGACGCCTTCGTCAGGGGAGGGCGCCGCGGGTTCATCGTGCTTGATCAAGTCAGTCATCGATAACTATTCGAGCCGTATTCGCGGGTCAACGATCGCAAGCAAGACGTCCGCGATGAGGTTTCCGGCGACCAGCATCAACACCAGCATCACCACCGAGGCCATAACGATCGGCTCGTCCTTGCTTGAAAGCGCATCGAAGATCAACGTGCCCAAACCGGGCCAGCCAAACACGTACTCCGTGAGCAGCGCGCCCGCAAGCAAGGTCGCAAGCGAGAACCCGAATATCGTGATCAACGGATTGATGGCGTTTCCAAGCGCGTGGCGAGTCAACACTCGCCAGCGGCTCAATCCTTTTGCGCGAGCTGTGCGAATGTAATCCTGGGATAACGTCTCGATCATCTCGCTGCGCATCTGGCGAACATATTGAGCCATGCCGATGGTCCCGAGCACGATCATCGGCAGCACCAGATGCCAGACCGTATCGACGAATCGCTCCCACCCGTTCATCACGTCCCAATTGACTTGATCGTGAATCCCGCCCGCCGGAAATAAACCTGTCCTTGCTGCGAACAGAATCATGAGGAGCGAAAAGAAAACGCTGGGAATCGAGAGGCCGAAAAAGGATATGAAACCGATCAGCTTGTCCAGCCAGCGATTGCGATAAACCGCTGCGAGCATTCCAAGCGGAATCGCGAGAAGCCACGAGAACACAAGAGCCGAGCCGGTTAGCAGCAGCGTATTCGACACTCTTTCGCCGATCAGCGATCCAACCGTCGCGCTCTTTGTAAATGAATATCCGAAGTCGCCCCGTATCGCGGGCCAGAACCAGTACCAGTAACGCTCGAAGACGTTGTTGCTGTCCAGATGGTACATATGCTCCATCTGGGCGACGTATTCGCGTGATATCGCCGGATTAAGCCTGATGTTGTCCAGATAGTTGCCCGGCGACGCGACCAGCATCGCTTTCGTGATGAAAGTAACAACGATTATCAGTGGAATTGCGGCCAGCAGGCGTCTTGTCAGGAAAGTCTTCATCAGAGGTCAGAAGTCAGAGGTCAGAGGTCAGAAGTCAGAAGTCAGAAGTCAGAGATCAGAGGTCAGAAGTCAGAGGTCAGAAGTCAGAGGTCAGAAGTCAGAGGTCAGAAGTCAGAGGTCAGAAGTCAGAGGTCAGAAGTCATAAGCCCGAAGTCAGCAGTCAGGTCGTGATCAAGACTGCATATCTGACCTCTGACCTCTGACCTCTGACTTCTGACTTCTGACCTCTGACCTCTGACCTCTGACCTCTGACCTCTGACTTCTGACTTCTGACTTCTGACTTCTGACCTCTGACTTCTGACCTCTGACTACGGACTACGGACTACGGACGACCCGAATTACTTCTTCACGTAAATCTCTTCGCAGTTCCAGGTGACGCGAGGCGACAAAGGAACGGGATGAAGATTGCCGAACTTGTTTTTGAAGGCGACAGCCTCGAGCGATGCAACAAGGTCGATCTCCGGCAGGTACTCCGACCATATCCGCTGAACCTCTGCGAAGAGGCGATGTCGCTCGGCCTGGTCCGAGGAAGCATCGATCTGGTGCATTAGTTTGTCCGCGCGCGCCTCCCACTCCGATGAGGGTTGGTCCTGAAGCGCAAAGCAAACGTGGTTTTGACCCGAAGACAGCACGATGTTCTTGTTGTTGGCCGGGCCCGGCGGCGTGGGTCCCTGCCAGCCCAGCACCATCGCGTCAAAATCGAAATTCTTTTCCATCATGTCGACCATCGAGCCCATCGGAACCGGAAGCGCATTGGCCTTGAGGCCGATGTCCTGCAAGCTCCTTGCGATGAAACTCATTGTGTCGACTCTTTGACTGTTGCTGCTGTTGGTAACAATGTTGAATTCAACGGTGTGACCTTCGCTGTCTTCGAGAACACCGTCGCCATTTGTGTCCTTCAGCCCGATCTCTGCGAGCAACTGGCGAGCGCGCGCGGGATCGTAAGGGTATTTCATTACATCGTCGGTGGACCATGTTTTGTCGCCCGGTGAGATGAATGAATAGATCGGCACGCCTCGCCCGTTGAAGACCGTGTTGACAAGAGCTTCGCGGTTTATCGCGTACGAAACCGCCTGCCGAAATTTGACATCGCGAAAGAGCTGCCGTTTCCATTTCTCGACGAACGGCTTATGCGTCTTCGGATTGGCTCCGGTGTTCTGATTGAAGGCAATCCAGTTTGTGTCATACGAGATGCCGATGTCCTCGATCTTGATCTCCGGGCTCTCCATTCGCTTGACCAGCGCATAGTCGACCGGGCGAACGCGTTGCATTACGTCAATCTCGCCGGACTGGAACTTGGACTGAACTGTGTTGAAGTCCTTCACGATTACGAAAACCATTCGGTCCAGATACGGCAAACGCTGGCCGCGATTATCGACTTTCCAGAAATAAGGGTTTCGTTCGAGCACGAGCCGCTGCCCTGTAACGTACTCCTTCAGGCGGAACGGACCCAGTCCTACTATGTTGTTTGGATCGTCGGCGAGCCCCATCGAAGAACTGAATGTGCCGGTGCGCCAGGGCTGTTCCCACTTGTGCCTGGGTATCAGCCAGAGATTGTAGATCACATCGAGGAAGCTTCCATTCGGGCTATGCAGCTTGAAGCGCACCGTGTAGTCATCGACCTTCTCGATGTCGGGATAAACCGGATTGCCGCTTTCATCCTTGTGTTCTACAAAGACGTCGCGCGAAGGAGTGGCGACGTTCTTGTCCAGTATCACATTGTAGGTGAATACCAGATCGTCGGCATCGAACGGTTCGCCGTCGGACCAACGCACGCCCTTACGCAAGTAGAAAGTCCAGGTCTTCGCATCCGGCGACGCTTCCCATTTTGTGCACAGGCCGGGATCGAAGTCAGGTGGGTTGCCGCCGTTGCGAAAATCGATTGGGCATCGAAAGACGTTAAACCAGAGCACGTCGGCGGTCGCGGTGTCGGATGCAAGGATGATGTTAAAGGTCTTCGGGTCATCGGGCGTCGAGAGCACCATCGTTCCTCCGTGCACTCCCGGTTCGCCGTTGTACTTGTAGGCCTCCTGGGGCGGGTCGCCCTGGAACGGCGGATTTGGAGTTCCGCTGACGCCGCCTGACGATCCGCCTCTGCAACCCGCCGAAACGATCATCGCGGTCATTACGACGGCGACGACGATGCTTCTCATGTAGACTCCTTTGGGGGATAGACCTGAAGCGATGCCTGACGCAGCAAAATTATCGCAGACGATCGAGCATGTCAAAGCCTACTTGCGCGCACCCTCCGACCTGAACGAGAATTGTTTGAAGCCCAGAGCCTTCAAACTGAAGGTGAACAAGGACGAAGGCGACTCAAATTTCTATCAAGAGGATTGTATGAAACGACTGACAATGTCCCTTTTGCTGCAGGCGGCCCTGCTCGTCGCGCTTGCAGCCCCAATGACAGCAGCCAAAGACGGCGCGAAACAGCCGCCGGTAGCCAGGAAGGTGGCGCATACGATGGAAGTTCACGGCGATACGCTCAAGGATGACTACTTCTGGCTTCGCGAAAAGACCAACCCGGAAGTAATCAAGTATCTCGAAGACGAGAACGCTTACACCGATGAAGTGATGAAGCCCACCAAAGATCTGCAAGACGCGCTCTATAAAGAAATGCTCGGCCACATCAAGCAGACGGATTTGAGCGTTCCGTCTCGTATTGGAGACTATTACTACTATTCGCGAACCGAGGAAGGCAAGCAGTATTCCTACATGTGCCGCAAGAAGGGCAGCATGAACGCCAAAGAGGAACTGTTGCTGGATCTGAACAAGCTCGCCGAGGGAAACACCTTCCTGGGGCTTGGCACATACACCGTCAGTGATGACGGCGACTGGCTCGCTTATTCAACCGACACGACGGGCTATCGCCAGTACACTCTTCACGTCAAGAACCTGAAGACCGGCGAGACGCTTGGTGAAAAGATTGAGCGCACCGGCTCGGTGGTCTGGGCTACCGACAACAAAACTCTCTTCTACACCACGGAAGACGCGGTTTCAAAACGGTCGGACAAGTTCTGGCGCCACGTGGTTGGAAGCGACAAAAACGATTTGCTCTACGATGAGAAGGACGAGCTGTTCGATGTGGGCGCGGGCCGCTCGCTCGACAAAAAGATGATCTTTCTCGGTTCTTATGCGAAGACATCCAGAGAAATTCGATACCTGGCCGCCGACAACCCGACAGGCGAATTCAAAGTCGTCCTTCCGCGTCAGGACGGGCATGAATACGACGTCGATCACTACAAAGGGCAGTTCTACATTACGACCAACAAGAACGCGAAAAACTTTCGCGTAGTAACCGCGCCGATCAACGATCCTTCGGAAAAGAATTGGAAGCCGTTCATCGAGCACAATCCAAATGTAAAAATCGACGGATTGGCCACATTCGCAAATCACTTCGTGGTTTCGGAGAAGGAAGGCGGCCTCAATTATCTGCGCGTTATCGATATGAAAACCGGAAAGTCGCATCGCATCGCAACCGATGAAGCCGACTACGCGCTTTTCATGGGCGGTAATCCGGAATACAACACGACAACGGTGCGCTTCAACTATCAGTCGATGGTGACGCCGAACTCTGTTTACGACTATGACATGAACACCCGGCAGCGCAAGCTCCTCAAGCAGCAGGAAGTGCTGGGCGGCTACGATGCGAAGAACTACGAGGCTAAGCGCATCTGGGCGGTAGCGCGCGACGGGGTGAAGGTCCCGATCTCGCTGGTCTACAAAAAGGGCGTGAAGTTCGACGGATCAGCGCCGATGCTTCTCTATGCTTATGGCTCTTACGGCATTTCGATGGCGCCGACGTTCTCGTCGAGCCGGCTCGCGTTGCTTGATCGCGGCGTGATTTATGCGCTGGCTTACATTCGTGGCGGAGGCGAGCTGGGCGAGGAGTGGCGCGAGCAAGGCCGGATGATGAACAAGCTGAACACGTTTTATGATTTCATCGACTGCGCCGACTATCTGGAGAAAAACAAGTACACATCGCCAGGCCGGATGGTGATCCAGGGCGGCAGCGCGGGCGGCTTGCTGATGGGCGCGGTGGCCAACATGCGGCCGGACCTGTTCAAAGCAGTCGTAGCGCAAGTTCCATTCGTCGATGTGATAAACACCATGCTTGACGCTTCATTGCCGCTGACGACAGGTGAATGGATCGAATGGGGCAATCCCAATGAGAAGCCCGCGTTCGACTACATGATCAAGTATTCGCCTTACGACAACATTCGGCCCCAGAACTATCCCTCGCTCTTGGTGCAGGTTTCGCTGAACGACAGCCAGGTGCCTTACTGGGAGGGGACCAAGTTCGTAGCGAAGTTACGGGTGACGAAGACCGACAAGAACCCGCTGCTGCTGAAGGCGAATATGGGAGCGGGTCACGGCGGCGCATCGGGCCGCTACGACGCGCTGCACGAGGCTGCCTTTGTATATTCCTTCATGCTATGGCAGTGGGGCATGACGAAGTAGAACCGCTATCGGTTGCCAAATTGTGCGGTGGGGCACGCCTCACCGCACAACGCCGGTGATTTCCGTCTCAACTGACACGCGGACGCTTGCTGGACGTAAGGTAGAACGGATGAAAATACTCAAGTGGTCCGGCATTGCGCTTGTCGTTCTCTCTGTGTTGATTCAAGTGATCAGGCCTGCAAAGACAAATCCTCCAGTCGATGAGACAAAAACGATTCAGGCGAACACCACTATGAGCCCGGAAGTGTCGGCGATCTTCGAGCGCGCGTGCAATGATTGTCACTCCAATAAGACGATTTGGCCCTGGTACAGCCAGGTGGCGCCGGTTTCGTGGTTATTGGTCGACGACGTGAACGGCGGCCGCAAGGAATTGTCGTTGTCTGAGTGGGGCACGTACGACTCGAAGAAAAGAACTCGTAAGCTGAAGAAGATATGCGAAGAAGTTGAAGGGGGTGATATGCCGCTGAAGTATTACCTGCCTCTCCATCCCGCGGCCCGATTGTCGGAAGCAGACAAACAGACTCTGTGTGATTGGACACGACAGGAGAGCGAGCGCTTGCTGGCAAGCCAGTGACCCAGGAATGTTGTTTACACAACTCATATCTATGAGGAGTCTCGCGCTTGCGCTGCTGCTGCCTGTGGTCGTGTCCGCCCAGACTGGTTCTATTCCGGCAGGCTCGAAACAAACAAAAGACGAGAGAAAGGCTGAGGCGCAGAGGAAGCGGGCGGCAGAAGAACTAACCGCCGAAGCAGGCGCTACCTCGACCTCGCGACTTGCGCTTCCTTTCAAGCGAGCCTGGCACTATCTCACCGACAGCGCATCTACAATTCCAGCTTCTATCGACGACGCGCGAATATATCTGCCTCTAGCCGGCGGACGCGTGCTGTGCCTGGACCGCGAAACCGGAACATTGCTGTGGACCGGCGAACCGGGCGGAATCATAAGCGCGCCGGTTGCTCTTGCGGAAAGCTCGGTCTATATCGCGACGAGCAAGTTTTCAGATGACGGGTCGGAGGCAGGCGGGTCGCTTCGCGCGGTGGACAAGGCAACCGGTTTGACGGTTTGGGTAAAGGATTACGCCCGCCCGCTCTCATCGCCGCTGGCCCAGGGCGCGGGCCGAATCTACGCCGGCAGCGCTGACGGTTCGTTCTACGCGTTGGAAGCCGGGAACGGCGAAGTCGTATGGAAGGTCGAGACTCAGGATGTTGTTCGCGGTTGTGCGCTTGTGACGGATCGCGCGATTTATTTCGGTAGCGACGACGGGGCTCTGCGTGCGGTCGATATCGCGGGCGGGAAGTTGATGTGGAAGTTTCAGACCTCAGCTAAAGTCGTTGCCCAGCCTGCCGTTGATGACCATGCCGTGTATTTTGGTTCGGCTGACGGCTATGTTTACGCGGTCGATAATCTCACGGGCAAGCTTCGATGGCGGTCGCGAACCGGCGCGGCCGTCGAAGCATCGCCGGTCATCGCCGGGGACCGTGTGCTTGTTGCGTCCTTCGATAACTTCGTATATGCGCTCGCCCGCTCGAGCGGGGATCGGATCTGGAAGCGCCGGCTGGAAAACCGAATTACCGCGGCCCCGATTGTGGAAGGTGATGCGAGTCTCGTCGCTCCGCTTCACGGCGTGTACGTTGCGGTCTTTCTAAACGCGGACGGCCGGCGGGTGAATGTCTATCAACTCGATAAAGATTTCGAAATCGTCGCCGACCCCATCTTCACAAACGGGAGCCTGGTGCTTCCGACCAGCAAGGGCTTGGTCGTCGCAATCGCGACCCGTCCGAAAGACAGTCAAACAAGAGCAGTTAAGAAGTGAGTGCCAGTTCGTAGTTCGGCCTTCAGGCGGAAGTTTGTAGGCTTCATTTACGATGAATTACAAACTTCCGCCTGAAGGCCGAACTACGAACGTTGGGTTTGTTTTCTTGTTTATTACGAGGTGGATATGCCGATCCCCCGCACGAGCGGAGGTGTGAACTTTGAGCCGAACCCAAAAAGCCGAAACCGCCGCGCGCTTATGGGCGAGCGATGCTCGCAACCATCGGCGCAGCGGCGGTTGATCGGATTAAGGGGCTAACCGGAAGGGGCCTGGCAACAGGGAGCGACAGACAATCAAGCAAACCGTTAATGATTGTCAACTAACATCGAGCGACGCACATCACGTATCAACTACTGTTCCAACGTTCAAGCGACCTGTTCTTCATTAATGATGCAATTGAAGGCAAAGACGAAATCAACTATCGGGGTAGCCGTGCCGGGTAAGAGGTCATGATGGGTTCAACCAGTTTGAAGGACCGGATCAAGCGTGAATGCTTCAGATTGACCGAGAGAAAAACGGGCCGTCCTTGTGTGAAATATACATCACACTTGTTTATGACAATCAGTGTCAGGGCCGGCGTGCCAATGGTTGTCACCGATCACGCTTCGCCGGCGCTTTTTGCATGCTGAAATACGCTGCACATCCGTTTGACGCCATCTTCGATCGCTTGCGGCGACTCTTTTGAATAAGCCAGGCGAAGAGTGTTTGCGCCGCTTCCATCAACAAAGAAAGATTGGCCCGGCACGTACGCGACGCCGTTGTCGATTGCCTCCGGCAGGACTGCGGCTGCGTCGACTCCCGCGGCAAGCTCCATAAGTATGAAGAAGCCGCCCACCGGTTTGGTCCAACGCGACCCCGAGGGAGCGCAGCGCTCGAGAGCGTCGAGCATCGCGTGGCGGCGAACGCCATAGAATTCGCGAAGCCCTGGCAGACGGCGCGCGATCAATCCATCTCGGATGGCTTCGATGACGATTGCCTGATCGAACATGCTGGACGACAGATCGGCGCCTTCCTTGGCCAGCTCCACTTTCGAGGCCAGTGCTTCGGGAGCGCGCAGGTAAGCGGTGCGCAATCCCGGCGCGAGCACTTTCGAAAACGTACCCAGGTAGACCACCCTCTCAGGACAAAGCGCCGCAAGCGGCGTCAACCGGGACGCCTCGTCGGTGAAGTAAAGATCAAAGTACGCGTCGTCTTCGATGATGAGAAGGTCATGCTTCTCGGCGACCTCGGCCATCTCTTTGCGGCGTTCGGCTGCGAGCGTCACACCTGAGGGGTTTTGAAAATTCGGAATCGTGTAGATGCATTTGACCCGGCGGCCCTCGGAGCGCAGGCGATCGATCTTGCTTCTGAGATCGCTGATGACCATCCCGTCGTCGTCCTGACGAACACCCACCAATTCGGCTTGAGCGTTATACAGCGCGATGATCCCACCGATGTAACTGGGCAGTTCGACCAGCACTACGTCGCCCGGGTCCAGCATGACTCGAGCGATGAGATCGAGCCCTTGCTGCGAGCCGGTAGTGATCACGATCTCCGAAGGTTTAGAGTCCGCGATGCCGCGCGACTGGAGAATACCGGCTACCGCTTCGACCAGGCCGCTCAACCCTCGAGTGGGTCCGTACTGAAGAGCGAACCGGCCGTGATCGCGCAGAACCCGCGCCGAGATTTCCGCGAGTTCCTCAACCGGGAACGTCTCATAACTCGGTGCGCCTGCCGCCAGCGAGATCACCTCTCGGCTGCCGAGCAGTTTGGTCAGTTTGCGAATCGCATTCGACTGCAATCGCCGTCCGACCGCGGACAGCATTTCTTCGTAATCGGGTATGGTCTCGATCATTTGGTTGCGTGAGAGGCGTCACCCTTCACATCGAACATGAATTGAACGATGTGTGAAGGATCATTTGGATCGTTTGTTTTAATGGTTACAGATTTGACGTGTTCGCCGGGTGATTTTCCGGTCTCGACTTTTACTTTGATGGAGCCGGCCTGACCAGGCCGGAGGACTTTCGGGAAGTCCACGGTGGTGCATCCTCAGCTAGGGGTTACCGACTCGACCTTCAGATCGGCTCGCCCTCCGTTCCTGATGGATATCGCGCGAACGAGAGTTTTGTCCTGAGGCTGCTTGCCAAACTCCAGTCGCTTTGCGGGCGCGATCAACTTCGGCGCTCGCTCATTCGGCGCGGGAGCCGGCTTCTTCGGGTTGCCGTTGACCGTTGCCTGAGGCTGCACCGGCGCCGCCGGCGGAGGAATCGTCTGGACTGTGGGCGGCGTTACGCTCGGGGAAGCATCCGAAGGAGTACCTTGCGCAACCGGTTGTTGGGAATTGCCGTTAGCTTGCTGAGCAGAGTTCCCGTTTGCCGTCGCGGTATTCTCGGGCGACCTCGCACAGGCGGAGAGTAGAGTTACCAGGCCTAACAGCGCTATGCGTTTCTTCAGCTTCAACTGTTTCATGGCAAAATAATTTAGCACAAAGCAACCGCTCGTGTGCAACAGAAGCAATGAATATCAGTGGTCTAAGCGCCACACCCAGAATAGACCGCGGATGACACGGATTTGACGGGTTCTCACGGATAGATCCCCAAAAACGCCATGAGGTTCATCAATCAACGCTCTTCTTGTTAACGCGCAGTGTGACAATCGTTGCCCCCCAGCCGCCGGCTTCCGCGGGAGCGTCGCGAAAATCGACGACCGAAGGCGTGCGCTCGAGAATCGACCGGACTATCTCTCGCTGAACACCGAAGCCTTTGCCGTGAATGATGCGAACAAAGCGGACTCCGCGGCGCCCCGCTTCCTCGAGGTAGTCTTCGACGACCGCGCGCGTCTGCTTAGCCGGGATCGAATGAAGGTCGATGACGTCGCGGAACTCGATTGTCACCCTATCCGGAAAAGGATTGTCGGGGTCGAATGATTCGTCGTCATCTTCACCTGTTGACGACGTCTTTGTTTCTTTTGCACTTTGATAGTCTCGGCGAATCAGTCTTAATACGAAGTCGAAAATCATGAAGCAATAATACCGGAAGTGAATCATGTAGGGGCGGTCCTCCGTGGCCGCCCCTCTCTGCCTTCATGATCCTACCGCGCGGCGAGGGGCGGCCACGGAGGACCGCCCCTACATGATCATCACTTCCACCTCGAACAAAAGTCGCACAACCTTGCCCGCTCATTTGAAAACATGAATAATCGTCTATTGAACTCTTCTCGCGCGTCGCGATTGAAGTCTGGTTTGCAGGCGGCGCGCGCGTTCCGCCGCTATGCATCTATGAGCGCATTGACCGCCACTTATCTCATCATCGCCTTTATTGTGACCGGACCGGGTGCTTACCCACAGGGTTCCCGCTCGAAGCAGAACTATCCGGTGCTGATCAAAGACTCGGCTGACCTGCGTGCAAAGGCCGAGCGAGACTGGAGACGGATGCTCGATGCCTACGGAGTGCCCCAGACCCCTCCCGATCTCCATCCAATCATCGATACGCCTCGCTCGTTGCTTGGAGTATCTGGCGGAATAACGTTGCTGGGCGCGAAGCCCGAGCCGGGCACTGAAGTCTTCGCGCTGCGACAGGCGATGAAGATTTTCATCGAACGCTGGCGTGACCTGCTCGGAGCGGATCCGTCGACAATTTCGCTAGTGAGCGCCGACGAGTCGGACGACACGCGGCGGCTGACTTTTAGGCAGGGGAACTACGCTTTTCCGGTCGCGGGCAACTACGGCGAATTGGTTGCGGTTATCAGCCGGGATGGGAAGTTGATGCAACTCGATGACAGGTTCATCCCGGTCGTCGATCTGCCCCTGAAACCTTCGACGGACCGAGACGTTGCGGCGAGAAAGGTCGTCGGAAAAGTCTTGAGCTATACCGATATCGCGGGACGCGAGCAACGGCTTGAGATAGGCGCCGCGGAGGAAGTGACCGTGAAGCGATTGGTCATTCTTCCGATCCAGAAGGGCGACGCCGTGGAGGTACATCTCGCATGGGAGATAGTCGCGGGAAAATCGATGACCTGGACCTTGTATATGGACGCGATGAACGGGGATGAGCTAAAGGTCGCACAGAATTTTCAGACATAAAGATGGGCGTAGCACAGACTTCAGTCTGTGGATTTCAGGTATGATAGAAGGACTGACAGACTGAGGTCTGTGCTACTCCAACGCCAATTATGGAAACAGTAATAACGCGTGATACAGACACGCTTCGCGAATACATGGCCGCGCTCGACGCGCAAGAGCGGGGCGTCTCTCCTTTTGCAAAGCTTGCCGCCACGGTGAAGCTTTCCCGGTTGCGTCGCGAGCTGAACAGCGCGCAGCTCGAAACAACTGATGACGACTTTAGCGCGCTCCGCCGCGAGATCGACGAGCGCTTGAGCCGGTCGCTGCTGCGACGCTTTCAAAGCGGACCGTGGGGAGCTCGAGCATCAGTTTTCCTGCTGCTTGTAGTTGGCCAGCAGCTCGCGCTGGCGCTCATCTGGCTCCTGACGCTGCTCTTTGTCCGCTTCGTGCCCGTGCCTAAACAATGGAATCCATTGTTGCCGCACGAGCAGCCCGGGTTCCTGTTCGTTTTCATTTTCATTTTCTTTCTCGCGACTCCGATGCTGGCGTTGCTGGTGTTGTTCGGCGGAAGGTACTTTCGCTCGTGGAGGACTACGCTGCCGGCGACTCTGCTGATTGTCGCGATGTCGGCGCTGCTCAGCTTTCTGGTGTTGCGCACTAAAGAAACGACCAATCCGGTTCGGCATACCAGCTCGCTTGCGCAACTCGCTAAAGAGCGCGACGTGAATGTTGCGAGTTATCACGATTGGGTCAAAGCGAACTGGCTGCTGTCGGATGAGAAGTTTCAAGCCGATTACGAACGCTACCTGAGAAACGGTCCGGGCCGATGGATTACGTCGCGATTCGATTCTGAGAATGACGCGGCCTGGGCGGATTCTACGCCGCCTGCCGCACCTGATTCGCCGTCTGGTTCCCCGTCTGGTTCGCCGTCTGGTTCCTTAGCCGTGATCAATGAGTATCTCGACGGCGGACAGGATCCCAATGGCTTTCGTGCGTGGCTGAAGTATTATCTCGATCGCAATCGCATCTACTCGGAAGACCGCCTCGACCAGGAAGTGTCCGCGCTTACCGGCCTTGCCAATCAAAGGTATCTCGGGGTCTGGCAAGTCGCGCCGTATTTGAAAGAGCGCGATCAGAGATTGTACCGGGCGTACCTGGGTTCGATTAACGCTTCAATGAAGCTTTGGGCGATGGCGTGGCTGGGTCTTCTGGCGGTCGTCTTCTTCGCGTGTTATGCCGCCGTGCCATTGTTCTCATTCAGCAAGACGCTGCTTCGCCGCGGAAGCGTCCGCAGCGAGAAGATGGTTATTGACTCCGATGAAGGTGCTGCTGCACCTGTTGACCTTGGGGGATTTTCGAACCATGGCTTTACGTTTCCAGAGCGAGGCGAGATACATACGGCGCCATTCTTCGAAGCCCCGTTCAAGCTTCTTTCGCGAGTGCATCGAGCTTTCCTTCGTCTCGCAATCCTGACGTCGATCTTTCTGTTCGTGTTGTGGTGTGTTGCGTATGCGCTCGAGCTGACCGGTAAGCCGGCCAACCCTTCATCGCAGGTCGCGTTCATGCGCAGCAACCTGCTCTTCGGCGGCTCAGCCAATAGCCAGGAGAGGTCGGTAACCCCCATCTCAGGATTGAGTCCAATGAGCGTTCCGGCCGCGGAGCAGGGAAGCGGGCGAGAAGGCATTCTTGCATCCCGTGTGCGCGAGCTTGAACAGACGATCGATGAAGACGATTACCAGAGCGACAAGAAATTCAAAGAGCAATATCGAATCATCGCGGCCCAGCGCAGCGAGCTGAACTCAATCAAGAGCGCGACGGGTCAGCTTCAAACCTTGCCCGAGCAGCTCTCGAGTATCGGCACGCGCGTGGGCGCGGCCGAAGCGCGGGCCGGCGAAGGAGTCGGGCAGGCTGAAGCCGCCAGGCAGACGGCCGAAGGGTTTCAGAAGCAGCTCACCGCTAAGTTGACCGAAGTCGAGACGCGAGCCACTCGCGCCGCCGAGCAGGTCGGCAAGGTCGAAGACCAGGCTTCGGTGCTGGCGACTCGCACTGAGGCGCTCGAGAAGGAACTCGACAGGCGAGCGCGACAGATTGAAGCCCGCACCGAAGAACTGGGGGAGCGAACTGCCGGGCTCAAAGAACGCGAAGAACGGATCGACCGCTTGCAGCGCATTGCATTTGCCGGAATCTTCGCCGAGCTGAAGTCTAACGTGGACGAGCTCGAGCGCCGCATCGCATCGTCATTCTATCGAGCGTTCAGTAAAGGGGAAGCAAAGCGTGATTCCGACTCGATTCGCGAACGTGTCAGTGCGCTTGCAAACGAACTTCGTCAGTTGAATACGGACCAGGCTAAGCAGTTCATTGCGCAGCTTGATGGGCTTACAAAGCGACTCGATCAAATCACAACGCGAATCAAGTAGAGGAGTAATGCAGAGGAGCTGAGAAGCAGAGGAGCTGAGAAGCAGAGGAGAGCCGGGTGGTCGATATAGTTGCCGATGCGGATCAATGTGCACCCGGCGAGAGCGCAATCTCCTCAGCGCCTCCGCCCCTCCGCTCCTCTGCTCCTTTTCGCCTCCGCTCTCCCGCACTCACCGCCCTTCAGACTACGGCCGCGTTCGTCCTGATCCTCGCCGTCATGGGTTGGATCGAGTTTGGCGGACCCGCGATCCTCGACAACGACGGCTACTATCACATCCGATGGGCGGCGATGTTGCGCGAGAACTGGCCTCACCTGCCGGCGTTCAAGGCGCTGCCGTTAACTACTCTCGATGAAGAACACTACGTCGATCATCATTACCTGTTTCACGTTCTGTTGATCCCGTTTACATTTGGCGATCTTCGAATAGGCGCCAAGCTCGCGGCGGTGGTTTTCTCCAGCCTGGGCATCGTTTCTCTATTCGCGCTGCTGGTCGCTTATCGAGTCAACTATCGATGGCAATGGCTTATTCCGCTGGTCGCAAGCTCCGAGCCTTTTCTGTATCGAATGTCGATGACACGAGCGCCAGCGTTGTCGCTTGTGTTGCTTGGCGTAGGAACGTACCTCATCCTCAAGCGCAGGCACGTGTGGGTTGGCGTGTTGTCTTTCGTGTTCGTCTGGGCCTACAGCCTGTTCCCGTTGATGCTTGCATTTGCGCTGGCGTATTCGCTCGCGGTTTATTTGTCCGAGCGACGAATAGATTTGTGGAGCGCGCTGGCTTCGTTCATCGGCATAGCAGCGGGGCTGGTGATCAACCCTTACTTCCCGAAGAACCTGACGCTGCTTCGTGAGCACTGGTTTATGAAAGCCGGCGGGACCTACGCCGTAGACGTCGGCGTCGAATGGTATCCCTACGAGACGTGGATAATAGTCGGGAGCAGCGCGGTCGCATTCATTATCTACGTCGTAGCGCTGCTGGCATTCGAGTATCGCGACCGAGTGCGTGACCTGAAGCCTCTCTTCTTCCTGATCGTATCGGCGATGCTGTTAGTGATGGCGCTCAGGTCGCGGCGCTTCATCGAGTACTGGCCACCATTCGCAATCCTGTTCGCCGCTTTCACGATCAGCCCGAAACTCGAACGAATAAGATTCACGTGGCTGGCTCGTACGCGCGATCGAGCTATCGCAGCGATAGCCGCAGCGGCCGTCACGATATCGGCGATCCTGTGGATGGGCGGAGCGATCTGGCAAGCCCGCGAAGACGTGAGGAGCGAAGACAATCCGTTTGCTTATCGAGGCGCTTCCGAATGGATCGCGGCAAATACTCCGCCGGGCTCTATGATCTTCAACACCAACTGGGATAAGTTCCCGATGTTGTTCCACTACAATCCGAACAACACATACATCGTCGGACTGGATCCAACTTACATGTATGATCGCGATCATGAGTTGTGGAAAGTTTATGCGGACATAACGCTTGGCAACGAAGACAACCCGGCGCCTTTGATTCGCGACCGCTTCGGTTCGGAGTACATCGTGACCGAAAATGCTCAGAGCGATTTCATGCAGGTGTGCGACGACAGCGGCGACTTCGAAAAGGTCTACGAAGACAAGTTCACTACGGTGCTGAGAGTTAGGAAACCTGATGAGCCTCGCTCTAAGAAGGCTGACGATGACTAGCGATAAGACGCCGGGGCGCTGCACTCACAATGCCGGATTTGGTGCTATGCTCTTAGGGTAAGAAGAATCAGCTAGGTGTTCGGAGTGTGACAGTCTCAAAAGCTGAAGCGCAAGATAGTCCGCAGGGGTTGTGGCGTAGCGCAGTATGAATCGTCCGTTCATCTCCCATTTATTCTGTCCTACTGCCGAATCCCTGCGGCGCAATTGGGCAGTTTCAATGTATCGGCCAGCAAGAAAGCTTATTCATCGGATTCTGTACTAGAATTATCTATAAGGACTTACCCTGTAGAGCTCGTAGATACCAGTTGAAAGGAATTGCGATGCCATTTGAACTTGATACGGCTGCATTTACCCTTGCAAGAGATTGGATCCCTGATCTCCTGCGCGCTTTGCGTCAGCAGCGATCTGCTCGGGAGGACGAAGTCGACCGGATTGCAGACCTTTTCGGAGATCCTCTTCAACTTGCAGAGTTTTATGTGGAGCCTTATTGCCAGCAATTCAATCCTGCGGATGATGACGAGGATGAAGCACGTTACATAGTTCGAGAACTGATCTTCAGCCGGCTCCAGTACTTCTTCGGCGGACATTCGCTAACGGGTGGGCATCAGATGTTTATCCTGGCCGATTCTGGGATGGGCAAGTCATCCGTGCTAATGATGCTTAAGCTTGCGCACTTGAAGTCTTTTTGGCCACAGAACTACGACTGCGTCCTTCTCAAACTTGGTAACGATTCCCTTGAGCAAATTGAATCTGTTGCAAAAAAACGTAGGACTATTCTCTTGCTTGACGCTCTCGATGAAGATCCTCGAGCTTGGGGGCGCATCACGCATCGACTGCAGGAAATACTTCTCGCAACTCGTAACTTCTGGCGTGTTATCATATCGTGCAGAACTCAATTCTTTAGTGCTGGGGAGGACCCCTTCAACCGTCGTGGCAAGGTCCAAGTAGGGGGATTCCTTTGTCCGGTCGTCTATCTGTCACTCTTTTCGGACGACCAAATTGGCGACTATTTGAAGCGACGTTTTCCTAAGAACCCGCGGCGGATTTCCGAGGCTAAGATCCTCTTGTCGCGTATGCAGTCCCTGCGATTCAGACCGATGTTGCTTGCGCACATCGAAGATCTTCTTCATTCTGACACCCAAGAATGGACCGAGTACACGATATACCATGCTCTAGTGAGCGCGTGGCTCCTACGGGAACACGCTAAGCCGCTTACCGGGAGGAGGATGCCGGATACGCAAGACCTCTGGAAAGTATGCACCGTGTTAGCCCTTCAGCTTCACTCAACCGGTCACCGAGAAATACTCCACGACAAATTAGAAAGCTTAATGGGTGGGAACTTCAGACATCTGAGTAAGCTCGACATCGGAGGCCGTTCTTTGTTGAACAAGAATTCGCAGGGTTGGTATCGCTTTTCCCATTACAGCATCCAAGAATTCCTGGTCGCGCGGGAGCTTATCTATGGCACAGAGTCAAGGCCTTTAGGATCGATTCGTTCGACTGATCAGTTGATTAGATTCCTAGTTTCTTGGCTATCAAGCCAAGATGTGTCGGCAAGATCAAAGCTACGGCTGGCAGTGTTGAACCTCAAAAGGGCGAATCTTTCTGGTATGGATTTGACCGGCGCCAATCTCTGTGAAGGTCTCCTCGGTGGTGCTCAACTCGGCGCATCTGATATGACGCAGGCACATCTAAGACTTGCAAATCTCACCGGCGCACAGATCGGCAAGGCGAAATTGGTTAAGGCTGATCTCACAAAAGCCAAGTTAATGGATTCAAATCTCGTTGAGGCAAATCTGCGAGAGGCGATTCTATTCGACACTGAGCTGAACAACGCAAATTTAGAACGGGCCGACCTCAATGACGCTTATCTATCCGGTGCCACGCTTCGCGGAGCGCGCTTGATGGGCTCTAATCTTGAGAATGCCCACTTGAAAGGTGCAAAACTGCTGGACGCGATTTGCGATGACAGCACAATTTGGCCGAAGGAGTTCGACTATGAGGCGGCGGGGGTCAAAAAGAAAAAAGAAGAAAAGCGTTTGCGATGACTCTTTTTAGTAGTCTATCTAATTGGACCGCATCAAAGTTCCGAACCGCTGAATGGCATCATCTGGCGATGCTGAACTTCGATGTCGATCCGAAGGTGCTGCGGCCCATTATCCGGCCGGAATGGAGTTGGATGACTGGCGGGCCCGGACGTTAAACACCGTCGTCGGGAGCCGATCTACTTGCTTTCAGTTGGCCACTCCTGCATGGTGTTTTCGACTGCAGCTACAGACCGTTCGCAGACAATCCCCCCGGTTTTCGCGCCGCCGTGCAGGCTTCCTTTTGGTGATGCGGGAAAGAGATCGCACCCGCGGACAGTAGGTCGCGCTACGTGGTCCTGGGAGCGGCGACTCAAAGAGTTCTCAAGAACGCGATCAGCGCGCGTTTGTCATCACTAGATAAGTCCATCCCAAACTCATGACCCGGGACCGCGCGAGTCTTCTTGCCCGGAGCTTTCCAACCACTCGGCACGTAATCTTCCTTAAGCCTTCGCCGATCGAACCACTCCTCGAGCGTCGCAATCGATCCCGAGTGCTCGATCAGGCTTCGATACCAGAGTCCCTTCAGCGAAGGAACCTTGTAATAGCCGGTTCCTTTTCTCGTCTTCAACGCAAGATTCGGATCGGTGCCTAAAGGAAAGCGCATGACATGCAGGCGCGCAGTGACCGGATCATCCTTGGGCGGAGTGAAACCCGAAACCGGGATCAGCATGTTGTTCGTGTAGAGCGGCGGCGTGTGGCACATCGCGCAGCCCTCACTCTTGAAAACCTTCTCGCCGCGCCCGGCCACGGCGTCGGGCTTGTTCGGATTGGGCGGCGGCTCGAGAGAATAAACGAACTTGCCTATCGCGTACATCGCTTCATCGCTGTATCGACGGTCGAGTTTGCGTTGCTTCTCATCGAAGAACTTGTATTGGCCGATCGAGCCGTCGTCGGCGACACTCACAAGCACTGCGTAACGGGCGATATCCTCGGGGCCGCGGTTGACGTGAGTGCCGGTGTGATCGATGTAGCGGCGGTCCTTCAAGCCGATAAGGTCGGGAATCTTTGTGATGTAGTAAGGACTACCATTGAAACGCGAGAACGTTCCGGGCTGCGGAAACCCGTCTACTTGCCCGATCTCTTCCGGCTTCATCGTCTTGAAGCCTTCGTGAATGTCGTCTTTTAGCCAGGGCATTCCGTATGAGCCGTATTCGGCTTGATTGAGCGACATTCCTTTCCGTTCGAGGTCTTTGTTGAATCCCTCTACAACAACGCCCACGGATTCGAAGGCAAAGGCCAGGTTGCCCTGAGCGCCGAGAAGCACCGAGCCGTCGGGCATCAACCTGCTGTGACAACCCGAGCAATCCGCAAGCGCAACTTTCAACTTGCCGTCGCTGCCGACGCTCCAACGAAGCGAAGGAAGAATGCCGTCTTTGGTGATTGCGTCTCCGCCTTTGCGAACGGCTTCTGCGTCGCTGAGGAACTTCATTATGCGCGGGTCGTCGGTTCGAGTAACCGGGAAGTCGAGCCCCGCGAATACCGCGCGCCCGGCTTCGATCCAATCGCGTTCAGTCTTGAGCTTCTCGGGCTCGATCAATCTCTGTTGGCCCTGCTTGAGCATCCACTCACGGTAACCCTTTGGCTCTTTGTCGGGAGCATAGACCGGGTAGGTGCGCACGTTGTCGACCGGCGCGGCGTAGTACTCTTCTTCGCTGTAGAAGTTGGCGGTCTTGTTGATGCCGGCGACGGGTGTGGCCCACGTCGCAAGCTGCTTTGAGTCCCATATCTTTGGAACGACGACGTTCTGCGACGTAGAGCCCGTTTTGGTTTGAGCGGCCGATCGCAATTCCGTTGGAGTCGTCAGAAACACCGCTGCAGCTACCCACAGGAGCACAAGAATCAAACGATCAGGTCTTTTCATATTCGGTCCTCGGGGTTGGTCTTCATGGGTATGAACTAATACACCCGACGAAAGTTACGGTCAACCATCTTGGCGTCTCCGGTTTATTTTGCGAGCTTTGCGGTCCTTTGCGCCTTTGCGTTGAGAATTCCTGCTGCAAAGACGGAGAATTCCTCGCGCAAAGACGCAAAGGACCGCAAAGTTCGCAAAAAGGGCACCGCCGCCTAACTCAGGGAGCGATTGGCAGCCTATCGTTGGTGTCCGTTGAGGAGCGGGCGAAGCGCTTGTCCGGTGTATGAACGCTTAGTGCGAGCGACGTCTTCGGGCGTTCCTTCGGCGACGACCTTGCCGCCTTCTTCGCCGCCTTCCGGGCCGAGATCGATGACCCAGTCCGCGCTCTTGATCACATCCAGATTGTGCTCGACTACGAGCACCGTGTTGCCGAGCGACACCAATTGATGAAGCACGTCCAAAAGTTTGCGCACGTCCTCGAAGTGCAGTCCAGTCGTCGGCTCGTCCAGGATATAAAGAGTGCGGCCCGTTGCCCGCTTCGAAAGCTCTTTCGCAAGCTTGATCCGCTGCGCCTCGCCGCCTGAAAGCGTAGTCGCCGACTGGCCCAACTTTATGTAGCCCAACCCGACGTCGATCAACGTCTGCAGCTTCACTTTGATTTGCGGAATGTTCTCCAATATCGGCAACGCTTCTTCAACCGTCGTGTCCAGAAGCCCCGCGATCGAGTAACCCTTGTATTGAACCGAAAGCGTTTCGCGATTGTACCTGGCGCCTCGGCAGACGTCGCACAGCACGTACACATCGGGAAGGAAGTTCATCTCGATGCGCTTCAAGCCGTCGCCCTGGCATGCCTCGCAGCGCCCGCCTTTTACGTTGAACGAGAAACGTCCCGGTTTGTAGCCACGCTCACGTGACTCCGGCAACATCGCATACAGTTCGCGGATTGGAGTAAAGACGCCGGTGTAAGTAGCGGGATTCGATCGCGGTGTCCGGCCGATCGGCGATTGATCGATCTCGATGATCTTGTCGATATGTTCGAGTCCGCCGACCTCGCGATGCGCGCCTGGCTCGAGCATGCTGCGATAGAGTTTTTTAGCGAGGCTGCGATAGAGAATGTCATCGACCAGTGTGGATTTGCCTGAACCCGATACGCCGGTGACGACGATGAACAGGCCCAGGGGAAACCTGACGTCGATGTTCTTCAGATTATGAGCGCGCGCGCCGAGCACGGTTATCGCTTTGCCGTTGGAAACGCGCCGCACGTCCGGCACTGGAATCGACAGCTCGCCGGAAATGTATCGTCCGGTGAGTGACGCCGGATTGCCGGCAATATCCGCGGGAGTGCCTTCGGCGACCACCCAACCGCCGTGCGCTCCGGCGCCGGGCCCAAGATCTAAAACGTGATCGGCGCGACGAATCGTCTCTTCATCGTGCTCGACTACCAGCACGGTGTTACCGAGATCGCGAAGGTGCTCGAGCGTGTCAAGCAACTTGCGATTGTCGCGCGGATGAAGCCCGATCGACGGCTCGTCCAACACGTAAAGGACGCCTCGCAGTTGAGAGCCGATCTGCGTAGCCAGCCTTATACGTTGTCCCTCGCCTCCAGACAGCGTCGACGAAGGCCGGTCGAGAGTCATATAACCAAGTCCAACCGTTTCGAGAAATTTCATCCGTTGACGAATCTCTCGCAGCACCAGCCCCGCGATTTTCTCTTCGCGCGAGTTGAGCTTGACGCCGTTAAAGACTTTGACCGCCTGCGAGATCGGCAGCGCTGTGTAATCTGCGATGGTCCGGCCACCGACGCGCACGGCCAGTGACGCGGACTGAAGTCTGCGCCCTCCGCAGCCGGGGCAAACGATCGGCGATATGAGACCTTCGAAACTCGCGATAAGGGTCTCGCTCTTCATCTCTTCGACGCGAGCCATCAGATACGCGACCGCGCCCTTCCAATCAGTCTTGTATTCGTAAGCCCCGTAGCGCAGCGTCAATCGTTCTTTCGAGCCGTAGAAAAACGCGTCCTGGACCTTTTGCGGCAACGCGGCGAACGCTCTGTCGGTCGAGATGCCCGCCTGTCTTGCCATCGACTTGATCACGTCGCGAAGATAGTTGCTGATGTTGGTGTCCGCGGGAAACGGGTCCTGCTGGTCGATCGGAAGCTGCGGATCGGAGACGATTTTGGCGGGATCGATTTCCGCTCTACTGCCCAGCCCGTGACACTCTCGGCAGGCTCCGTACACACTGTTGAATGAGAACGAACGCGGCTCGAGAGCGTTCACGGAAATCCCGCACTCGGGACAGGCCATCTTCTCGGAATAGAGACGCTCCTCGCCGTCGACTATCGAGACCATCACCAATCCGTCTGTGAGCTTCGCTGCAAGATGAACCGAATCGTCGAGACGCTTCTGCACGCCGTGCTTGATGAGCAGCCGGTCGATTACTACTTCGATCGTGTGATTGCGGCGCTTGTCGAGCTTGATGTCTTCGTCGAGCAGTCGAATCTCGCCATCGATGCGCGCGCGATTGAAACCGGACCGCGACAGCTTTTCCAGTTCCTTCTTGAACTCACCTTTTCTGCCGCGGACGATTGGCGCGAGTATCATTACGCGCTCGCCTTCGGGCAAGGTAGCCATCTGCTGGACGATCTGATCGATTGACTGTCGTGAAATTGGCCGCGAGCATTTTGGGCAGTGAGGCACGCCTATCGAGGAGAAGAGAAGCCGCAGATAGTCATAGACTTCGGTGACGGTGCCGACGGTCGAGCGCGGGCTGCGCATGGTGGTTTTCTGCTCGATCGAGATTGCCGGCGAGAGGCCTTCAATTGCGTCGACGTCGGGCTTTTCGAGCTGATCGAGAAATTGGCGCGCGTAAGCAGAAAGCGATTCAACATAACGCCGCTGGCCTTCGGCGTAGATGGTGTCGAATGCGAGGCTCGACTTGCCCGAGCCCGAGAGCCCGGTGACTACGGTCAAGCGATTGCGGGGCAACTCGACGCTCACGTCCTTTAGGTTGTGCTGTCGGGCGCCGCGAACTGTTATCTTTTCTATCGCCATCGAGAGCCAGACGCTGATAGATACGAATTTCGCTGAGTCGAGAACACTTCATTGTACCCGTCGAGTAAGCGGCTCTTCAAGCGCACTGAATTGGCGTAGCGGGCTCATAGTATCTTGCTCGCTCACGATCGGGCTGCTCCTCTGCGTCCCCGGCGTCCTCTGCGGTTGATTTCCAGCACTGAGAAGGAAAACCGCAGAGGACGCCGGGGACGCAGAGGAGCAGCCTTGCCGGCAACACGATAGACTCCTAGAGATTGGGCGAATACTGACCCAACCGTTTCTAACCAAATGTGGAGGGATTTGAAAGGTTGCTGGCGAGCGATGCGTTACTGCGCCGCTGCCAAATGTTCGTTAACTCCGTGAACTATGTCGCCCACGGTGAGGAACCTCGGGATGGCGTCGTCGGGAATTTTGATATTGAACTGCTCTTCAAGGCGAAGCGCGATGTTGAGCGCGTCAAGCGAGTCGGCGCCCAGGTCTTTCATCAAGTGGGTGGTGGGTCCCAGTTGATCTCGGTCCACGCGAAGCTCGGCTACGATTATGCTCTTTACGGAGTCTTCAATAGTTTCCACAGCTTCTCTGGTCATTTGCGTTTTCCCTTGGGCCTGTCTGCTACTCTGAATTTTGAAGCTTGATACTACTGCACATAAGCGCGAACGACAAGTACCGCATTGTTCCCGCCGAAGCCAAATGAGTTTGAAATAGCTGTCCTCAACGGCGTCGAAGAGCTTACGCGGCGCGAGCCTTCGGTGACGTAATCGAGATCGCACTGCGGGTCAGCCTCCTCGTAGTTCGTCGTCGGTGGGATCACCTGATTCTCGATAGCCAGAACGGTTGCAATGAACTCGATCGCGCCCGCGGCGCCCATCGAATGCCCGAGCATGGACTTGATCGAGCTGCAGGGAATCTCGTGAGCGCGGCTTCCGAACACGCGCTTGATGGCTTCGGTCTCGGAGGCGTCGTTTAGTTTAGTCGCAGTGCCGTGCGCATTAATGTAGTCAATCTCGTTCGGATTGACGCCCGCGTCTTTCATTGCGCGCGTCATTGCGTGCGACTCGCCGTCCGGATCCGGAAAGGTAATGTGAGAGGCGTCCGCGGTTGAACCGTAGCCGATAACTTCAGCGTAGATATGTGCGCCTCGCGCGGCGGCCATTTCAAGGTCCTCGAGCACGACGATGCCTGCGCCTTCCGAGAGGACAAACCCATCGCGGTTGGCGCTGAAGGGTTTGCACGCGCGCTCAGGCGGCTCGTTCTTGGTCGAAAGCACGCGCATTTCCTTCCAGGCGTCCATCACCACCGGAGTTATCGGAGCATCGACCCCACCGGCAATCATCCGCTCCGCGTGCCCGTGCTGGATCAGGTGAAAAGCCTGGCCGATCGCGTTAGCTCCCGACGAGCACGCAGTCGTCACGGTGATGTTTGGCCCGCGAGTCTTGAATCGGATTGCGATGTTCGAAGACGACGCATTGTACATCGACTTCGGAATCGCAATGGCGGAGCGGCGGCCCTTTCCGTTGGAGAAGAACGCGCCGCAGAACTCTTCGATCGAGCCCTGCCCGCCGAACCCGGTTCCTAGAAACACTCCCGCGTCGTAGCTATCAAGTTGTCCGTTGGTCAGCCCGGCCTCACGCGTAGCCATCTCGGTGGCGGCAATTGCCAGTTGAGACACCCGATCGAGCCGGGACATCTCCCGCTCGTCAAACATCTCTTCGGGCCGAAAGTCGCGGCAGACGCCGGCGATGTTGGTCTTGAGGTTCGACGTGTCGAAGTCATCGATGCGCGAGATCCCGCTGCGCCCCTCGACAAGCGCTTCCCACACGCGCTCGCGCCCCACGCCGGTTGGCGCGATCACTCCGATTCCCGTAACTGCAATTCGCTTCATAAGAGTGAAACGTGAAACGTGAAACGTGAAACGTGATCCGTGAGAAATCGTTTTCCTCGATCACGAATCACGTGTCACGCATCACGCGTCATTGAATCAGGTCCAGCTTCTTTCCTATCCGGTACATTGATTCCAGAAGTCGGTCGGCGTGCTCGTCGGTATGCGTAGCCATGCAGCTTATGCGCACGAGACTGTGCGAGACGGCGGGAGCGAGCACGGGATTCGTATAGATGCCCTCACTCATCAACTCCCAGAAGAACTTGCAGACCAGCACTTCATCATCGACCACGACCGGGATAATGGGAGTGAACCCCTCGAGCAGCTTGAAGCCCAATCTCACCAGTTCCCGGCGCAGCGACGCGCTCAAGTCATGCAGTCGTTGGCGGCGTTCGGGCTCGCGCTCGATTATCTCGATCGCCTTTAACACTGCTGCCGCGTTTGCCGGCGCCAGCGATGCGGAGTATACAAACGCGCGGCTGTGATGCTTGATGAATTCGATGACGTCGTGTCTCGAAGCTACAAAGCCGCCGATCGACGCAAACGACTTCGAGAACGTGCCCATCACGATATCGACGTCGCCTTCGACTCCAAAATGTTCGCTGGTGCCGCGGCCGTTAGCTCCAAGCACCCCGATAGTATGCGCTTCGTCGACATAGATTCGAGCGGAATAACGACGCGCCAGACGAACGATTTCGGGGAGATTGGCCGTGTCTCCCTCCATCGAAAACACCCCGTCTACTACTATCAATCTTCCTTCATCGGGTTGAAGGCCGGCCAGCACTTTTTCCAGGTCGTCCATGTCGTTGTGACGAAACCTGGTCGTTCGCGCGAATGACGCAAGACAACCGTCCAGTATCGAAGCGTGAATGTTACGGTCCGCAATGATAACGTCGCCTTTTTGAGCGATTGCCGAAAGCGCTCCAAGATTAGTCTGAAACCCCGTGCCGAACACCAGGGCGGCCTCGCGCTTCATGAAGCGGGCAAGTTCGGATTCGAGCCGAACGTGCAGGTCCATCGTTCCATTCAGCATTCGAGAGCCCGAGCAGCCCGTGCCGTACAGGTCAATCGCTTCCTTTGCGGCGGCTTTCACTTCGGGATTGGTTGTGAGACCGAGGTAGTTATTAGACCCGAACATGAGGATGCGCCGGTCGCCCATCATCACTTCGGCTTCCCCGGAGTCTGCGCCGCTCGAGAACTCGGTGAAATAAGGGTAGAGCCCGGCTCTTCGGAACTCTTCAGCCTTGGTAAACCCCGCAGCTTTCTCGAATACGTCTTTTACTGCGGGCGACCGCTGCTGCATAAATAGACCTCACTCCACTGATTTTGAAATTACTGCGCCACGTCACGAGGGACCCATCCGAACCTTACTCCCTGCAATGCGGAGATTATATATGAAAAAGACGTGAGGGCAAGTTGAATGAGAAACCGCGGTAGTGTTCGCTTATTGGGTTGCTGACTTGTAACGTGTGGTCAGCCCTTCGCGTGCTTTGCGGTCCTTTGCGCCTTCGCGCTGAGTATTGGCTATTGAAGGAACAAGACACAATACTCAGCGCAAAGTCGCAAAGGACCGCAAAGCACGCGGAGGTTATTGGCAACCCAGAATCCGAATACTCCCGAAACCGCTGGTGGGTTGACAGCGGGCATTTGTCAGGCATTTAAGTTCAAGTTTTCTCCGTCATTAGGCTCGGAATGGGCTCACCGTCGGAACGGACCATCCGACTTCAAGTCGGGCGCCGGCTCCCTCGCTAAATAGACCCGAGGGACGCGATCGCTTACGCCGCAGGTTATTTCATAGGAGATAGTGCCTATCCGGGCCGCAATCTCCTCTGCTGTTATTCGGCTCTCGCCTTGAGAGCCGATGATCACTACTTCGTCGTTAATGGACGCACCTTCGACGTCGGTAATGTCGATCAAGGTCAGGTCCATGCTTATCCGGCCTACGACGGGCGCAAGCGATCCCCGTACGATAACCTGACCGCGATTCGACAGCTCGCGGCGCAATCCGTCTTCGTAACCGATTGCGATTGTGGCTATCCGGCTGTCACGGGCCGTCACGAAAGTCCCACCGTACCCAAGAGGCGTGCCCGCCTTGACGGTTTTCACGAGCACGATTCTCGTGTGGACCGACATCACCGGACGCCAGCCCAAGGGCTCCGTCGATGGTGAAATCACATCGCGCCACAGGCCGTAAAGCACGCCACCGGGCCTTACCAGATTTCCGCGGGCGCGTGGATACGCAAGGGCGCCGGCGCTGCTGGCTGCATGTATCCATCGCGGGCTGTGACCTTCGGATTGGACCGCCTCGATTGCTCGGTCGAACAAATCTAACTGCTGCTGTGTGAATAGATCCTGGTCGCTATTGTCTGCTGACGCCAGGTGAGTCATTATGCCGTCGAGCCGCAGGTTCGTGAATTGATTCGCGCCATCGAGAAATCCTTCCAGTTCGGAGCACTGGACTCCGAGGCGTCCCAGCCCGGTATCGACTTTCAGATGATAATCGAAGTTATGCCCGGTCTTGTGTGCCTCTCGACTGAGCGCGGCAAGGTCATCCAATCTAAACACAACCGGCGTGAGTCGATGAGCGATTATCGATTCAGCCTGGCCCTCCCAAAAACCGCCGAGACATAAGATAGGCCGTGTAATGCCCTCTTTTCTCAATGCAATGCCTTCTTCGGGAAGCGCGACCCCGAACCAATCCGCGCCGGCTGATTCAAGCGCCCGAGCGCACTCGACTGCGCCATGGCCATATGCGTCCGCCTTGACGGCGGCCATAATCGCGGCGCCGCCCACCGCCGATCGAGTGACGCGGAAGTTGTGGATTAGATTATCGAGATTGATCTCAGCCCAGGTTGGTCGCTGCGCTGCGAGGTCTAGCATAGGTTTCGATATCGATGAAGGGCACTCCTGTATGGGCGGTCCTCCGTGGCCGCCCCTTAGTGAGAAGCGCGTTCTCGAAGGAGGGGCGGCCACGGAGGACCGCCCATACAGGACCAGCGAATTCTCTTGTACACTCACATCTGAACTGTTGTGTACATTACTATGGCTGATTTGGCGCGCGGAACTTTATTTCATTCCCGTTGCTTAAGAGCCTCAAGATCTTGCCGTTGGTATCTTTTTTTGCGTCGTAGTCGAACTCGAACGTGCCTCGCGTGTTTGGTGGCAGCGGATTCGGTGCGACGGCGCCTCTCCGAACTTCGGGTGACGCGTCATGCTGGACCGATATTTCTACCTCGAGGTTCTCGAGCGGCTCGTCGGAAATGTTATCGATCGCACCTTTCGCCTTACTGCCTTCTTGTCTGAAAGACGGAAATATCTGCGCCTTGGGCTTCGTCGAAGCCTGACTGTCTGTTCCGCGAGCGCGCCCGATATAAGAGTTGACCCGCGAGTGAACCGTCGGCACGAAGAGGTACAAAAGCACAGCGCCGCCAAGCAACGCGACGACGACGATTAGCGCAATCGTTCCGCCCCAACCGGCCTTCGGCGACAGATCTTTGCCGTAGTTTGTCAGCGCGCCGATTCCGGTGTCGCTCTCGGTCCGCGCAGGAGCGCCGAGGATCAGGGGTCCTTGCGACGCTTCGGCAGGGAGTCCGAGGATCGATCCGGCGGGCGCTTTGCGAGACCGCACGCCGGCAACAGACGGCTCAGCGATTCGTCCAGACGCTGCAATAACCGGCTCGGCGCTCGACGGTCTTGCGTCAGGTTTAGCGGGACTTGCGCCAAAGATCATCGTGTTTCGCGCGGGTGTCTCTTTGGCTTCCTCAATTGTTGTCTGCGAACCGGCCGGCGTGGAGGAGCGCAGCTCGCGCGTCACTGCGGCCTGCTCTCGCGGGGTTAGCGGCGTGATGGCCGGCGGCTCGAAGGGCTCCCGGTGAAGTACGCGTTCGATGCGAGGCGCCTCAAATGGCTCACGATGCGAGCGCTCGTCGACTCGCGCTCCCGGAAGCTGTTCGGTGACCGCGTGCAACGGCATCGTTTCAGCGCCCTGCGCTAGAGTGGACGTCAGTTCGTCCGCTTCGAGACCGGCCCACACCTCGTCATCGAAAGCTGTGTGCTCGTGCTCCGATTCTGTCTTTGCCAAGGACGGTTCCGGCGCTTTCGGTTCTTTCGGTTCTTTCGATTCTTTCGATTCTGGGGCTTCTTGCGATTCTGGGAGCGAAGGGCTTGCGAGTACCTGCGTCATGCGCTCTTCGCGCACGGGTTCGACCGGCGGAGCAGCTTCGCGAACTTCGATGGGCGCGCTCGGAGGAGCCGGCGCTTCGCTGGGTGGCGGAGCGTCAGACGCCGCCGGTTTAGATGTTTGCGACGGCGCTTCGCTTGCCAGTACGCTTGTCCCGCCCGGCACGACAGGTGTTATTTCGGGAATCGGGGCCGTTGGAACCGCAGCGGCGGCACTACCGTCGTTGGCGATTCGAGCGGGAGGCGCAACGTTCACGAACAAACTGCGTCGCGACAGGTCCCAATCCTCCTCCGGTTCTTTCTCGATGCGCCGGTACCGGCGATAGAAGTAAACCAGCAGCGAGACACCCGCGATGAACAGCAGGGCAGCGCCGACTATCACTACCTTCGATAGTCTGCCCTGCTGGAGAAGGCTTAAGAGTAATAACGACATATTGGGTTTTATGTGACCTTCCTTCCGTCGATTTCTTGTTCGTCCCTTCCTTCGATTTCTCGTTCGTCATGTAAGGGCGGCCCTCCGTGGCCGCCCCGTCGTCATGTAAGGGCGGCCCTCCGTGGCCACCCCGTCGTCATGTAAGGGCGGCCCTCCGTGGCCGCCCCTTCTCGCGTTACCGAATCATCCCAACGCTTCTACAGATGCGGCGGACTCGCGCGCAGGTTGCGCAAGCCCGGCGAGCGCCTCGAGTATGATCGCTTCCTCTTCGATCGAGACCGTTCGCAAGTCGATCATCACCCGGTCTCGTTCGGTTCGGGTGATGATCGGTATCCGGGAGCCGCGAAGCCGTTCTTCCAACGACGCGGCCGACATCTCTGCGGCTTTCATCGTGACCAGGACCGTCGGCAGCTTTACCTCTGGCGCCGACCCGCCGCCGATCACGGAAGATCCGTCCTCCAGATCGATTGTGAACCGCCCGTTTGTCAATCGCGCAATTGATTCGCGGAGGTTGGCCGCTCGGTCCGCAATCTCCCGGTATGAAGCCGCAATCGCGCGAATCACCGGAACGTCCATCCAAACTTCCGTCCGGGCAGATCCCCGCTCATACAACCTCAGCGTGGCCTCGAGCGCGGCGTAGGTCAACTTGTCGACTCTGAGCGCTCGCATCAACGGGTTCCCGGCAACTCGATCGACGATCTCGCGAGAACCCGCGATGATGCCCGCTTGCGGACCGCCCAGCATCTTGTCGCCGCTGAAGCTGACTACGGAAACGCCCGCCTTCAACGAATCCGCCACCACCGGTTCGTCCTTCACTCCGAAAGGAGAGAGATCAATCAAGCAACCCGAGCCCAGGTCTTCAAACGACGGCACGCCCGCGCGTCGCGCGACATCGGCAATCTCGTCCGCGCCTGGGCGATGGGTGAAGCCGATTATCCGATAGTTTGAGGGATGCACGCGCAGTATGAGCCGTGTGCGCTCGTTGATTGCGTTTTTGTAGTCTTCAATACGGGTTCGGTTAGTGGTTCCAACCTCGCGAAGTATGGCGCCGCTCTTCGCCATTACATCGGGGATTCGAAAGCTGCCGCCGATCTCGATCAACTCACCTCGCGAGACGATCACCTCGCCGCCCTCCGCCAGTGTGTTCAGCACAAGCAGGACCGCGGCTGCGTTGTTATTCGCTACAATGGCCGCTTCACTTCCGGCAAGCCGGCTTATCAAGTCCTGACAATGCGTTTCGCGCCGGCCGCGCTCGCCTCGAGTCAAATCATATTCGAGATTCGAGTAGCCCGCTGCCGTTTCCGAGAGCGCTTCCAACGCCTGACGAGCAAGCGGCGCGCGCCCAAGATTGGTGTGGATAATTACACCGGTTGCATTGACGACGCTTCGAAGCGAAGGCTGAGAAAACCGGGCAACTCGCGGTTCCAGCCTGCGTTCAACTTCTTCGATTAGAGATTGACTTGTGATGGCCGATGGCAATCGGCCGCTGGTTACTTCCTGTCGGAGTTCGTCCGTGGTTTCGCGCAGCAGATCTCGCACGCGCTCGCGGCCCACTGCGGCGGACAACCGCAACGCCAACGGCCTCTCCAGCAGCCGCTCGATCGAGGGCAGCGATCTAAGCAGTTGATTCGGCATGTGATTTCCGTTGACACCGATGAGTGTCTATCGTACATTCTAACACAACCCCCACAGGTTATACCCAGGCCCTCCACGAGCAATTTCAATGGAACCTAAAGTTGAGAATCCGCTTGATCAGGAGCTTGATAAGCTCGAATACGAGATTCGCCGGTTGAAGGTCGAATACGACATCTACTTCAACGGAGCGACCTCTCGCGCGCCGCTCGAGACCAGAGGCCGCGTCGAAACCGCGATCAAACGCTTTTACGATGCGAAAGGGATTTCCTTCGGGCAGCGCTTCCGTTACAACAGCCTCGTTGCGCGTTACAACGTGATGCGTGAACTGTGGCGGCGGCAGACTCAGGATCGTGAAGAGATCGGCCGGCGTCCAACGGTCGAGGCTCAAGTCGCGGTGCGCGAGCGCATCAACGCGGTTCGATGCCGCGACCCCAGACTCGAACCCGAAAAAGTCAGTGAGCTTTATGACTATCTCATCGCGGCAAAACGAGAGTGCGGGGAGAGACTGGGCGCTTTGAGTCTCGAGATATTCACTCAGTTCATTATCTCGCGCGCCGAACACATAAAGGACCATCTGGCAACCGAAGCCGTCGACTTCATCGTCGGAGTCGACAACGGTCACGTCAAATTCGCAGCGCGTCCCGCGCGATAAGCCGGTTGGGCGCGTCTTCTCTTGTTAGTTGTCGTTTCTGGTTAGCACTGCCTGCGCGATCTGAACCAACGCCATGATGCGCATCTCCGGCCGCTGAAACTCTTCGGCTACCGACTTCGCTCGATCAAAATCAAAACGCGAGAGCGAGGCCAGCCTCTGCGCTGACTCCTGGGCCATCTCATTCAACGAATTGCCGCCGTTGATGATGAACTCGCTATTTCTGAAGAACTGTTGAACGTCGAATCCATTCAAGACCAGCGCCGCAACTGCAAGCTCGTTGAGTTGACTGATTGTTTTCTCGACAAGGTCGGCGGACCTGCCCAAATTAAGTTGTTCATAAGCGGTTGATAACTGCAGCCGGGCCCTGAGCTGCTCATAGCCGAGCGCTCGATCTCCCAACAACGCTTCGGCTTCGCCCAGAAGCTGCAGCGCCATCGGCTTGTTTCCGTCGGTCGCGACGAACGTGGCCATCTGGGCTAACAAGACTGCGCGTTCTTCGATGGGGAGGCGAGATAATAACGAGCGAGCTTCGGCTATTTTCTTCTCGGATTGAGCGCGTTGGAATGATCTGCGCGCCAGATTCAACTCGATCTCGGCGCGCTGTCTTGGATCAGAAATTCGCTCCATCACTTGATTCACAACGTCGGCGTTGTCCTGACTGATTGCCTTCCAGGCTGCCTGCTGAAGGAGGACTTCCGAAACCCCGGGCGGAGCCGTCTTAGCGGTCTGCATCAGCTCTTCGGCTGTTCCGGTTTGACTGAGTTGTTGATATTTTGCCCACGGGCCTTGTTGCGCTTCATTGTTCTTATCAAACTCGGCGATCTTCCGGGTGAGCGCTGAAAACTGACCGGGCGACAGCTTTTCGACATCGGGCAGCATCGGCTTCAACTGTTGAATGATCCCAAGCAACTGTCCCGGATACGAACTAAAATATGCGCCTCCATCAAGGGTGCGCGGGTTGAACCCACTGCTCGCGTCAGACGATCCGCTGTTCAAAACCTCGTTGATGATCATACCGCTGAGCTCGCGCGCCGTATCCACATTCAGACTTGCCAGAGAAGGGCCGGATGCCGGTCGATCCTGGGACGGCTCGGATGGCGTCCGGTTTGTTTCAACCCAGTTTCGCAAGAGTGTTAATGCGATGTACGGCGCGGCCTGACTCCTGCTCGACTCACCGCTTCGAAGCTGTTTCATTATGTCATTGAAGAAGGTTTCAGCGGCCGCCTTGTCCTGTGAGCTCAAATTGTAAAGAAGATTAGTTGCATCCTGGCCGAGCCCCAATTTCAAGGAGTCTTCACCGACCATTAACGCTGTCTTTGGGTCCCTTGCTGCGATCTGATTGGCGAGCCTCATCTCAAGCTGTGATTCGAAGTTCGGCTGCCAATAGGCCTGCTCGCGGGGAATTGCGGGGCGGGTCGCCCTCAAGAAATCCAGGGCCAATCCTGCATCGTGGTTAGACGCAACTTGTAATATCTCCTGCCTTAGCTGCTGCGGAAGCTGCGCGAGATAGTCGCGGTCCCGACCATCTGCCGTTGCCGCAGTGATCTCCTCGAGGGCTGTTACGGCCTGTTTGAAAAGCAAGCGTGCGCGCTTTTCATCGCGCGGCCAAATCGAATCGGCCAACGCCATGTTTATGCGAACCCGATTCTCAGGCAGTCGAAGGGACTCGGTCTCCCGGATGATTTCGTCGACCAGGGCCAGCGCTTTCTTGTCGCGCTCTTCGCGGGCTTTTTTCTCCTCGGATGACTTGGATGGAGGCGATACCGATTGGGCGGGCGCGAGTGAAATGACGATTGAATTAAGAAGCAGGGTTATCAGGAATAAGCGCGCGAGCCTGGAAATCATCTGTGAATTCATAAGTCACTCCTCCATAGAGTCTCAAGTTCGTTGCCCCGACGACTTGCGGCATGCATGGTCGAGGTTTCCCGATTATTGACACGCTGGTACTTCAAAGATGTTCCGATGCCAGCAGACAGATGTGGTTGCTTGCTGTTCAGAGAACGTGTCGAGAGAGCGCGCTTGCTGAGATTATATAGACCGGCGATCGAGGAACAAAAAAAGCCCCGCTCCTAAAAGCGGGGCTCCGTCTATGCGCCTGATCGGAAGTCTACAGTCTTTTCACTCCTTCTGCCTGGGGTCCCTTCGGTCCCTGGACGACTTCGAACTCGACAGTCTCCCCCTGCTTGAGCGACTTATAGCCCTCCTCCTGTATTGCCGAATAGTGAACGAACACGTCGGCTTCGCCGGGTTGCTCGATAAACCCGTAGCCCTTTGCGTTGCTGAACCACTTGACCTTGCCGTGTGACATCGACATGAATCCTCCTCCGAGTCTCCGATGTTTTGCGAATCCGGGCAGCTTGTCTCATCGGTATGCTCTTGAGGCTATTTCTGAAAGCTTGAGAACAAAAAGCCGCGAAGCGACGCTCGCTCCGTCGCGAACGCCCCTTTGCGGCTTCTTATCTAGCTTTCACTTGCTGCCCAAGACTTCTCGTCGCTGTGGTCAAAACTCCAAGCCGTCTGCTTGAAGCGGGCCGCATAGTAGCGCAAGGCCCAATCAGAGTCAAGAAAAAACGCTCTCGACGGCACACTCGTGGTTCGCGCGCAGACACACTTCTGGCCCGTGCTTGAAATTCCCGCCGGATGCGGCTAGCTTACACGCTTGCCTAACACACACGAGTCTCATCATCCGAACACCAAAAAGCCGAACAAGGAAGAATTCTATGCAACGAGTGATTGACGCCTGGCACAGCCCAAGCCTGAATAGTCGTATGGAGATTGTGACCTACGGGCACTTTGGGTTTCCGCTGCTTATGTTTCCCACAGCGGCGGCAGACTATCTGGAGTACGAACGCTTCTATGTGATCGACGCGATCAAGGAGTCGATCGAAGCAGGCAAGGTGAAAGTCTTTTCGATAAACAGCATCAATCGCGAAAGCTGGCTTAACGATGAGCTGCACCCGAAGTACAAAGCGCTCCGCCAGGTGCAGTACAACAGTTATGTCGCCGAAGAAGTGGTGCCCTTCATCTGGAATAGCTGCCAGGGTCGCATAGGAATCATCACCGCGGGCGCAAGCCTCGGGGCGTTTCATTGCGCAAATCAACTCTTCCGCCGGCCCGATCTATTTGCCGGCTGCATCGCGATGAGCGGCGCGTTTGACATACGCGGCTATTACAAGGGCGACTACTACGACGACAACGTGTTCTTCAACAACCCGGTTGACTATCTGCCGGGACTCGAGGGGCCGGGACTGGAAGCGCTTCGGCAAAAGGACCACATCCACATCGTCACCGGCCAGGGGAACTACGAGAACCCCAACGCTTCGCGAAGGCTCGCGGGTATTCTTGCTCAGAAGAGCATTCCGCACGAACTCTCGCTGTGGGGTTACGAGTGGCCGCACGATTGGCCG
This sequence comes from Blastocatellia bacterium, assembly GCA_035607285.1. Classification (GTDB taxonomy): domain Bacteria; phylum Acidobacteriota; class Blastocatellia; order UBA7656; family UBA7656; genus Onstottus_A. The sequence continues at coordinate 28,783 of DATNBZ010000269.1, read as the reverse complement.
ACCTGGCGCGCGATGATGAAATACTATGTCGCTGAAAGATTCTGAGGAAGCGGAGAACGGCGAATGAGCACGCTCGGCGGGCAAGTAGCTATAATCACCGGGGCTTCGGCGGGAATCGGGGAAGCCTCGGCTCGCAGGCTGGCTGGCGAAGGCGCAACCGTAGTGATAAACGCCCGACGAGCCGATCGGCTGGACGCCTTGAAGCGCGACATTGAAGCGGCCGGCGGGCGCGCGCTGGCCGTCGTGGGAGACATCACAAACGAACGGGATCGCGCGCGGCTGGTACAGGAAACGCTGAACGCGTTTGGACATATTGACGCGCTTGTGAACAATGCCGGGTGGGGGCAGCGCGGTCCGATTGAGCTCGTCCCCCTTGATGCGATCCGGCGGAACTTCGAGACCAACTTTTTCTCGCTGATCGCCCTCACTCAACTGGTTATTCCGGTTATGCGCGAGCAGCGGAGCGGCCGGATCGTCAACATCAGCTCGGTCGCCGGAAGAATCGCCCGCCCGCTGTCGTCGGTCTACGATGCCACGAAACACGCTCTGGAAGCCATTTCTGACGGGCTGCGAGGCGAGCTTGCTCCGTTTGGAATCAAGGTTGTTGTGATCGAACCGGGATTTATCATTACCGAGTTTCTGGGCGTAGCCAATGAAGAAGCGCGAGAGATAATCGAGCACGCCGGTCCGTACGCGGAGACGTTCGAACGGGTCGCGGCCGGCATCCAGCGGTTAAGAAAACTGGCGGGCCGTCCGGAAGACATTGCCGACTTGGTCTTCAAGGCTGTTGCCGCCGACCGCCCGCGAATCCGCTATGCGGCGCCCGGCCACGCTCGGCTCGGGCTGGCCCTGAAACGCCTGCTTCCGACGCGTCTTTTCGACTACGTTCTGAACCGATAGGCGGCCAAAGAGATGCTCAAATCGACGTTTCTCTATCTTTCAAAAAGCGAAGGCTTCAAAAAATTTCTCACTCGTTTTCAGTCCTTCAACAACGTCACCCACCGCTTTGTAGCCGGCGAAGAACTCAAGGATGCAGTCCAGGCCATCAGGGAACTGAATCGGAAGAACATCAGCGCTTCCTTCGATCACCTCGGCGAATCGATCACCTCTGAAGCCGCGACGCGCAATGAAGTCGACGAGTACGTGCGCGTTCTCGACAGCATCGAAGAAAACAACCTCAACTCAAACGTATCGGTGAAGCTGACACAGCTTGGACTGGATATCGGGCTGGACGTGTGCTACGCGAATACTCGCAGGATCGTCGAGGCGGCGCTTCGCTATAGCAACTTTGTTCGCATCGATATGGAAGACTCATCCAAGACAGACGGCACCCTCGAGGTCTTCAGACGCTTGAGAAGCGAATTCGATAACGTCGGGATTGTTGTTCAGGCTTATCTCTACCGCACCGAAAAGGACGTCGAGGACTTGTTGAAGATCGGCGCCAGGATTCGTCTATGCAAGGGAGCTTACAAAGAGCCGCCGTCGATGGCGTTTGCTAGTAAGGCTGACGTCGACGCCAACTTCGTAAAGCTGAGCGGGATTCTTTTGAGTTCAGGAATCTACCACGGCATCGCGACACACGACGAGAACATGGTTAATGCGGCCCGCGAGTTTGCTGATGCGCAAGACATGTCGCGAGACAAGTTCGAGTTTCAGATGCTCTACGGCATACGGCGCGACCTGCAGGCGCAACTGGTTCAGCAAGGCTATCGAATGCGCGTGTATGTTCCGTACGGTCGCTACTGGTATCCGTATTTCATGCGCCGGCTGGCGGAGCGCCCCGCCAACGTTTGGTTCGTTCTGCGGAATGCGCTTCGACGTTAGCGCAGCGTAGTCCTTCGCGTGCTTTGCGGTCCTTTGCGTCTTTGCGTTGAGTATTGGGTCTTGCGCCTTTAATACCCAATACTCAACGCAAAGACGCAAAGGACCGCAAAGCACGCGGAGGTCAATCAAAAAAGCCGCTTCCATCGAAGCGGCTTTTTTGGTGCTGAATAAGATTGAATATCTCAGATTATGTCGCGAGACGAGATTCTCGAACTGCTCCATCGGAAACCGGAGCCTTCGTGTTAGCGGCCCGCTTCTGCGCGGCCGCGGCCTTTACCGGCGCCTGCTTGATTATCTCAAACGCCTTCTTGAGCTGAACGTCTTCGACCGGCGGCGCGGGCTTCGGTGGCGTCACCTGCGGCTGTTGCTGATCGGGCTTTTCCTCACCGTCGTCATCGTCATCGCCGTCCGGCAGGATCACTTCGGCTTCGACCGGGCGATCAACTTTCACCGTAGGGTTGATCGGATCTTCCATAAACGCCTTGCCGGTCGCGGGCGCGTACTTGGCCGTAGTCATCAACAATGCGCCGCCATCTGAGAGCGAGAACTTTTCTTGTTCGGATCCTGCCCCGAACGTTCGTTCGCCAACCAGGTCACCGCGCTTTTGATCTCTCACCGCGGCGGCAATGATCTCGGCCGGCCCGGCTGTGCTCCGATCGATCACCACGACAAGCGGTCCGTTGAACACGACCTTTGCGGGGTCCGCAGTAAAGGTTTGGATCTCCTTGTCGCCTTTGCCAAGCACTCGCGCAAGCGTGCCGGAACCGGCGAACAGGTTTGCTACCGCGACGCCCTCCTGGATTTTGCCGTTGGCGGCGCCGCGCAGATCCAATACGATCTTCTGAGCGCCCTTTGATACCAGGTCGCTCACAGCGGTCTTAACATCGGCGGCCCTGCCTTCAGCCAGCGTCGTGAGCTTCAGGTACCCTACGCCGGGTTCTTCTATGCGAGATTCGATGGCCGGTTGCGCAAGCTTGGCTCTGGAGAGAGAGACTTTTCGCGATTGTCCCTGATGCAGTATGCGGACATCGACTGTAGTCCCAGGCTGACCGCTGAGCAGTTGCTCGATGTCATAGAGACTCAGATCGCGAGAGGGAACCTTTCCTACATACTCGATGAAATCGCCGGAGCGAACGCCTGCCTGTTCAGCGGGCGAGCCCTTGAGCACCGCAACCGCGTAAGCGTAGCCGCCGACCTTTGAAAGGAGCAGCCCGGTCTCCGCGCGATTCGCCTTCGGGTCGTACTGCTTGACCTGCTCGGGAGTCAGATAAGCGCTGTAGGGATCAAGCCCCTCGGCGAGCCCGCGGAGGCTGCCGATCCTTACTTTCTCGAGATCAGGTTGATCGACGTAGTCGCGGATGATGTGGCTGAGGACCTCATCGAAAATCTGAAGCTGGCCGTATTGGCTGCCGCGCGCAACCACCTGCCCGGACTTCGACATGAAGCTGCCGACGATGGCGTAGAAGGCAATGATCGTAGAAAAGACGACAATAGCGATCTTGGTTTTGAACCGCATCTGATGCTCCTTGCTGGGCGTTAGCAGAATCCATATTAACCCGCGCGAAATGTCCGGCGCAAGGATTGAGTTAGGACGGGTGTGATCAGGAGTTCGGGACTTAGGTCACCAGCAACTCAGAGCGGTGAATCGAGCGTTCCGCTCGGCAACCCCGTAGGGGTGTGATGTTCATAGTTTACGGACGGACTGACGTGGACTTCCTGGCTCCGTTAGGAGCGGTATGAAGTTGACAGGACATTTCACCCCTACGGGCTTGGCAATATGGAACTCGCCACTCTATATAAACATTCTACCCCTACGTGGGTTCGAGGGAATTCTCAGGACGCTCCCTTGGCGAAGAGTCGGGGCTGCGCATGCTCAAGTCCCACTTACAATTCCTTCCTCCAGTAGGGCGAAGTTCTCTGAATTTCCCGGATTAAAACCGCGCGAGTTTGTCGATTCCCTGCATGACGATCCAAAAGTTGAGGCCGTCGCTGCAAACTCCAGTCGGATTTGTGCCCGTGCCGGTACTGAGGGTGCCAAGCGGACTCAGATCGGCGGCCTTCCACAGCGAGACGCTGTTTCCAAACTTGCTCGTTACCAGAATCCGTTCGCCATCGAAGGCAGTGACCTGTGGGAAAACCAGGCCATTGCCCGTTAAGGTCGCGAGGACCGTCCCCGTCGATGCCCGAACTACCGTTACCGACAACGCATCAAAATTGGGCACCCAGATGTTCGTACCGTCGAAGACTGAAAGCTCCGGCACATCGCCCACGGTCACCGTTTGGATGATTGCGCCGCTCGAGTCCAGCTTAAACAGGTTGCCCGGGCGGGATCCGGTATCTGTAACCCACATGTTGTTGCCATCATATAGAATTCCGATTGGTGAAATGAATCCTACAGTCACATTGGTCACGCTCAACGGGTCGAGCGTGACGATGGAGACTGACCCTCCGGTGTTGGCCGTCCAGATTCGCGCTCCGTCGAAAGCTATGCCGACCGGAGAATCGCCCAGCGCGCTGGTCAGCGTCGCGACCGCGCCCGCCGGCTGGGTTGGGTCGATCCGATATAGACTACCTGGGGTTGTCCCTCCGGTCACGAATATCAGTCCCTTCGCGGCCAGCACCCCAATTGCGCCCGGCGCCCCCGTCCATGTCTCGAGCAGCTTTCCGTCACTTGCCCGCACGCGCGAGACACCCTCGCTTTTGGAATTCGTAACCCAGAGATCGCCGCCGTCTGATTCGACTAACACCGGGCCGACTCCCACCGGAGTCAACCCGAAGCCAACTTCTGAAGTAGGAGTCCAAAATTGCTTTAACGCCGCGCGCCTGCTCCCGCGCTTGAGCGATTGATCGAGCGTCCGTGTGACGAACGCCGCCATCTGCTCGCGCGGCACGTTCTGACCGGGGCTGTAGGTGGTCGGCGTCGTGCCGTTTGTCAGTCCTGAAAAGAACGCTTCGGCAATGTCGCAGAAGAATGGATTGCCCATTACATCCGTGAATGGCAGTGTGGTATTTCCTCCTGCGCAGCTCCCGCTGTCTGCTCGAATTTGGGTTGATGCGATGGTGATGATTAACAACAGCGTCATCAGCAACGCTGCGCGAAACGTCGAATGATGTTTGATCGTCACGGTTTCTCCTTCGAGGTCGCAATTGATGGATGATTGTTAACCGATCCTTCGAAGTTCTGCGCGTGGGACCTGGGATTCGATTCGTTCGTGCTGGATTACATCACGCTCGAGCGCCGAAACCTGCCTGAACCGGTTACCGGGAACTGACAGCGGTTATATACGCTCGCCGGCTTTTGATGTCAATTGAACGGTAATCTTTAATTCACGATGGCTGACATCAATTTACCGAACCGCTTTGTCGACTGCGCAGCCGGTTATTCCAAGATAGCCCCGTCGTCAGTCGACGCCGTTGCCGGTAGTGGGTATTAGCGTGTTGCCGGCAAGCAGTCCTCTGCGTTCCCGGCGTACTCCGAAGTTTTTCCTGCTCAGTGGCTCGGAATCAACCGCGGAGGACGCCGAGGTCGCAGAGGAGAAACGCGAATGTGAGCGAGCAAGACAATATCACCCCACTACACCGTTGACGGCTTCGTTGACACCTCGCGAGCCCGCTTTCTATACTTTTCGTCAATGCGCGTGCTTGCCATCGACCTCGGCAGTAAGAAAATCGGAATTGCTATTTCGGATGCTCTTGGGCTCTCGGTTCGTCCGCTGGACACCATGCGACGATCGAGCGACGAGAAGGACGTTGCGCGATTGAAGCTCATCGTCGACGACCTCGAAGCCGAAGCAGTAGTAGTCGGATTGCCGCTGAGGATGGACGGAACGATTGGAGACGCCGCCGCGGCAGCCATGCGGTTCGCGCAAAAGCTTCGCGCGCGGGTCGGCGTTGAAGTCACTACGCAGGACGAGAGGCTCACAAGCTACGAAGCCGAGCAAATGATGTCTGAAAGAGGGTATTCGAGGGCCAAGCGGCGCGCTCGATCGGACGAGTTCGCCGCGATGATAATCCTGCGTGATTACCTTGCTGCAACGCGGACCGAGGAACCGGCATCAACATAGCCTGCGCGAAGGGGAATTCGGCAAACACTTCATATGACTTCTTCCAGACGGCGACCTCTTAGACGCATAGCACTGCTGCTGTTGATTCTGATTCTTGCCCTCGGCGCGTTGGCAATATGGGCGAGGAAGACCGCTACGACACCCGTGGAGCACGACGCGGACCGAATAGTCACTATCGATCCGCGCACCGGAACGCAAGGGGTCGTCGATCGTTTGGCTGAAGCCGGCATCGTTCGTCATCCGCTGGCGCTGAAGATTTATGTGCGGGCCACGGGGCGCGGGGGCAGTCTTAAGGCTGGCGATTACAAATTCGCTTCGCCGATCTCACCGCTGCAGGCTTTCGATAAGATTCGGCGCGGTGAAGTCTTCATCGAACGCGTAACCATTCCCGAAGGCTATAACCGGTTCGACATTGCTGAGACCTTCGCTACAAAGACCGGCAAGGCCACCGCGGATGAATTTCGCCGCTTGATGGACGATCAAACGCCGGTCCTGCGAATTGCGCCAACCGCGCGCAACCTCGAGGGCTATCTTTTTCCCGACACCTACAACTACAACACCAGGACGACGCCCGAAGAATTAGTTCACATGATGGTCAATCGCTTCGAGGAAGTGTTCACGCCCGAATGGACGATGCGCGCAAGCCAACTCGGATTGACGGTGAATCAAGTAGTCACGCTGGCTTCGATAATCGAAAAGGAAGCAAAGGTGCCCGATGAACGCCCGCATATGGCCTCGGTCTTTTTCAATCGCTTGAAGCGCGGGATGGCGCTCGGGAGTGATCCTACTTTTATTTATGCGGCCATTCTTGCGGGCGACTATGATGGGAATCCCAACCAGCCACGGCATCGCCAGCGGCTCTCGCCTTACAACACCTATCTGGTTGCTGGGCTGCCTCCCGGTCCAATCGCTTCGCCGGGCCGGGCGTCATTGGAGGCGGTGCTGTATCCGCTCAACACGGAAGACTTGTACTTCGTTGTGAACGGAACGGAAGGCCGCCACAAGTTTTCGCGAACAGCTTCCGAGCACGACGTCGCCGTCGAAGAGTATCGCCGTCAGCAACGCGAGCAAAGAGAGCAGAACGCTAATCGCTAAAATTCATTTCATGCAATTCGATTGAAGCTCACTCACCGCAGCTCCGGCGGGCGCTCGCTCAAGCGGACGGGCACGGTCATCTTGCTGCCTGCACGGAGAATCTCTACGTCAACCGATTGCCCCGGCTTCTTGTCTTGCAGCGCGTTCTGAAGATCGTCGGTGCTCGTCACCTTCTGCCCATCAACCGTGAGAACCACGTCTCCGATTTGTTGAAGCACGATGCCGCCCCAGATCGATTCGCGCACGACTGCCCCTCGAAGCCCAGCCGACGCGGCCCCGCTCCCTCGAGTAACGTCGCCTACGATCAAGCCCTGCTCGACCGGCAAGCTCATTCCGCGAGCGATGCGCCGGTCAAGCGGCATCGTCGTAATCCCCAACCACGGGCGCGAGACGTACCCCTTGCTTAAAAGATCCGGAATAATCTTCTTGGCTATATCGACCGGGACTGCGAATCCGATCCCAATCGAGCCGCCTTGTTGACCGTTCGAACCGTTCGTACTGTAGATCGCGGTGTTGATCCCGATCATTTCGCCTTTGGAGTTCAGCAGCGGCCCGCCGGAGTTTCCGGGATTGATCGAAGCATCAGTTTGAATCGCGCCTTGAATCGTTCGCCTCGAAGCCGGATCTCGAAGCGGACGTTCCAGCCCGCTGATGATCCCCGTCGTCAATGTGCGCTGGAGCCCAAAAGGATTTCCGATCGCGAGCACTTTCTGGCCGACCTGCAACCCCGACGATGAGCCAAGCGAAACCGCGGTGAAGCGATGCCCGCGCGGAACGTCGACCTTGATCACCGCGAGATCGTTGTCCCGGTCTGTGCCGACGACCGTCGCGGGATACTTATCGTTTTCAATCTGCACTTCCAGCCTGGTCGCGTTTTGAACGACGTGGAAATTAGTCAGGATGTCGCCTTTGTCATCTATGATCGAACCGGAGCCGGTTCCTTCGGAAGGGAACACTCCCCAATAGCCTTCCTGTAAGACGGTGTTCGTGATGTTGACTACGCCGGGACTGACTGCTTTGTAGATCTCGATGTTGTTCTGTTCATCGGTGGCGACGGTTGGGTCGGCAATGGCGACCGGTTCGACCGGCGCCGAGCGATGCTCCAGAATCCGTTGGGCGCAGGCGACGATTACTCCGGCGAGCAATGCCGAGAACAGCGCAACTGAAACCAATTGTTTAGCCGAGACCTTATACATAGTCAGCTCCTCCTTCGAATCTGGTTACGTGGTGATCACAGAACAATGTTAGTCGAAACCTGGCGTCTCATCCAACTAACGATGTGCGAAAGATAAACGCCTGAGTAGTGTTTGGATTCTGTGTTGCCTAATAGACTCCGCGTGCTTTGCGGTCCTTTGCGTCTTTGCGCTGTGTATTGAAGTAGTAAGACCCAATACTCAACGCAAAGCCGCAAAGGACCGCAAAGCACGCGAAGTATCCCGTGACTAGCGTGCGGCCGTTTTCTCGGCGACGATAATGTAGCTTCGCAGTCCCCCCGCGACTTCTGTTACGTCTTTTGAATAAGTCGCTTTCACCGGGCGATGCTCTTTGATCAGGTCGACAAGCTCCTGAACGCCGGCCAAACCGGGTTCCTGATATTCGATTGCCCAGGTCCGAAAATGAGAAGCGGGTCTTAACAGCCGCTCGATTGAAGCTAAATAAGATTGCCTGGATTGGGGAGTCATCGCGTGGCTTGGTTTTCGGTCGGTGTCAGCGCTCGCGCCCTTCACCCACGTTTCGCGCCATTCAGATCTCTCCTCGGCGATGCCACGATCCATTTGCGAGGAAGGCGCACTCAATAGAAGCAGATCGGCGCGCGCGTGCTTGATAAACTCCTCGACCGGCTGGTTGAAGCTGCGATTATGCGGTTGCGCGCCGGGAGCTGAAAGAGCTCGGCCGGCCAATCTCCAGAACACCGTCGTAAGAGGACGCCTCAACTCTCGAGTCTCGTCGTTGAATGAAAGCGCGTAGTCTCCCGTCTGAAGCCCGAGCATCATGGCCTGTGCTTGCATGAGTTGATCGTCGAGGCGGTCGATATTGCGGCGAAGGTTGTCCAGCCACCAGGAATCAGTTTCGCCGAACCAACGTCGCAGGGCAGGGTTCTCGAGCCTGCTGCGTGGAACATAAACGTCTTCAAGTAGGCGTGCGATGATTTCCTCTCCAAGCGGTTCGGTCGCTTCGACCGTAGCGCGCGCTACAGTTCCCGCCCAGGCGCGCGGGTCATTTGCGAAGATCAGCCTGCCCCACGCCTTCAGGTACAGGTCCAGCCGCGCTTCGCTCAAATAAGGGATTGCGATCGAGCGAAACTCGATCTGTCGCAGCACGCTTGCCTGAAAGCCGAGCAACGTCTTTTTGTTGTAGCGAGACCCGATCCACGCGCGCCACTGCGGCGCATTAGAGTGCGCGCTGTCCGTTGATTGAACCGTCGATTGAGCTTTGGACAAAAGCAGTTCAACCCGAGGAACGGATCTGGGAGGCTCGATGTCCCGCGGCGCCGGTTGAACCGCCGGTTCGGGTGCAAAAGGCGAGGAAGGCGGCTCGAATGCTTGTTGCTGGTGAGTCTCGAAAGGTTCGGCGTCGATTGCCTGGAAATAAGCGTTTGGTTGTTCGGTCGCGGCACGCGGATCAGGACCAGCTTCAGAATGCGGTTCCATCTCAGAAGCGGCAACGTCTGAGGGTTGATCGATCCCGTCAGGTAAGGAAGCCGGAATCGTCATTGACGCTTCGGGCTCGGCCAGAACGTGAGCTAACGGTTGATCCTCAGCGGCCAATTCCCTCACGGGCGACGGCTCGACATCGCGCGCAGGTTGGCGCTCGCTCTGATTGGCCTGTGCTTCAGCTACTCGAACAGCCTCCGCGTCTTCGACGGCGGCTCGCAATTCGTCGAGCAGCGCGAGGAGCGCTTTTACGACATAAGGATCGCATTCGACGCCCGCCGACGACGTCAAAGCTTCGATGGCTTGCTGCTCACTGAGCGCCTCGCGGTAGGGTCGATCACAAATCAGCGCACTGTAGAGTTCCACTGCTCGCAGGATTCTCGCGCCTATTGGGATGTCTTCGAACGCGAGCATGTCCGGGTAACCTGATCCGTTCCACCACTCGTGATGCCATCTCACGAGCAACTGCGCGTGGCGCATCGCGTCTCGCTTGGCCATCTGCTGCTCGCCGATCACCGGATGCCGCCACAGATCGAGACGCGCTTCAAACGCGAGCGGCCGCGGCAGCGGATGATACGACGGTGACATCGCGTACAAACCGATATCGTGAAGCATTGCGGCTTCTACGATTGCGTCTATGTCCGCGGCCGCGAGTCCGAACCTGCGAGCCAGATGCAGGGCCAGCGCAGCCATCAAACGTGAGTGCGGTTGACTATACTTTTCGAAGCTATCTATTCGATCTGCGAGCCGATTGATGATCTCTTCGCGGGTCTTGCCCTTGGCCGTCTCCACGAGTCCTCCTGGAAGTGGGTCGGCTGTAACTTACAGGCTTATCTTTGCCCTAGTCAAGGCGAGCGGGTTTGCGATGGTGTATTTAGCGTGTGGGCCGGCGGGCAGTCCTCTGCGTCCTCAGCGCCCTCTGCGGTTCTCTTAATCAGTGCCGGGACTCAACCGCAGAGGACGCAGAGGACGCTGAGTCGGACTAACTTCATGCAGTGCTTTCGGCGATGGCGGGATTGGTCGCGCGCTGGCTGAAACACGCGTCACACCAGCCATACAGGATTCCATCGATCAGGTGGTAGGCTATCGTGTGCTCCTCGCCTACGGATTCATGACATTGTTTGCACTCCCACGTGCGCTTCAGCATTCCGGTTACTTGTTGCATTATTGCGGCCATACTTGTTTACGAACCTTGCTCGTTATCCTTTTCTTAAAATATGCGGCTAATAAAACCACATCAACTATCAGTCCTTCAAACGCCATCACCGGGCTGCGGTTCCATTGGTATCCGTTCCCTGAGAGTTCCCTGGAACCCCGTAGGGGTAAAATGTTTATAGTGGCGCGTTCCCTATGCCGCTAACCCCGTAGGGGTGAAATGTGTTCGACTCTATGCCGCTCCTAACGGAGCTAGGAAGTCCAAGTCGGCGTCCGTATCTATAAACATCGGACCCGTACGGGTTGCCGGGCGGAACGCTCGATTCACCGCTCTGAGTTGCTGGTGATCTAAGTCCCACCCAAGTCCAACTCCTAATCACACCCGAAGACGGTTCTTAAGTCTTATTGACCGGGCCTTCCAGCGACTCTCTTGCCAGCATTGCTGCTCCAATCACGCCCGCATCATCGCCGAGTTCAGCGCGTATGAACTTCGCATCCTTGAAATTGACGTCGAACGCAATTTCTCCCGCGGAGCGTCGTATCCGGTCGACGAAATCACAGCCGAACGCTTCAATAACTCCCCCACCGAGAACCACCATCTCGACGCCGAGCAGATTCAGGATGCTGCCAATTCCGATTCCGATCGACTTAGCGGCGCGATGAATGATCTTTCTCACAAGCTGATCATCCGAGTCATAAGCGGCCTTCAATTCTTTGCCCGACAGCAGATCGACTTGTTTGACTGGTCGCTTGGATCCACCTCGGCGCCCTTTTGGTTTTGTTTCGTTTCGAATGTCGCGGCTTATTGCGGTTCGGCTGGCGACTGCTTCGAGGCAGCCGCGATTCCCGCAACCGCAACGCGGTCCTCCGGCTTTGACGATTATATGACCGACTTCGCCCGCGCCGGTGCTGAAGCCTCTGTACAACGCGCCGTTGATAATCAACCCGCCACCGATCCCTGTTCCGATGAATACTCCAAGTACCTCGCTGGCGCCGCGCGCCGCTCCCGCCTTGAGCTCGCCGTAGAGTCCGGCGTTTACGTCGTTTTCAACAAGGGTCGGGCATTTGAACTCCTCCGCAAGCCGCGGCCCGAGAGGAAAGTTTTTGAACTTCAGATTGGCGGTCTCGATGATGTAGCCGGTATCAAAGTCGATGGGACCGGGCGCTCCGATTCCGACCGCGGCAATCTCCGCGGGTTTGACGCGCGCCTTTTCGATGGCTCGATGGCTGGTGTGAGCGATCGTTTGGAAGACCTCTTCGTCATCGCGCCACGCTTGCGTCTTAGCGCGCGCGCGAGCAAGGATGCGGCCTTCAGCGTCGAGCACCGCCGCAAGCACCTTTGTTCCGCCAAGGTCTATTCCTAATATGTGTGAGTTCATCGACGAAGGATTAGAGCACAAAATCCGAGCGCGGTCGATTTAGAGTCGTCTTAATTTGGAGTGCGGCGGCAAAGGTACTCCGCGACGCCGCTTTCCTTTCCCAATCGATTCAATCACCAGCCAAAGCGGCGTCGCGGAGTACCTTGCCGCCGCACTCCAAATTAAGACACCGCTCAGTTCTAATCAACCTCGGGCTGTGGGCTCGGCCTTCCAGCCCGCTGATAATGATGCGCGAGCTGAAGCTTGAACTCAAAACTGAACTGGTTCGCTCAAATGCTGCTGAGAGCTTCCTTCAGTTGTTCCGGAGATGCGTTGCCTCCCGAACACACCAGCCCAATTCTCTTTCCCGCAAGCTCACCGCGCATTTCGTAGGCCGCAGCTAGCGGAGCCGCGCCGGCAGCTTCGGCGAGCGAGTGTGCTCGCTCGAGCATCCATACCATCGCTCGCATGATTTCGCCGTCGCTGACGAGAATGAATTCCTTAAGCTGCTCGCGCAAAATTCTCTGTGGCAAATCAAAAGCACTGCCGGTTGCAAGCCCCTCTGCGATCGTTCGATTCGGCGCCTCGACCAGCCGCTTCTCGCGCCACGACTCGTAAGCCGCCGGTGACGCTTCGGACTGAACGCCGATCACTCGAATCTTCGGAGCGATCGCATTCGCGGCTATGCACACGCCTGCCGCGCCGCTCCCACCTCCGATTGGAACGATGATCGCTTCAAGGTCCGGCTCGTCCTCCAACATCTCGAGCGCCTCGGTCGCAACGCCGGCGATCAGCAGCGGCTCATCGCCGGAATGAACGTAGCGATATCCGTGCTGGCGAGCGAGCGCCTCGCAGTGAATGCGCGCGTCGTCGAAGCGCTCGCCGTGGAAGATCACTTCCGCGCCCATACCCTCCATCGCCGCGACCTTTCCGGGATTAGCGGCTTCGGGGACGACGATTCGGGCTTTGACTCCGAACAACCGCGCCGCATAGGCGACCGATTGTCCGTGATTGCCTGTTGACGCCGCGATCACCCCGCGCCCTCGTTCTTCGTCGCTGAGTTGAGAAATGAGGTTCACGCCGCCTCGCACTTTGAAGTTGCAGACGGGTTGATGGTTTTCATGCTTGATGAAGACCTGTGCGCCGATCAACGCGTCGATCGCGGGATACGAATGCATTGCAGTGCGCCGAAGATACGGCGCGATCTGCCGGCGCGCCATCAGCACATCTTGAAGAGAGGGAATCGGCAAGGGCTTATCCATGGCAATCATATCGTATGTATTAAGCGTGTTGGCAGGCAAGGCAGTCCTCGGCGGTGCCTTAATTTGGAGTGCGGCGGCAAGGTACTCCGCGACGCCGCTTTCCGTTCGCAATAGATTCAATCACTAGCCAAAGCGGCGTCGCGGAGTACCTTGCCGCCGCACTCCAAATTAGGGCACCGCGCAGTCCTCCGCGTCCTCTGCACCCTCTGCCGTTTTCTTAATCAGTGCCAACCGCAGAGGACGCCGAGGACGCTGAGACGCAGCGCGATCGTGAGCGAGCAACGACTGTGACGCCACTACGCTCCTTACCCTCGATTTGACTTTCAATTGATGGCGACTAACAATCCCGCGAACGAAAGTCGTAAGTGAAGCTCGAACATGTTGAGAACGTTTGCGATCAAGATTGCCAAGCTGGGCCTGCGGCTGCTGCCCGCTTACCCTGAAGCGGACTACAGACCTGTCGATCAGATCACTGACGACGTTGCAATGAGACTCGCACGGGCGGCCTACGATGATGAGCTCGAGTCCGGCTGCGGCTTCCTGGACTACTTTGAAGGAAAGGCGAAACCATCCGGCGAAATGATTCTGGATCTCGGGTGTGGCTTTGGCGGAAGGACGCTTGCGTACCAACGGGTCACCGGCGGCCAATTGGTCGGGTTGGAAATAGACTCGAGAATGGCGGCGCCCGCTCTGCGCTTCACAAGGTCCATGGGATCCGCGCAGGCATCGACAAGCGCCTCATTTGCCGCGGGTGTTGGAGAGGCGCTTCCGTTTGTCGACGACAGCTTTGACGCCGTTTTGTCCTACGACGTGTTGGAGCACGTCCAGGATCCCCGCAAGACGCTGGCAGAGGTCTTTCGCGTTTTGAAGAGGGGCGGGATATTCCTGGCGGTTTTCCCGCCCTACTTTCATCCGAAGGGCTCGCATCTGGAGGGCTATGCTTCTCGACTGCCTTACGCCAATTTGTTCTTTTCTTCCCGGACGCTACTAACTGCTATCGACGAGTTACTCGACGAGCGCGGCGACGGGTATCGGCCGCAACCGCTTCGGCGGGGTGACAGGCTGTATGGTCTGAATGGACTGACGATAAGAACGTTTCGGAAGATAACGAAAGGCTCGGAGTTTGAGCTGTTGAGTCTCGAGTTGCTCCCGCTACTCAACAGGCTGATTCGCCAATACGAGAAATTCAGGATGCGATACTACGCGTGGGTTTTCCGGCCGCTGTCGCGCGTTCCGTTATTGCAGGAGTTGTTCACCCACCGGGTTGTCGCGATCCTGCGGAAGCCTGAGCATCTTCTAACTCCGCGATGATCGTCAACAGCTCGCGGAGCGTGGTGGGATAGAGAACCTTTGCGGCCGCGAGTTCGGCTACCGTCTTGAAATGCTTTTCGAGTGTGTCCCGTTCGGTTTGAAGCTCAGCTTCCGATTTCGCCGGGTGGTCTTTAGTGGACTGGACCTCTTGGAGCGAACCAAGATGATAGACCGAGACGATCACTGGCATCTCGTCGGGCGCCGAGTTGGCGGATTCGTTCAGATCGTGAGGAAGAACGGGGTTGATGTAGCCGCCGGGACCCGCGGTCGGCGAGACCTCGAACAATCTGTGCTCGCCGCCGAGGACTTTTGCGAGATTGTGACCCGGATCATTTCCGACCCTGAAATCCGCGCCCCCAAAAGTACCGGTCGAGAGTCCTGAATTCGCAATCAGCCCTGCTTCACTCAAAGCATAGAAATACAAAAGCGTGTCCTGGCTTGTGGCGCCATGGTCCCAGCCGCCCGGCCTGAATGCCAGAATCTGTTTCTTTCCCGCGTAGAGCGTCTTTTCGAGAAACCTCTTGCCATAAGTAAGGCTGGCTACCAGGTCGCGATAACCGCGGCGATAGAATGATTGAAAAAAGAAACTCTTCCGTTGTCGATACGTCTGCGCCTCGGCGAGCCCCGATTCTGTGATGTGGACTTTTTCTTCCGCCTTCAAATAGTCCAGAAGCGCCGAACCAAGGAGCCCGTGCAGGTGAAGCTGGCAATCGTCACCGCGGTCGATCATCCGCGTGAGATCCTCGATCATTGACCGGCATTGCCGGCTGGTTGCGGGATCATTCGAAAGAAACGCGGGCGCCAGCGCATTCGCGTCTACGAAATGTGTCCACGGAATGCCGTGTTTCGCGCTCAGTTCGGACGCCAACTTCAGCACGTCTCTAATGCTTTCAAGTTCGGTAGCCGAACTTACTTCCGGCTCGAAGTCTTCGGTCAACAAGTAGAAAGCCTTGTATGACCCATACGGCTTATCGGTTCGCCGCGCGAGGTGAAATTCCTTTACGAAGGGATATGAGAAGGGGTCTTCGGCGTGAGTGGCGCTATTCTCGGCGGGCTGTTTTGAGCAAGCTCCCGCTCCGAGTAGGAAAGATACCGTAATCAGGAGGAGTGTTGGGCCTTTGAAGCGTTCCACTGTTCGCCTCGAAAGTAGAAGAAGTGATGATAGCCGGTGCGGTACACCGCTGGCAACAGCGTCCTCAAGTCTCGCTGCACTTTCTCGGTGAATTTTGCGAGCAAGTCCTCGGAGATCAAACTCGTATCAAGCCTTATGTCCCTGTAGCTCGCCACGGTTCCGTCCTTGTTCAAGAACTTCAATCCGAAGGTGGGGTCGTACAAGTGCCAACCTTCATTGTAGAAGACCTCAACCACGGCGTGAGTGCCGAGCGGTTGCTTGCCATCGCTTGTATGAATTGCTCTCGTCCTGTAGCCGCCGACCTCGAGCAATGTTTGCAACGCAATGCTCAGATGGCCGCAATATTCGGAACCTCCCTCGAGCACCCGGCGCGGTGATCCCAACTCCCATTGGGTTTCGTTGTAGTTTAGCTTGCACGCAACGTAGTTGTATAAGGCGTCGATCTTTTCTTCGTCGGACTGCTTGCCGACCGTCAACTTGTCATACAGATCCTGATAGTATTGCTTGTTCTTGTAATCAAAATCCTGAACGTTGAAGGAGTTGACGCCGATCAACGAGGCGAGATTAACCTGTTCGCCCCGGCTGACCTCCAGGTCACCAACGCTGAAGACTCCATTCTCAGGGTACTCGTCGGGCGCCGTTACCTTGATTAGCTTGCCAACCGAATCGTCCGTTGAAACAACGAGTTCGTAGCGGGCCCTCGGGTACCACATCTCGAGAGGCAAAACGAATTCTCCATCGTTGTCTGAAAGCGCGGCCCAACCCGACCGCGAGTCAAGAGCCTGGACCTGCGCGGCCGGAATGCTCAGTCGTCCCGCTATCGACATCAACCTGGGCTTCTTGCCTCGCCATCTCGCAAGCCTTATTTCCGATTTTACGATTATTCTCTTTAGCGTGTGGTGGAGCGTAGCGGACCAGGGAAGCCCCGGAAGAAACGTTACTAACAGAACAAGCGACACTACCAGAGATATGATGGCGGTGCGTTTGAATCGAAGGCGCATAATATTGTGTTTACCTCAAGTGTTCTCCATCGATCAACGCTTTCCGGGAACGCGGAGCGATTGCTCGCGTTTAGGAGAGACGTGGCAAGCGTAAAGCTTCGCGTGCTTTGCGGTCCTTTGCGTCTTTGCGTTGAGTATTAGGTATTGAAGGAGCAAGACACAATACTCAACGCAAAGGCGCAAAGGACCGCAAAGCACGCGAAGGAGTGACGACACGTTACAAGTCAGCAACTCAATAACCGAACACTACCGAGCACTTGTCACTGCAAAGACCGTCTGCAAGAATAGTGCAAGGTAATTTTCAAGAAGATGCCGTCACCGTAGTCAAAGCCCCGTTCGGCCCGAACGCGCAGTTTCAATCGTGGATTTCCGCGAGCCGATTCCAGCTTCTCAGTAACCGAATGACAACACCTCACGCAGCAAGGATCAATGGCCCGCCAGATCGGCTGTGGGTGATTCTGCTTTGCTTCTTCGCTTCCGGAATGAGCGGCCTGGTCTACCAGGTCATCTGGGTGCGCGAGCTGGTGCTGGTGTTCGGCGCAACCACTTTTGCGGTCAGCACCGTGCTCACTGCTTTCATGGGCGGTCTCGCGCTGGGCAGTTATTACTTCGGCCGCCGATCGGAAACGGTCGCGCGTCCGCTCAGACTCTACGGGTTGCTCGAGATTGGAATCGGCGCGTACGGACTCGCGGTGCCGCTGATCTTCGCCACGCTCCCACTCGTCTATCATTCGCTGCTCGGCCGGCTGCAACTGCCCTTCTTTTCCCTGAGCATCGTCAGATTCGTATTTGCTACTTTGGTTCTGATTGTTCCGACCGCGTTAATGGGCGCGACACTCCCGGTTCTGGCGAGCTTTTATTCACGCGACGCCGCGCGAATAGGTTTTCGAGTGGGGTCGCTGTACGCGCTAAATACATTTGGCGCGGTGCTCGGCGCCGGGGCCACCGGATTTGTGTTGATTCCTACTTTGGGGATGAACACCACGACCGCAACCGCGGCATCGATCAACATTCTTCTCGGGTTGGTGGCGCTCGGGATCTCGCGCAAAGCCGAAGCAGCGCCCGCGATTCATCCCGCCGCAGTTGATCTAGCCGATGACCCGCCGCCACACAAGATCGCGAGATCTAAGGTTAGCGGAGATCGTGGGATTGGCCCGCGACAGGTGACGGTAGTGGTCGCCGGGTTCGCGGTGAGTGGATTCGTCGCGCTTGCTTATGAGGTGATCTGGAGCCGTGTGCTTGCCCTGATCATCGGCTCGTCGGTCTACGCGTTCAGCATCATGCTGACGACTTTTCTGATAGGTCTTGCAGCCGGAGCGACGCTGGCATCGCGGTTGGCCGACAGGGTTCGCAGACCGGTGTTGATGTTTGGAGTCATCGAAGCCGCCGTGGGCGTCACGTCGTTGATGGGAGCCTATCTCTTTAACGATCTGCCGTATGTCTTTGTGCAGCTCTATCGTTGGGTCGACAGCACGTCGTTCGGGCTTCTCCTTTTTGCGCGATTTCTGATCGCAGCGTTTGTGATGATCATTCCCACCTTCTTGTTGGGTGCGCTGTTTCCGCTTGTGGTTCGAATAGTGTCGAGCGGCAAGCAGGCGAGGACCACCGGGCGAACCGTGGGCGATGCTTATGCGGCCAACACCGTCGGAGCGATAGCCGGCTCGTTTGCCAGCGGGTTCGTGTTGATTCCTTGGATTGGACTGCTCGGCAGCATGAGACTCTGCGTCGCGCTCAACTTTGCGGTGGCAGGCGTTGCCTTCGTTGTGTCCAGAGATCCCCTCCGGAAGCAGCGCCGGCGGCCGCGATCACATGCCGCCGCTACGACAGGCGTCGCAGTCTCCGCGCTTTTCATTATTGCGGTAGTCCTGATCGAGCCTCCGTGGGACCCCGAGGTAATGTCCAGCGCGGTCTATCGCTACGCTCCGTCGCTTACGGACAAGAGCAGGCAGGACTTGTTTGACTTTCTCAAGCGTGGCCAGGGCGAGACTCTCTTTTACAAAGAAGGCATAACCGCGACCGTCGCAGTTCAGCGCCAGAGCGGCGGCCGCGTGCTCAAGGTTAACGGCAAGCCAGAAGCTTCGACCGCCGGTGATATGCCGACGCAAATATTGATCGGAGCTCTTCCGTTGCTGGTGCGCGATCGAACCGACGACGTGTTATTGATCGGCCTGGGAAGCGGAGTAACTCTGGGCTCTGTTGAACAGTTTCCCGTCAAGCGCGTCACTTGTGTCGAGCTCGAGCCGGCGGTGATCGAAGCGTCTCGGCAATTCGAGGACGTCAACAATCGCCCGCTCGATGACCCGCGCCTGAAGATGGTTTCAAACGACGGCCGCAATTTCATCTACACGACGGATCAGAAGTTCGACGTGATCGTCTCAGAGCCTTCGAATCCCTGGGTGACCGGCGTCGCAAACCTCTTCACACTCGAGTACTTCAAACGCGGCGCGGACCGATTGAAGGAGGACGGGCTTTTCAGCCAGTGGCTTCAGATATACGAGATGGCCCCCGAAGACGTGCGCACGCTGATCGCCACCTTCAGAGCCGCGTTTCCCCAGGTCTATCTTTTCCGGGGCGCGGAAGGCGACCTGATGTTGTTGGGCAGCAAGAGCGAACGGCGCTTGAACCTGTCTGTTCTTCAATCTCATTTCGACCAACCGAGGCCCGGCGCGGACCTCAAGCGAATCAATACCACGAGGCCGAGCGATATCGTGTCGCGATTCTATCTGGGTCCCGAGGAGGTGACCGCTCTCTCGGCGGGCGCCAGGCTCAACACCGACGACAACGCGTTGATCGAGTTCAACGCGCCGCGCCGGGTCGGCACCGCGGAAGAAACGGTCGCTCGAAACCTGAAGCAGTTGCTTGCGTATGCTGCATCACCGTTGCCCTACCTCGACGGCGGCGCCGCGATTGCGGGTGGTGAATCGATTCTCTTAACCGAAGCCGCGCTGGGCGCAGTCAAGCGAAGCGACGAGGCGCGAGGCGAGCAATTCGCGCAGTACTCGCTCGCGTTTGGCGAGACGGCGCAAGGGTACGATGTGCTGGGTGAGCTGCAATCGGCGCGGGGGGACGAGGCAGGAGCGATCCAGTCGTGGCTCACGGCGCTTCAGCTTGATCCGAATCATTTCTTCACTCTGATCGATTTGGGGAAAGCCTATCTGACGAAACAGGACTTCCAGAAGTCGGTGCCTTATCTGGAACGTGCGATTCAGATCGATTCAACCAGCGCTCGCGCGCATCACCTGAGAGGGCTGGCGTATCAAGGCGTCGGTGATAATGCTCACGCGGCGCTCGAGTATCGCAAAGCGCTTCCTGACGCGAAGTACACGCACAGCGTTCAGACATACTATCTGAACTTCGGCACGGCCCTGATGCAGATTGGTTTGTACGACGAGGCCGCGCAGATGCTCGAGGAATTCACCCGACTGTCGCCGAATGATTTCGATGGGCATTTTCAGCTTGGGGCGGCGTACGAAATACAGGCCGAACGTTCGCTTGACGATGCGACTACGATGCGGTCGGTCGAAGAGCTGAAGCTCGCGTTAGGGCTCCAGCCGAGGCACGCGATGGCGCACTACTATTTGAGCAAGGCTTATCGCCGGCTCGAACAGCATGACCTGGCGGATGCCGAGTTTGAATTGTACGAGCGGTTGTCTCCGTAGGCGGCGATCAGCATACCCGCCTCGTCAGAGGTGGCTCGCTGATGTTCTAGCCCACAGCACGGGCCGCAACGCCCTCCCGTTTTCCACATACCCACCTCGTCACGAGGTGGGTATGCGTCGAAAATCTGACGCGCACCGGTCAGTGGTACCTCTATAGTATTCACCGGCGATTTGTTCTATATTTTCGATCTCCAAGCCCAGTGGAAATTCCCGATATTACCCGGAGGAAATCATGGCCGGTTCGCGCCGATTGCGTTCGTTGCTCTCACTGTTCATCGTCATTCTAATCTCGCTCGTCTCCACGCCGCTCGCCTCGTTAGCGCAGGACCCGCCAAAGGACGACGAGAAAAAGGAAGACACCAAGGACAAGGATAAGAAAGAAGAGGGTCTGCCTCTCAAGACCGATAAGAAGATCGAATTCACTACTGACGAAGGAACGTGGATGTCGCTTGACGTTTCATCGGACGGCAAGACGATCGTGTTCGACTTGCTCGGTGACGTCTATACCGTCCCGACTTCCGGTGGTGAGGCAAAGCGTATTATCGGCGGCTTGTCCTTCGAGAGTCAGCCGAAGTTCTCGCCCGACGGAAAGAAGATCGCGTTCATCAGCGATCGCAGCGGAGCGGAGAATCTGTGGCTCGCGGACGCGGATGGATCTAACCCGAAAGCCCTGACCAAGGGCCGCAATCAATTGTTTCTTTCTCCTTCGTGGACGGCGGACGGCCAGTACGTGATCGCGTCCAGATCGGGCGAGGCCATCGGGACCTTCGCGCTGTGGATGTATCACAGAGACGGAGGCTCGGGAGTGCTGATCGGACAACCCGATCCGCCGCCGCTCCCGCCCGGATCGGGCCAGCCTCAACCGATTCGGCACAATCGCTTCGGCGCAGTTGCGTCTCCGGATGGACGGTTCATCTATTACGCGCAGCGAAACGGAACGTTCAGCTACAACGCGCAATTCCCTCTGTGGCAAATCGTACGCTTCGACCGCGACACCAGCGAAGCGTCGCCGATCACCAACGCGCAGGGCAGCGCTATGCGGCCACTGCTGTCGCCGGACGGGAAGAAACTGGTTTACGCGACGCGCTTCGAGGGCGGCACGGCCCTGCGAGTTCGCGACCTGGACACAAGCGAGGAACGCTGGTTGATCAACAACGTCACTCGCGACGATCAGGAGTCGCGAGGTACTCGCGACTTGATGCCCGGTTATTGTTTTATGCCCGACGGCAAGTCGATGATCGTCCCGGTGAACGGGAAGATCCAACGCGTCGATTTCGAAACCGGCAAATCGACGAATATAGCTTTCACTGCAAAAGTGGAAGCCGAGATAGCGCCGCGAGTCTATTTCGAAAATCGAGTAGACGACAGCGCTACGGTTCGCGCGAGGCTGATCCGATGGCCGGCGATGTCGCCCGATGGCAAACGCGTGGTATTCAGCTCGCTCAACAAGCTGTGGGTTGCGGAGCTGCCTTCGGGGAGCGCCCGCCGATTGACTGATTCACAAGCCGGCGAGTTCATGCCCGCCTGGTCACCGGATGGCAACTACATCGCTTACGTGACCTGGTCGCGTGACGGCGGGCAAATCCTTCGAGTGCCGGCCGGCGGCGGTTCACCGGAAGCGCTCACCCGACACTCGGCGTATTATTCCTCACCGGCTTACTCTCCGGACGGCTCCAAGATCGTTTTCGCCTCCGGCTCAAGCGATGATCAGATGTATGCCGATCTGCACTATCGCGACAACGATGTCTTTCCCGATGCGAGCGCCGATTCTTTGAACGCGGCTGAGAGCGAGATTGACGGCATCCAGGGAAACACGGGCACAGACCTTCGCTGGATTCCGGCAACGGGCGGCGATTCGAAGTTGATAGCTCCGCAGGCAGGCCGCCATCCGCATTTCACGAGCGACCCCGAGCGCGTCTTTGTTACTGGTCGAGACGGACTGGCCTCGGTTCGGCTTGACGGCTACGACAGGCGAACGCACTTCAAGGTGACCGGCACCGCGCCGGGACCGTTCCCTCCCCAGGCCGATGACATCCAACTGTCACCCGATGGTCAGAGGGCCTTCGTTAGTTTG
Source organism: Blastocatellia bacterium (assembly GCA_035607285.1). Classification (GTDB taxonomy): domain Bacteria; phylum Acidobacteriota; class Blastocatellia; order UBA7656; family UBA7656; genus Onstottus_A. The sequence continues at coordinate 6,194 of DATNBZ010000269.1, read as the reverse complement.
CAAGGCAAGCACTACCTTGTGTCGATTCCAAAGCCCGGCAAGGAGACAGTCAACGTCAGCATCACTCCCAGCGGCCCATCGGCGGTCCCGGTGAAAAAGATGTCCGCGGAAGGCGGCGATTATCTCCAATGGTCGCCCGATGGCAAGTGGGTTACCTGGTCGTGGGGCTCGAAGTTCTACCGCCAGAGTGTTTCGGCCGACAAGCCTGAAGTCACCGATATCAAAGTCGAAGCTCCGCGCGCCCGGCCTAAAGGGAGCGTCGTGCTCACCGGCGCGCGCATCGTTACGATGAACGGCAACGACATCATCGAACGCGGCGATATTCTGATTACCGACAATCGAATCACCGCGGTCGGTCCGAAAGGCAAAGTTCAAATTCCTGCCGGCACGAAGGTGATCGATGTCACCGGCAAGACGATCATCCCGGGATTCGTCGACGTTCACGCGCACATGTGGCCGCCGCGCGGCGTTCATCAAACGCAGGTGTGGCAGTATCTCGCGAATCTGGCGTACGGAGTGACAACTACTCGCGATCCACAGAGCTCGACGACCGATGTATTCGAATACACCGACCTCGTGGATACGGGAAACATAATCGGTCCGCGAGTCTACACAACCGGGCCGGGGGTGTTTGCGCAGTCGGGTCTCGATGACAAGGAAGCGACTCGCAATTACATCAAGCGCTACAAGGAGGCTTATCACACCACGACCTTGAAGGAGTACGTTGCGGGTGATCGAATCGTCCGCCAGTGGGTGGCGATGGCTTGCAAGGAATTCGGCATAACGTCAACCACGGAGGGCGCGCTGGATATGAAACTCGACCTTACACAAATGGCCGACGGTTTCTCCGGTAACGAACACGCGTTGCCTCTTCATCCTCTTTATAACGATGTCGTTCAGTTCGTTGTGAAGACCGGGACGTTCTACACCCCCACGATTCTGGTAGCGTACGGCGCGCCGTGGACTGAGAATTACTGGTTCGAGAACACGGATGTTCATGGAAACCAGAAGCTGCGGAAATTCATTCCGCATGCGCTTCTCGACACGATGGTAAAGCGTCGCGGGCAGTGGTTCCGCGAGGACGAGTACGGGCACAACGCGATCGCGAAGGCTGCCGCGGACATCGTTCACGCGGGCGGCCGCGTTTGTCTCGGAGGTCACGGTCAGCTTCAGGGGCTCGGGTGTCATTGGGAAATCTGGGACCTGCAGTCGGGCGGGATGACCCAGTTCGAAGCGTTGCGCTCGGCGACTATCTTTGGGGCGCAAGCGATCGGTCTCCAGAAGGACGTCGGCTCAATCGAAGCGGGCAAACTCGCCGACTTGATCATTCTCGACAAGAACCCGCTCACCGACATAAGGAATACAAACACGATTCTTTACGTGATGAAGAACGGAGAAATGTTTGAAGGCGAGACGCTGAATCAGGTCTGGCCGGTCCAGAAGAAGCTCGAGAAGCAATACTGGTGGGACCGCGATCCTCAGTAGTGAGGCGAACGAACCGACATGTAAGGGCGTCCCTCCGTGGGCGCCCCTTCTGGCGCGGACTCGAGATCAAACGAAGGAGGGGCGTCCGCGGAGGGAGGCCCGTACAGTTGCATCCGATCTGGAAATAAGACTCGAATCGCGCCGAAAGCGGCAAGCGGCAGCAGGCCCAATGACGACAAGGGGGCTGGAATCGCGGTTAACAACGCGACGACCAGCCCCTTCGCCATTGCGGGTTTTTGGTCGTCTTTGTACATGCGTTTCTGAATCTGTATCGCGACGAGCCCAAGCAGGATTCCGACAGGCAGCGAGAGCACCCAGCCAATTCCGCCGGTGGCGACTTCTTCACCGAACAGCATCCAGTCGACTACGAACAGCAGAAGCGCCGTCAATGGATGAAGTCCGAATGTTTTGCTGAGGAACTTGAGTCTCATCATCATAGTCCTTAGATTAGCCTTACGCCGCCTCAGTTGCTCTGATCATCTCGTGGAATTTGCACACTAGCGTTCACGTAGCTTTATACGTCACGCTAAACGCGATCGACTTACCTATTTTCGAAGCCTCAGGCCGAGTGACGAACATATTTGGAGTGCGGCGCGGTCTGTGCGTACGCGCCGCTTTGGCTCTTGGTGGCGATTCAAAGCAGCCAAAGCGGCGCGTACGCACAGACCGCGCCGCACTCCAAAAAAGCCGCGCCGGTTTCCTCGTCAACCAACACAACTCTAGGACATCACCGGTTCCACGCGTAGCGAGCGCAGATAGGAGAAGCCGTGTATTATCCTCAAGGCTCGCCGTTCGAGGACATTGGCGCTCGAAATGATTTCTGAGGCTCATTAGGAGGTTCCCAATGCGTAAAGTTTTGCTGCTCACCCCTCTGCTGCTCATGGCCCTGTGCTCGATATCGCTTGCGCAACCTGTTTTCAGCGATATCTTCCCACCCGAGGAGTTCGCCGCGCGCCGCGCAAGAGTGATGTCGCAGATCGGCGAAGGCGTCGCCATCCTTCAGGGCACAACCGAGCGGCCGGGCGAGCAGCCTCTGCGCCAGAGCAATCAGTTCTTCTATCTTTGTGGAGTCAACGAACCGCGCGCAATCCTCGTCATCGATGGCAAGACCAAACGTTCGACGCTTTATCTGTACGGCGGGGCCGAGCGTCGCGAACGCATGTTCGGGTCGGCAATGTATCCGGGCGAGGCGTCGGCAAAGACTACGGGCATCGAATCGGTTTTTGCGCGCGAGGAGTTTGCCAAAGCTCTTGAAGCTTTCGCGCGTGAGGGACGCACGCTCTACACGCCGTTTCGACCGGAGGTGCTGGGAAACGCTTCGTCGAGCGACGTTGTTGGACTCGCGAAGAACACTAAGGATGATCCGTGGGACGGCCGCCCGTCACGGGAAGAAGTATTCATTCAGAAACTGAAGGCCGCAGGTCCGCAGGTCACCGTGCAGAACCTGGATCCGATTCTCGATTCGATGCGGGCGATCAAAAGCGCGCGCGAAATCGCCATCATTCGCGAAGCCACTCGCATCACCGGGCTCGGGATCATGGAAGCGATGCGAGATGCGCGGCCCGGGATGTTCGAGTACGAGCTGCAAGCCGACACCGAGTTCATCTTCAAGAAGTATGGCTCGCAGGGCGCCGCTTACTTTGCGCTGATCGCGACCGGGCAGAACACGCTCTATTCGCATTATCACAAGAACACCTCGAAGTTGCAGGATGGTGATATGGTGCAGTTCGATTACGCGCCCGATTACAAATACTACGTCTCCGATGTCACGCGGGTGTTCCCGGCTAACGGCAAGTTCACGCCGCGCCAGCGCGAGTTCTACACGATCTACCTGCGGCTCTATCAAGCGGTGATGACTTCAATCAAAGTACACGGCAGGCCGAGCGACATCATCAAGGAAGCGGTGGTGAAGATGGATTCGGCGATGGCAAATTTCAAATTCACGGATGCGAAGATCAAAGAGGCAGCGACTCGCTTTGTTGAACGCTATCGCGCGAGCAAGGCTAACAGTCTCGGACACACGGTCGGGATGGAAGTGCACGATGTGCGGCTGACGGCTGAAACATTGGAACCGGGAGCGTTGTTTACGATCGAACCGGCGATGACGATTCCGGATGAGCACATCGGCATTCGTCTCGAAGACGTGATTCTGATTACCGAGAAAGGCTATGAGAACCTGTCGGCGTTCGTGCCGTTTGAGATCGCGGATATCGAGAAACTGATGGCTGAACCCGGGCTTAGCGAGAAGCAATTGAAGCCACATGCGCAGAAATGACCCGGGTGATAAACGTGCGTGCTAAACATCGATCTTCGGAACAGTTCAAGGAACAATGACAGGTAAGGAAGAGGGACTTGTCCCCGCTGATTGAAGTGCTCAGACGGAGCGGGGACAAGTCCCTCTTCCCTACCTGTGAATGTCTTATGTGTTTCTTAGAATGCGAATCGTTTCAAAATGAAAGGCATGTTGATGAACTCTCTCCTGCAAGCGCTCAAAGTTGTCGCGACTACAATGGCGATCGCAGTTGTCGTAGCGGCTTCATCCGATTCGCGGTCTCATTCCGCGCCCCGTCACAAAAGAGGCGTCACGGTTACCGTGCGTCGGGCTGCGGCTCATGACATCTCACGGTCGCTACCGGAATTGGTCGGTGCCGGCGATTATGTTGAAAGTCTGAGCGCCGAGATGACTCACCAGAATCCCACGCCCGCCGCACCGATTGTCCCGCCCGTCATCACCAGCCCGCCCGGCGCCGCGGCTGTCGAGCAACGCTCGCAAGGCACACGCCCGGCCGCTGCCCTCGTCGAGAGCTTCGATGGACTCGGCGCCGGCTTCGAAGGCCCCCACGGGACTGCCACTCTGCGCAATCCTTCCGACAACAGCCTCGCCGTCGGGCCAAACCACATCTTCCAGATCGTCAACACGCGAATGGCCATCTTCACAAAGAAGGGCAGGCAGTTTCCCGCGTCGGGCAAAGCGCTGTATGGCCCTGTGCCTACCAACACGATCTTCAAAGGATTCGGCGGCGCGTGCGAAGCGATGAATAACGGCGACGCCGTCGCGCGCTATGACCAGCTTGCGGATCGCTGGCTTGTAGTGATGCCTACTTTCAGGCGCGGAGCTGTCCGGCCCGATCAGCCCAAGCCAGGCCGCTCGGGTGATCCCGCCCAGGTGAGTGTTCCGGGACAAGCTGGGCAACCCGGCCCGCCCGTTCCGCTGTTCAGTCCACCGGCGCAAATTGCACAACCTCCTCAACCGCGCGGCCCGGCAGGACAGCCCGGTCCACAGGGGCCTTACTCGATGTGCTATGCGATAAGCACGGGACCTGATCCGTTTGGTCCGTACCATCGCTACGAATTCCTGCGGCCGCTCTTCCCCGACTACCCGCGCCCGGCGGTCTGGCCGGATGGCTACTACATTCCGACCAGCACCGGCGATGAAGTAATTCAGAAACATGCTTGCGTTGCAGATCGGGCGAAGATGCTGAAGGGCGAACCTGCTACCGAGCAGTGCGTCATCATCGACGGTGTGAACTTCCTGAACAATGCGGACCTCGACGGCAAGCGTCTGCCGCCGGCCGGCGCGCCCAACATCATGATGGCCGCGGGCGGCACGCAACTGAAAAAGATCATGGAGGATGATGGAATCTTCGTTTGGAAATTTCACGTCGACTGGAAGAACCCGGCCAACACCAAAGTCATCGGGCCGGAGAAGATCGCCGTTGCGCCCTACCATTATTTGTGTGATGGCCAACTCACCAATTGCGTGCCGCAGCCGGGGACGGATCGGCGGCTCGACGCTCAGGGCGACAAGATCATGGCGCGGCTCGTCTATCGCAGGATTGGCGATCGCGAGTCAGTAGTCGCCGTTCATTCCATCAACACTTCGGTTGGCGCAGGGGGCGTGCGCTGGTACGAGTTTCGAATCAACAAGGACCGCAGCGTCAAATTACATCAGCAGGGAACCTACGCACCGGATGGGCTTTATCGCTGGATGGCGAGCCCGGCAATCGACGGACGGGGCAACATCGGAATCGGTTACTCGTTCGGAGGGACGCCGAGCTTTGCCGGCCAACGATTCGCAGGGCGAGCGGCTGATGATCCGCCCGGACAGTTGACGTTGCGTGAGACGGTGCTCATCGAAGGCGAAGCCTCGCAAAACGTCATGCGCTGGGAGGACTACACACAGACGGCCGTTGACCCGAGCGATGACTGCACGATCTGGTACGTGGGTGACTACCTAAAGAAAGGCGCGACGAATTACTCGTCAAGGATCGGAGCGTTTCGAATGCCCGGCTGCGCCGACAAACGTTGAGACGTCATATCGGCGCAAATCCGTCTTCTTTGCGATCTTTGCGGTCCTTTGCGAGCTTTGCGCGAACGTATTAATACTTTAGCGCAAAGCTCGCCAAGGACCGCAAAGATCGCCAAGGACCGCAACGCTCACAGGTCGAAGGCTCTCACCAGGAATGCTGCCATCTGTGCTCGCGTTACTGAATCATTCGGACAGTACATCAAGTGATCGGGCGTGCATCCCAATGTGATGTTCAGCACCGCCATTCGGTCGATGAAGTTGTAGAAGACATTCGCCGGCGGCACGTCATTGAATCGCTGACTGGCTGGGGTCGGCGGACTGAACTCGCCCAAGCCTCGCAAGATGAACGCGGACATTTGCTCACGCTTGACCGGATCAGATGGACAGTACATCAAGTGAT
>DATNBZ010000264.1:0-18925 GCA_035607285.1 Blastocatellia bacterium | reverse complement strand
CTCACTTGGCATGCCCTTTACGTAGAATTTGAATTCATGCTCGACGCCGAACTCCTCGAGCGCTCGCCTCATAACTAAGTCCGGGTTGATCGAAACGTAGAGGTGACCGGGAATACGCGCAAGACGTCTGTGCAATTCGCTTGGCTCGCTATTGTCTCTATAATATTCTTTGAGGTACCCGTAGGCTCTGGCCTTTGTCTGTTTCTTACAGCTATACAGACTGTCGATGTCTTCTTCGATTTCCAATTCCTTCTCTTTGAAATAATTGATTAAGCCGGGCTGCAGCGACCCGCCATTCTTGTTTGTGGAAAGGCCAGGACCTAACAAGAGGATACAGTTCATCTGCGTGAAACTGGTGACAATTTCTTTGACCGGTATTCCCACAGCGGCCACCCCTTTGGGCTGCTATCTTACCTGATCGAGTTTCCGATAACTAATCAAAACCGCAAAAACTACCGGCGACACACACTACAGTTCGGCTCGGCGGAATCCAGGGCAAGGGTGGAGACTCGAGGTAGACGCCTTAACTTATTCACAGCCCGAACTCGCTCAGTGTTTACGCCCTACTGCGAACAGGCTCGCCGATGAACGCACGTACATTACGCCATCCGACAGGGCCGGCGTAGCCATCAGCATCTCGCCCATCGAGTTCGTCGCGATGTGAGCGAACTTCTGCCCCGCTGCGATCACAAGCATCTCCCCATCTTCATTCGAGAGGTAGATCTTGCCGTCCGATGCTACCGGCGATGCGCTGAAGCCGCTGCCGACCACCGGCAGTCGCTGACGATAGACTTCCTCGCCGGTCCGCAAGTTGTACGCGTCAAACAAGCCGTTGTTGCCGAGCACATAAAGAATGCCATCGTAGATCAGAGGAGTCGGCATGTAGGATCCGCGACCCGTGCGGCTCCAGACGATCGCCTCACTATTCGACTTGCCCTCAGGCAAAGTAAGATCGCCGCGCGCGCCCGCCTTCACCACAAAGATCGGACGTTCGGGACCCCGGCCACTGACGACCGCAAACATGTCATCGGAAAAGACCGGCGTCGGCGCCGTGATCTTTGAACTCTTTCCGAGCCGCCACAACTCCTTCCCGGTTCGAGGGTCATAACCCCGGATGTAGTTAGACGCGTTGGCGACTAGTATCGGACCCGTAGACGTGGCCGCCACGGTAGGTGTGCCCCACGACGGAAGCTCCTCGCGGTCGGTTTTCCAAACCGTCTTGCCGGTGTCGGCATCGAGCGCCAAAAGGAATGAATCATTCTGAGTGTCGCATTGCAGGATGACGAGATTGTTCCAGATGATGGGCGAACTGGCGGGGCCCCATTCGTACGTCGGAATGTCGTATGCGCCCAGGTCGAGCCGGCCAAGGTCGACCTTCCATAGAAGACGCCCGCCGACATCGTAAGCATAAACACCTTGCGAGCCGAACCACGCCACCACTATGCGACCGTCGGTCGCAGGAGTCGAGTTGGCGTAGGTTGATTTGATGTGGCGCTTGTCGACCGGCACACCCTGATGAGCTACACGCTCCCAAACTATTTTGCCGGTTCGTTTGTCGAGCGCATAAAGCATCCATCGATGCTGCGAGCGGTCTTGTGATGCATCACCGTCGCCGTACAGGCCCGGACGGAAGGTCGCCTTCGGGTCGCTGCTGACAGCGCTCGTGACGAAGATGGTGTTGCCCCACACGACGGGGCTCGAGTGCGCGAGGCCTGGAATGGGCGTGCGCCAGAGAATGTTCTCGCCCGTCTTCGGGTCCCATCGATCAGGAAGATTCTGCCGCTCGGCTATGCCTGAAGCCTGCTGCCCGCGGAACGACGGCCAATTCCCGGACGGAATGTTTGCGGTGTTCGGGGTCTTCGGGTCAGGGCGCGCGCCGTTCGTTTTAGAAGGCGCGCGCGCGCCCGCGGTTAGAACGATGCGACGCGGGGGAATGACTTTCGGCTCCGCGGTGGGCGCCCAGGTGCTGTGGTCGATAATCATTTTCCGAGGCGTGCACTCATCCGATATTAGATCGAAGCTGAGATGGTTACCGTCTAAGCGAATGCGGTATCGTCCGGGTCCCTCACAACCTTTGGGTCCGCCGGGCGTTGTAAGCGTAAGCTCAATCTCATCTCCTTTGCTTTTCCAGTTGCCTGCCAGTTGGGGCCAGCCCTGGCCCTCGAGCGTGAATGAGCCGCCGGGATCGAACTTTGCGACAAAGGCCCCAAACTTCATCGAGTAAGAAGGGACCTGCACGTCTGTATGCTCGATAGTCTGTTGGTTAGTCTGCGGGCTTGCGCCCGCCGGTCTCGAGGCGCCGGTGGCGACGATTACAGTTGCGAACACCAACGCGAGCCCGAGTCTTTTGCAATCCGTTTTTCTCATTCTTTATCCTTCGCGAATTGAGTGACGGTGGCCGGCACTACAGTTAGTTGTCAACTACCTTGCTCAGGTAGTGGCGTATTAGCGTGTTGCCAGCAAGCAGTCCTCCGCGTCCTCAGCGTCCTCTGCGGTTTCTCCTGCTCAGTGGCGAGGAATCAACCGCAGAGGACGCCGACGACGCAGAGGAGAAACGCGAATGTGAGCGAGCAACACACTATCACCCCACGCTTGCTCAGGGGCAATTGCAGTTATTATTGCGAGTATCTCTATCTGTGATTGTGAAGGTCGTTGCCAGCGATAGAACCTGCACCGCGGCTGTTGCTCTGTTCGCGCCGCCATCGATCCTCGCTATTACTCGCCGATTACCCGCGAAGTCTTGCATGGTGAGAATGTCGCCTCTCTTAGTCAAAATCCCAGCTCCACCGATTACCAGCCCATTGCCGCATGCAACGAACTGGTAGTCACCCGTGACCGAATTGAGCGTTAGCACATTGCCGTTGCCGTCATCCTGAATGCAAATATTCCGGCTGGTGCTATCGCCGTTGTATCTTGCAAGAACGAAGTCTCGAGGTGAACAGGCCGTTCCACCTGCAATGATCTTGCCATCCGGGTAGATAGCGACAGAGTACGCAATACTAATTGGATTGGAGACAGGCTGACTAACACACCCGAAATCAGGCGTCGCAATTTGAAAAGTGTTGTCGAGGCTTCCGTTAGGGTTAAAGCGCGCCGTCGCGAACCTCTCGTTGCTTGTTCCCGAGATAACTATTTTCTCATTGGTCTGGATCGCAACATCCCAGGCCGCCTCATTGTTTCCGAGATCGGTTACTGCTACGCCACCCGCGCCGAAAGTAGTGTCCAGACTTCCCCCTGTATTGAATCGCACAAGTCCGAAGTCAAGAGTGGAGCTCGAGGGAGTACGGGCCCCGCCCACGCAAACGATTTTACCGTCCGTTTGAATCGCTACGCCCAGGCTGGTTAAGAGCGCGCCGGGAATTACAGAATTGTCTACATGGCCTCCGGAACCAAAAGTAGAATCCGGGCTCCCGTTAGTGTTAAAGCGGAAGAGAAGGAAGGTAAAGCCAGCGGCCGCTACAATCTTGCCATCCTGCTGGACGGCCAGATCAACAATTCCAGCGCCGCCGGTTCTCAACTTTCCACCTGAGCCGAAAGTCTGATCGAGGCTGCCGTCAGTGTTGTAGCGCGCCATCGCGCTGTAATTGAAAACACCACCGCCAGGCTCGTTGTTCTCAACACCGGCTCCTGCGGCGACAATCTTGCCATCTGGTTGGAGGGCAATAGCCAGAGCGGCATCAGAAAAACCTGCGAAGTGTGTTCGTACGATGCCGCCCACGCCGAATGTAGAATCCAGGCTCCCATTCGGATTGTAGCGCGCGACGACAAAATCACTTGAGTCACTCGAGTAAGGAGCGCCACTATGTCCCGCGACGACGATCTTACCGTCCGGCTGGATGGCAACATCCTCCGCCGCCTCCTGCGTCCCTCCCAAATCGGTGGTTACTTTTCCGCCGGATCCAAATGTGAGATCCAGACTACCATTTGAATTGTAGCGAGCCAGCCCAAAAGAGACGCCAGAGGCTGGGGTGACTACAGTGCCTACAGCCACGACCTTGTTGTCTGCCTGAAGCGCTATGGCGCGTACTTCATCTGTCAGCCCGAAAAAGTCGGTTCTAACCACTCCTCCCATGCCGAACGAAGGGTCAAGATCGCCTGACGCGGCTTCCGCCACATAACTCATTCGAGGAGAGAGCAGTAGAAAAGCAACAGAAAAAACGAGGAGGACTCGTGCACGATATCCGATTTTTGCGCCGGAGCTCAGAATAGGAAAACTCAAAATTCTTACCACTCTGTCATTCTCCTTATCCCACTCGATTAGGGCCGTCCGGGCGCCGGTAGTGGGGTATTAGCGTGTTGCCAGCAAGCAGTCCTCTGCGTCCCCTGCGTCCTCCGCGGTTTTTCCTGCTCAGTGGCTCGGAATCAACCGCAGAGGACGCCGAGGACGCAGAGGAGAAAACTATCACTCCACTACCCCGGCACCAGCTTGAGACGCATAAGCATGTGAGAAAATATCATGGGTCCGATTGCCGATCACATCTGCCCACTTCCAGCCGTGCTTCCCAATACTGGATCGGCAATCGCTTCATCTCTTCCGCGCAACGGCCACAGCCCAGCGAGTATCAACCAAAGCGCGAATAAGAGTAGAAATGGAAATAGAAACCTGGCTCCCTCGACCTTGAATAAGATGAGAAGCGGCGGGGCCGCTCCCTGGGCCAGCACTCCGGCGATGCCAAGCCAGCCGATCCATGGTGATCCGATCACGCGATCACGCATCCCGGCGATGATAAAGCCGGTGATCGTCAATCCGAAGATCGGGTAAAAGAAAACTGCAAGCCAGAGGTGAGTCGTCAATACTGGAGTTGATTGTCCGGCGACCAGGTGATGGTGATCGACGAACGCGGCTGTGTGCATTGCCATCTCGATGGTCTGGAGCACCGTCCCGATGATGGCGAACTGCAGCCATCGATTAGCCGAAGCTGGTAACGGTAATGATGTACTCCGCTTGAAAAGCAGCAACCCGGCAATTAGCGTTACGAAGCCCGCAAGCAGGAGAGAATGGGCGGGGACCCACTTGGGATCTGCAAGCATTTCAGCCATCGTGCCGCCGGGATGCTGCGGTCCGCCGGCGATCATGAACAACGCGGAAACTATGAAACACAGACGCCAGAGTTGTAGCTTCATCGCAATCCTCCAAGCCTTTATATCGGTCTATAACTTTTGTGTGGAATTTGCCGACCGAATCATACCGCATTCATTGCTGTGCGTCATCGACTCGAGTAAGGGTAGTGGTGTACGAGCATGTTGGCTGGACACGGGACCATACTTAGCGGGCTTTGCCGTTCTTTGCGTCTTTGCGTTGAGAATTCCTCGCGCAAAGACGAAAACAACCGCAAACCCGCTAAGACTGCGATCGGACTCGAAATCTCAACAAACTCAAGCCTGATACCTTCCAGCAGCTCAATCACGCTGATTCGGCATTTCAATCGGCACAGCTACGTCGAAAGCCTCACGGCGATTATTGAATCTCTCTTGCCTTCGCCCTGGCGGGTAGCTTTTGATAGGAAGTCATCGGCACCACCTGCATCTGTCCCATCAGATTGAGAAGCATATTGCGGAAGTCCGAGTTCCAAATGTCGCCATGACTTGAAATCACGTTTTTGTCCACGGTCATTATCCAAAACTGGGGGACGCGGCCCTCCTGTTTTGGGATCACCGCATACCTGTGATCGCCGCTATGGTATTGAGAGTGAAATGAGAAGATGGCGTCTCGCGGTATTTCGTCCTCTGGTTTGAGCTCGATCACGCGATGAGTGTTAAGCGCTGACGTGTGCGCCGCGGACAGCCTGAATGCCGCAAGAGGGAGCAATAACTTAGTCGCATAGTCCGAGCGGGACGAGATCGAAACAAACATCGGGTAGGGTCGGCAGATCGCCGACTCGGTTTCAGGCGGACAGAGTTCCTTCTCGAACTCGGGATGTCGAACAAAGGCCCTGTTCGGATCCGATCCTTCCAGCGGTTTACAGTCGTCGATGATTTCGCGCGTTACCAGAGAACCGGTCGCAGCGTTCACGAATAGGATCAAGTCTACCGGTGGTTTTATCGGATCGCCTTTCGTGTGAAGCTGCTTGCACTCGCCCTTTTGGATACTCTCTCGTTTCTCTGCCTGCTCCAACACTCTCGAGCCGAAGGAATGGCCTACGATCACGACCTTCGGATGAATGCCCGGTCTCGACCGCCCTTCGTTCGCAGCTTGTACGAGTCGGTTGAGCGTATGACTCATCCGAGGGCCTCCAACATGTCCGGCAGCTATGCCTCGCGTCCAGAAGCTGACCCAGTTAATTGCGTCCGGCAAATCGAGACTCTTGCCGCGCCATCCGATGTATACGCCGACCAGTGGAGTCCGACGACCGTCCGGCAAGCGAGGCAACAGCAGCGCAATTTCTTCAAGAGTCTTCTTGAACTTCTCGACGTCTTTGTAGTTCGGCGGCGTAGCTTCGTTGGCGTTATTCTTCCAGCCGTGAACGTAGATCAATACCACCGACGAGGGGGCAAAGCGGCCGTTTGAGTCTTTGCGTTCGGTGTGGATTACTTCTTCGGCTTTGATCGCCTGTTGCGGATCGTAAGGACTGCCGTTGTCTTTGAATTCAATAAACGCGACCTTGTAGCCCTTGTCCTCGTGACTCTCGACGGCGGGCAGCCTGCCGGGAATGTTCACATACCGATATTGCTGTTGGCGCACACACGCGCTCAGACTGGCTGCCATCGCGAGTACAACTAATAATCCAATGAGTCGTCTTGATTGGTGTTTCATATCGCGCGTCCTCCTCTTCTTATGCCGGTGAGTATCAACTCACGGCTGCTCTTCAGGTCATCGCTTAACATGAGTAATGAGCTTTCTGAAAATTCGTTACACGCCGAGGTCTTGGCGATCGACGATGTGCCGGGAGCGCCACGTTCCATGCGACAATGCGCGGCTGGAAAGAAACCCCAATTACCAGTCAGGAAAATGGACCCGGAACGTTCCTTAGACCTTGCTACGGCGCGACTATATTACTGATGTGGAACGAAAGCAACACTTGAAGCTGGATAATCACGGCCTGAAGCGCACCTTCCTCTGTTCTAAACAAACGCCGTAAGGCCGCACGTCACGCAGTTCTGGAATGACGTGCAACGTACTGACGAAGCACACGATCCATCCGCGATTGCCAACCTTCACCCGTGGACTTGAAGTAGGCGAGGACCTCGGGGCTGTAGCGTACAGACACGAGCAGCTTCTTGCTTTCAGATTTTGGCCGGCCACGTAACGACCGCAGCGGGACCATTGCCTTCAACTGCTTTGGTGTAAGCGGCGGAGCGTCGGGGTCTTTTCTCGCTGCCGCTGTAATGACTTCGTCCTCCTCCGCGCTGGGCAAATGAACCTTAGGTCGCTTCGAAGCTTTCGACATAATGTTTTACCTCACGACGATTCGCGCGGCGCAGGCTGATTATCCTTCGTACTTCGCCACGGTCTACAAAGGCCACGTAGTAGAGGATCCCGGTTCTCGGAGCGAGGGCAATCATCCGAATCTCGTTATACTCAAACCGATCATCAACCCACACCAAAGCGGATTCCCAATCGAGTTCGCCCGCCATGGATAAGGACACGCCGTGCTTTGCTTTGTTTGCCGCTTGGTTGGGTTGAACTCGATTCGCATGCTTTACTGTAGCTACAGCAAAAGAGCTTTGTCAAAACGGAGGAGCCACAGAATTATCGGCCCCGATTCTCAATTTGGAGTGCGGCGGCAAGGTACTCCGCGACGCCGCTTTTCTCTACGGATCGAAAACAAAGCGGCGTCTCGGAGTACCTTGCCGCCGCACTCCAAAGAACATCAGGTTCGGATCACTCATCGCCAATGACATAAGCTTCATCAACTGGTCTCACCGGGCGAGAGAACCACAGTGGGCGACGCAGGCCGTCGGGGCCGGGGGCGGGGCGTGCCTTCTGAAGCCACTCTCGATAGATTTCGTGTGAGCGCTTTGTGTCTACGATCACATCACCGTACTTGTCGTCGGGTTGGGCGGGTTCGACTCGAACTCGTTGGTGCCAGCAGTGCATTCCGCTCACTGGATCGGGATGTACCGGGAAGGTCAGGTTCTGATGCACTCCGCCTTCTTGCCAGAAGATTCGTTCTGAATCCGGGTCCTCACTCTTGAATGGTTTCACTCCTTCGATCTGTCGAAGCCGCCAGCGTCCTTCGCCCAGTTCTTCGAGATCGACCAGCGCCGAAGCCCATCGGTCAGTGCCTTCGTCTTGCTTCAATCTCCAGCGGCCGAGATGATGTGAGCAAGCGACTACGCCGGGGCGAATGCCTTCGGTTACCCACACGCGAACGACGAAGTAGCCGATGTCGGTGCTCACTCGCGCGAGGTCGCCGGTCTTCACGCTGAGCTTCGCTGCGTCCTTCGGGTTACACCACAGCGGGTTCGTGTGAGAGATCTCATACAACCATTTTGCGTTTCCCGATCGTGTGTGAATCAGGGTCGGCAGCCTGAACGTCGGCACTAAAATATAGTCGTTGTTTTTTGAATCGAGCTCGTGCCAGTTGACGTGGCTTCTCACGTAGCCGGGCAGCGCGTGCTCGGGCCACTTCCAATCGATCATCGTTTTGGAATAGAACTCGAGCTTGCGCGAAGGCGTGACAAAACCTTTGAGCGGTTCGCCTTCGATCATTACTCCCAACACCTGTTCGCCGGTTGCCGCAGGCTTTAGGATTCGCGATTGTTCGTCCACGCGAGTGCCTTCGAGATCGGCTTCAGCGATTCGACTCTGATGTTGATCGTAGACGCCGTTCTTCACCGCGAAGGCGCCGTTGCGTCGCATGAATTCAAGCGGCGAGAGCTCGGCTTTCTTAGCTTTCTCGGGCAGACCCGGAACGCTGTTTTCGAAGATCCATCGATAGTACTCACCGATCGTGATCTTCTCGCCCGGACGATAAGGCGATTCGAAATGCTTCCGAATGCCAAGCTCGCCCGTTGGATCGATGCGCCACGAAAGCTCTATCCAGAACTCGTCTTCTTCCCACACCTCTCCGGGGTTGGCTTCGTAGGTAAAGTCTATGTGCTCGCCCTTACGTTCACGGAGCACGCGCTGAACCGGCTGACGGAAAGATATCCACTGCGCGGAGTGAGTCTCCTGACTCATGATGTCGTGGCGTTCGGCTCCCATGCCCATCGGCAAAACGTAGTCGGCGAACCATGCGGTCTCGCTCCAAACCGGAGTCAACGCGGCGTGAAGCTCTATCTTCGATTCGTCTCTAAGGACTTCAACCCAGGTCATTCCGTCGGGGTTCGTCCACACCGGGTTGTAGACTCGAGTGAAGTACGCAGCGAGATGACCTCGGCCATCTTTGAGCAAGTGAGGCAGGAGAAAACTCATCTCGTGATGCGCAAGCGGATACTCGCGAGGCCACAAGGTTTCGTTCCAAACTTTCTGAGGAGCAGGCTTCGAGAAAGGCGCTGCGACGAACTTATTCCACACGTTTGGCGAGACTCCGCCTTCCGTGCCGATGCTACCGGTGAGCGCGTTCAAGAAGTAAAGCGCTCGTGCGACCTGCCAACCGCCGAGATTGCCCGAGGCCGCGCTTCGCCAGACGTGTGAGGCGAATCGCGAACCGGCGGCTGCAATTTCGCGAGCGACCTCGATGATTGTGTCAGGCTTCACGCCGCATTCTTCGGCTGCGTATTCCGGAGTGAATTCGGAATAGATCTCTTTGATCTCGTCGATGAACGCTTCGAAAGTGCAGGGAAGTGACGGTCGTTCCGCTTGCATGAATTCTTCCCAGTTCATCCAGCGGCGGACGAACTCGCGATCGAGCAAGTCTTCTCTGAGAATCACCGAGGCCATTGCCAACAGCAGCGCGGCTTCAGTTCCGGGCCACGGCGATAGCCAGTAGTTAGCCGCTGAAGCTGTGTTCGACAAACGCGGATCGATGACTGCGATCTTCGCGCCGGCCATCTTGCCTTCAATGATTCGTTGCGCGTGCGGATTGAAATAATGACCAGTCTCAAGATGAGAACTGAGCAGAAGAATGAAACGGGCATTGGCGTAATCGGGAGAAGGCCGATCGGCGCCCTGCCACAGCGCATAGCCGACTCGCGCGCCCGACGAGCAGATGTTCGTGTGTGAGTTGTGCCCGTCGACGCCCCAGGCTTGCAGGACTCGATCGATGTAGCCGTCGTGACCGGGACGGCCTACGTGATAGACGACCTGATCGCGGCGATTCTCGATCAGCGCGTTGCGAATCTTTTCGGCGAACGTGTCGAGCACTTCGTCCCACGTTGTTCGTTCCCATTGACCTTCGCCGCGGGGGCCGACACGTTTGAGAGGGAAGAGAATTCGCTCGGGATCGTGAAGCTGATTGATCGTGGCCGGACCCTTTGCGCAGTTGCGGCCTCGCGAAGCCGGATGAAGAGGATTGCCTTCGAGCTTTTGGATTTCGCCAGTGTCCTGGTCTACATAAGCGAGCAGCCCGCAAGCGGCTTCGCAATTGAAGCAGGTTGTGGGCACAAGGGAGTAACGGCGCTCGACTTTTTTAGGCCAACTCCTGGAGTCGTACTCGACCCAGTCGTCCCATTTTTCGTGAGGTGGATAGCTTGCAAGCTTCGCCGTCGACGGCCGGTGCACGGCTTCGCTTGATTGTTCGTTGCTTGTGTTCTTGTTTTCCGGCATATCTCGAACGATTACGGGTTAGTCGCTTGTCGATCCAGCGCTATGAGTGCGGCAATGCAACGATGCGCTGGAGATGCATGTACCATAGAGAAAATATCCTTATCGTATGCGCCGCGGTTCACGAATCCGAAAGCAGAATTGGGGATGACCGTTTCCACCAAGGCATAAGCGTAGCGTTCGGATAGTCCCATTTCTTCGATCCGCTCCTCAACCTGAAAAGCAGCAGCAATGTTGGTTGAATACTCTGGACAGACCAAATATGCAATCGAGTCTTCAGGGTCTTCAACGCAATAATCACTCTGAATGAGCTCGTACTTCACTCCAAAGACTCTTGCAGCTACAAGCGCGTCAAGATCACGACCTGGATTCAAGGAACCGTACTCCATGATAAGCCTCAATGGGGAAGCAGAGTTTCGCGCAAAGCCGCCAAGATCCGCAAGGACGCAAAGCTCAACTTCACTTCCACTCGCCTTGCAGCACAAACGCCGCCCAGAAGTAGGGAGCTTGCCATCGCGACTGCTCAAGCATATCGATTTGAGCAGCGCGAAGCGCGGCGGCCGCGCGCAGTCCGTCTTTTATCATTCGTGAATAGAACCTCGCCATCAGTTCTGACGTTGCTTCATCGTCCACGCTCCAAAGGCTCACCACCACCCGCGCGGCGCCTGCGTACATGAATCCGCGAGTTAAGCCGACAAGTCCTTCGCCCCGAATTTCTTTCCCGAGTCCGGTTTGACACGCGCTCAGAACGACGAGCTCAGCAGGGAGCTTCAAATTGTAGATCTCCTTCGCGCGCAGGAATCCGTTCAGGGGCGAGCCTTGCTCGTCGACCAGCGAAAGAACTATTCCGGACAAGTCCGGGTTGTAGCTATCCAGAAACCCGTGCGTCGCAAAATGGATGAAGCGGTACTTACCCAATTCGTCGCTTGTCGCTGCCGACCTGTTGGCCGCGAAATCCATCGCTTGTTTTCGCTCGCTTGCCGGCGCGAGCGCCAGGATTTTTTCGGCCTCCTGTCTAGTTCCGGGCAACCGCGGAATAAGCAATCCGTCGTTTGCTACGCCGCTCTCAGTTGCGGCCTTCTGAACTCTTACCGATAACCCACGCTGAGCTGGTGACGGCTCCTGTTTCACTACTGCGGCGCTCTTTTTTACGCGTTCGTCGGTGGCATCAAAAACCGGATCCGCCATGACTGCTATGGCCCTGCTCGCGGGTCTTCTTCCGCTGAGTTCTTGTCGCAACACGGCGAGCGTGGAGGCTGAAGGGAGGCTTATGACTTCGTGATCACGGACCAACGGTTTGTAGCCAGCCGAGGTGTTCGATTGCAAAGTCAACGCAGCGAAGGGCACATACTGAAGCGCTCCATCGGCGACGACGAGCAAGCGTTTTGTCCCGAGCAGCGCCGCCGCCGGCGTGATCACTATTCGGCTCAGCGAGATGATTGCGTCCTGTAGTTGCCGATCGTCGCTCGATGTACGCGCCACTCGCAAGCCGCGTTTCTGGCCGGCGGCTCGCGCTTGCTGGTTCGGCGCTGTCATTAAAACGTAAAGCCGGCGCGCTATCTTCTCAATATCGGCGCGCTTCGGAAGTTCGTAGCTTGCCAGCGACGTCTTGCCGGCAACCCATAAATAACTGCGCTCTTCGCCGAGCGAGTACTCGAGCAGCAATGTATCGTCGTCCAGCAACTTCTGTTGGATTTCTTTCAGGTTGAGTGGCTGCGGTTGGGTGAGGGCCGCATAGCGGGGGCTGGTGGCTCGTATCTGTCCCTCGACCTCCTGAAGTTGTGTTGTGAGTGCGTCAACCTCCGTCGCGGCTGCGGCGACCTGAGCCGAGGTGTGCTTGCCGGCCAGCAATTGCATTTGCCACGCGGCTCTGGAGCTGATCTGTTGTTGCAAGGAGCGCTCCCTCTCTAACAAGGGACGGTCAACGCCCTGGCGGATATCGGCGTGCGCTTCCGTGAGCATGTCCAGCAATCCGCGAGCGCGAGCCCTCTCGCTTACTTGCAACGCCAACGCGTCGTTTCCTTTTGACTTCTGCTCGCGGTTCAGGCGCATCAAGAGGTCAATGTAAAAATCGTAGTACTTCTGAACGGAAGCAAAGTAAGACGAGCGCAGCTCTTGCCTTCTGTATCGGACGCGTAACGACTCTACGATGGCGAGCACGGCTTCAATGTGCGCGCGAGCCTCTGAGAGATTCCCCAGGTCCCGCTCGGCTCGCGCAAGTCCGTACAACGTTCCGGCCTCGCCGGTCGCGTCTCCCGCGCTGCGCCATAGCGGGAGAGATTGATTGTAGAAGTCGAGCGCTTTGCGTTTATCTCCGGATAGGAGATAAGTCTCGCCCAGATTGTTCAGCGCAGATCCGACGAGTCTGGGGTTGCCGACAGCCTTCGCGTTTTCCAAAGCTGCGTTGAGCTGGACGATTGCCTGGGCGTTGTCGCCCAGCGAGCGCCACGCTAACCCGACATTCCTTAGCGCAGTCGCGAGCGTTGCTTTGTCGCCCACTTCTTTGGCGATTGTTACGGACCGGTTGTGATATTCGAGCGCCTTCCTGTGATCATCCAGCGATTCGTAAACGGCGCCGATGTTGTCGAGAAGCACGGCTTCGGTTCGCCGCTCTCCGATCGCTCGAATCAAATTGAGCGACTGGTCATAGTTTTCCAGGGCCTTCCGCCCTTCGCCTATCCTGTCGTAGACCGCGCCAATGTTGTTGAGCGTGGTGGCTTCGCCGGAGCGATCGCCCGTTGACCGTAGCAGCGGCAACGCCTGATCGAAATAGTCGAGCGCCTTCTCGTTGTCGTCTATCGAGTTGTACAACACCCCGATGTTGGACAGGAGTTCAGCCTCCTTGCGTGGATCACCGACACTCTGAGTCAAAGCCAGCGACTGGGCGTAATAATCGAGCGCCTTTTGCTTTTCCCCTGCCGTGTCATATGCGAGAGCAACGTTACCAAGCGAAGCGGCCTCTTTAGCGCGATCACCCACTTCACGCGACAGCGCGAGCGATTTGTTGTAATAGTCCAGCGCCTTGAGGTTGTCACCCTGGGTGAAGTAGAGATTGCCGAGGCCGTTCAGGATCGTCGATTCCCCGGAGTGGTCTTTGATTGCTTTGGCGATTTGCAGCGCCCGATCGTAATGATCGAGTGACTTCTGCATGTCACCGAGGTCTTCATACGTGCCGGCGATGTTATTGAGGATTGTCTCTTCGTATTGTCGATTGCCGATCGCGCGCATGATGACCAGCGCTTGATTGAAATAGTCGAGCGCTTTCTGGTTGTCGCCCGTGTGGGAATAGAGGAATCCGATGTTCGAAAGCGTTACGCCTTCGCCCGCTTTATCTCCCACCGCACGGCGCAGCGGAAGGGCCTTGTTGTAATAATCGAGCGCCTTATCTTTCTCTCCAAAGTCCTCGTAGACGGCGGCGATGTTGGACAAGGTCGTTGCTACGCCAAGCTTATTGCCAAGCGCCTGCATGATCGAGAGAGCCTGGCTGAATAGGTCCAGGGCCTTCTTTCTGTCACCAATCGAGTAATAGACCTGGGCGACATTGTTTAGTGCCAAACCTTCAGACTCACGATCGCCGGCCGCGCGCCACGATCGAATCGCCGCTTCGTACTTCGCAATTGCTTTATTGAGCGACTCGGATGTTTGCTGCGCGTTGAACTGCACCGCCTCGTTGAACGCCTGCTGTGCCGCCAAACGGGCTCTGTCCTGCGGTACCGCTGCTCGGAGTTCGTCGAGCTTAACGGTGTAGCGGCCCGCCGGTGCTTGTTTTTCCAGCGAGCTTATCTTAAACGTGTATGTTCCGGTGGATCCCGCAATGTAGGAGACCGACTCCGGGCCTTCGGCGCCGTTGGGGCTATCGGCTTCGATCAGCGGGGCGCCACTGGGATCGATAAGCGTGAGCACGACATCAATGCCCTTTTGTTCCACCGCGATGTGAACAAACTGGCCAGCCTTGAGCGCCACTCGGTAAGTGTGAACGGCGAGCCCTGCCATCTCCCTTTCAATCACCACCCCTGGATTGAGCGTCGGTGTAGTTCCGGTTTGTGGAGGCGCGAGTGCAAGGGACGTCCCGAGTGAGCTGAAGATGAGAGACAGGCTCACCGACAGAGCGGGGAAAGAGCGAACGATTCGCGATCTCATCCTATATGTGACTATTGGGTTGACCATTGTTGGTCTACATCGGCATGGAACTAGCTAAGCGGCACTGCCTGGCCGGCTTGCACCCAGATATGCTCCCACAAAAACAACCCCGCGAGCGCCGATAGCGAAGTCAGAATCGCCACAATTTGATATTGCGCGCCACCGGTGGTCAGCGCGAGCAGCGGCATGATCACTCCGATGATGACCGCGCCACCCCAGAACATTTTGCGAAAGATGCCCCGGGTGATCAGCCGAACCGCCCGCATTCGCTCGACGTTTTCTTCGGGCATGAACAACTCGCCCGCTATCAACACGCCGTTTGCGACCAGCGCTCCAATGAACTCGTAATAGAGGAACTGCCAGGCCGGTCCCGCCAGCCTGCTGCCGGAGATGATCGAGTCGGCTACGACGACGATCATCAGAATCGACGCGCCCGCTACCATCGCCTGCACCAGGAGGTGAAGAGGCGTCAACGTGCTGTGCCAGAAGACACGTCCTCGCGCTTGCCGGAAAAGGAATGCTGAATACACAGCGGACATCGCCGCCGCCAAAGCGCCGAAGAACATCACCGGACCTTCAGCCCAGAAGATCCCGATGAATGGGATCAGCAGCCACGCCATCAAAAGCCCGCCGAAGATCACCAGGATGTAGCCCCCGATTACCAGCCAGGACTTCCACTGCGGACGAAACAGAATGCTCAAGAACCGATCCGGGCGTTTCAGGTCCCAAACCAACAGCGCGACAGTGGCAGCGAGAAAAAACATCGACACCTGAGGCGCGGCCGTCTCATACAGCCACTGGTCTCGAACGAAACCAAAACCCATTGCGATCGCCGCCAGAAAGAACGCGCCCGCCGAGATCGACTTGGTCCATAAGTAAGCCGAGACCTTCCAGCCCCACGGCCTTTCGTGAGATACGTCATACGTGGTTCGCGCGCGCGCTTCAGCGTCCGCAAGCGCTTGCTCGTCGGCCATCACCGGGTCCATTCGTAACTCGGACCACAGGTAGCCGCCCGTGTGGCTTTGCTCTGTTGGCGTGAGCGCCGCCTGATCGGCTTCAATGTAAAAAAGCTTCGGCGACGTGCCCGCCTCGGGTTTCCTGACCGCGGTTTGTTCGGAAGCGATAAGGTGAGAGAGCTTCGATGCCGGGTCATCCATATCGCCGGAGATGATTGCCTGGACCGGGCAAACGATAACGCAAGCGGGTTCAAGCTGGGCTTCGATTCGATGCGCGCAGAAGTTGCACTTCTCGGCGGTGTTGGTGTTGGGATTGATGTACAGCGCATCGTAAGGACAGGCTTGCATGCAGGACTTGCAGCCGATGCAGCGATCGCCGTTGAAGTCTACGATGCCGTTGTCGAGCCGGTAGAGCGCGGTTACCGGGCAGATTGTTATGCACGGAGCGTCGTCGCAGTGATTGCACCTGAGCACGGAAAAGAACCGGCGAGTGTCGGGATATTCACCCTTCTCGATGTACTTGACCCACGTCCGGAAAGTGCCGAGAGGGACTTCGTTCTCGGACTTGCAGGCGACCGTGCACGCGTGACAGCCGATGCATTTGCGATGGTCTATGACGAAGCCGTATTTCATCTGATGGACGCTCGTAGCAGACTTCTATTCGTGCAAGCTCGTTTTGGATTGTTAAGAACAAAGACCAGATTGATGTTACTCCGAGTGAAGCGCAGAGATACTAACCAAAAGATCTTTCGATGGCCAGCGAGGTAATGTTCGTAGTCCGGCCTTCAGGCGGAAGTTTGTAAGTCGTGCGTAAATAAACATACAAACTTCCGCCTGAAGGCCGGACTACGAACATTGCCTTTTCACAGTCTCGAAAAGTGCGGATGGAAGGAGAATCAACGCGGCCGGCCGATACCAAGGCTCGCGAGCACTCGGTCGGCCATTTCACGCCCGGCGTATTCGAGCGAGTAATAACCGTTGGTGCCCGAGCCCGGAACTGGAAGGCCCCCGGGTCCTGCCTGGCGTTGGTAAACATGCCCGCTGGTTTTGGTTTTGCCTGTCGTCGGTGTGAATACGTCGAATCTGACTGTCAGGTATTGAGGCGGAACTGAGCCAATCCCGAAACGGTCGCTGTACGCGGGGTCGGGCTCCAGTTGAAACCAGACAACATAGGTGTCGTCCGAGGCCTTTGCCATGTCGATGGCCTTTTTGCGATTCAGCTCGCCCGTCGCTATCGCGTTGACCGAGCCGGACCGCGACAGCTCTTCAAGGCACTTCTCCTGAACGCTTCTCGCGTAAATGGAGGAACTGGCGATCGCGTCGAGTTGCCAGCCAACCTTGACGGGAATCTTCGGCGTAGATTTCTGCTCGGAGGGCGGCGCAATCGGCGGATCTTCTTGCTTCGAAGGAAGCGGGTCGGGCGACTTGGGAGGCTTTGGCGGTTTCCGCCCCGACTGAGCTGCAGTACCGAAGGCAGTGACCAGCAATAATAAGAGAGTGATGGACAAAGGCGCGACTTTACGAGTCCAGCGCAGAATAATTGACGTAGGCTGCATTACGGTCAGCTCCCTGGTGCGGATTGAATTAGCACGAGATGTTCGTTAGAGCGACGCCGGTAGTCCCTGAGTTTGCGTCGGGTTAGCGACGACACGTCTAGTCTACACTCGAGTCCTTCAGTGTCAAGCAATGGTGGTGGTGGCGTTATTAATTGTGTTGCTCGCCAGGCAATCCTCCGCGTCCTCGGCGTCCTCTGCGGTTTTCTTATTCAGTGCTGGGAATTAACCGCAGAGGACGCGGAGGACGCAGAGAAGCAGGGTGATTGGCAACACTAGAGCCACTTTCTCAGCTTGAAGAATGCCAGCATCGAAATCGTTATTACCAGCATGCCTCCGGTCGCGTACCAGATTCCGTTTGGGTTTTTGAGCAGTGGCAGGTATTCGAAGTTCATCCCGAAATATCCCGTCACTAACGTCAGCGGAAGCATGATCGTCGCCAGAATAGTCAGCGCTTTCACGATGTCGTTCGTCCGATTAGCCATCTGCGTCAGGTAAATATCCAACCCGCCGGTCAGCAGATCGCGATAGGTCTCAACCAGATCCATTGCGCGGACTACGTGGTCATACACGTCACGAAAGTAGATCCGCATATCGTGGTGGATCAGAGTGTTCTCGTCGCGGATCAGCAGGTTGAGCAATTCTCGTTGGGATGACACCGCGCGGCGAAACTGCAGCAGCCCCCGCTTCAGCTCAAAGATTGTTTGAAGATGAGTCGAAGTCGGGCTGATAAGAAGCTCGTCTTCAACTTCGTCTATCGTATCGCCGATGTGATCGAGCGTCGGCAAATAGCGGTCGACTACAATGTCGATGATCGCGTGAAGGACCTGATCCGGACGCGTCACGTGCTTCGCGTTCGAGGCAACGCGTTTTTGAATCTCTTCGATCGCCGCGCTCGGACCTTCGTGGACGGTGAAGATATAGTCTGGTCCAAGAAACGCGTCGAGCTCGCGGACCTGCACCTCGCACGGAGTCACAGAGTAGTGAGTCGAGTTGATGATAATGAAGGAGTAGCCGTCGTAATAGTCGAGCTTTGCCAGTTGAATGTGATGGCGGCAGTCTTCAATCGCCAGTTCGTGAAAGCCATAGCGGGAGGCCAGGTCGTCAAGATCGTGGCTCATCGGGTCGGCGAGATCAAGCCACAACAGGCCGGGAATGTCTACGATTGTTTTGAGTGCGGAGTGAGAGTCGGGTGGCGCAGTTTGCGTTATCGTTTCACTCATCGATTAATGTAAGGCAAGCCGCAAACCTGTAGGAGCGTCCCTATGGAGTGCGGCGGCCATCTTTGCATCGACGCCGCTTTGGATCAAAAAATAGGAAGAGGCAAAGCTAAAGCGGCGGCAACGCAAAGACGCTCGCCGCACTCCATATCAGACTCAGCGCCTGCGCTTGGCGGGTCGTGCGGTTCGCTTCTTGGGCCGGGCTTCGCCGGCGGCTTTCACGATTGGAGCGGTGACCGTGCCCGCATCCGGAGTTGCGGCTGCCTGCGCCGGTTGTCCTGAAACGTCGATCTTGTCCATCTTGACGCCGTAGTCTATCGCGATCAGGTAGAGCAGGCCGCAGATGGCGAGAGTCACAAGCCAGTAACCGATGCTCAAAAAGATTCCGCCGGCGTAGACCGTGAATAC